>JAITPU010000009.1 GCA_031289235.1 Eubacteriales Family XIII. Incertae Sedis bacterium
TTTAACAGCATGGCTGTCTCCAACATTTTGGCTTGTTATCTGCGAGAGTACAAAGTCGGTTGTTCCCGCCTTTGCCAATATCAGCGCAGGGCGTCGTTTAGACGAGCTTAAATCCGAAAAAGGAAACGGCACAACAACCACGTCTCCTTTTATAAATCCTTCCATGTTTCGTCCTCCTCCGGTGAAAGCCAGTCTTTGGCGAGAGATTTTTCGCTGGCGAGCGTGATATCTTTCACACGATTCCCTATAATTTTGAATGGAATTGCGCGCTCGCGCACCGCTTGACTAACAAATACACTGACTGCCGCTGAGAATGATAGCCCAAGTTCATGAAACAATAGCTCACCTTCGCTTTTTAGTTTGTCATCAATTCTAATATTTACCTGTGCCATAACTGCCTCCTTTATAATGCTTGCGTTTACTACCATTGTATATCAAAATATAGCATTAGTCAACCTAAAGTTTCATACAAAAGAGCCTTTGAAGAATGTAAAATTAATTGCCCAGAATAATATTAGCAGTTACATTAAGCCGCGTTGTAAATATCGTTAGCGGTTTGTATCCGAAGATCCGCCTCGCGCGAGGCAGCGCCTCTATTGCGTACTTCTCTTTTTCTGAAATCTGTTTCCATTTCCACTTTTTCGTGATATCCTTATCCTGACCTATCTTCGTCTCTCCAGTTACCTCGTTGGTTTACAACTACATTGTAACTGCTTTGGCCCTTGATGGGTCTCCTTTTTATTCTTTTGGGCATTTCTTTTTACTACTTACCTGTCGTGTTTCACAAGGGGAAAAACATTGACATTGCCGCAGGAACGCGTATAATTATTATTAAGTCCGGCAACTGAAATACAACGAACCGCGACGTTTTTTTTCGTCACGCCGCCCTGCCCTTTGTCCCGGCCTCCGGCCGGTCCTGCAAAACGGAAAGCAGAGGCGACAGGATCCGTTGCTGCCGCCGGCCGGCGCGGGATGTATTGACGCGTCCCCGAAGCGGCGGCGCGGGGGATAAGTCATGCCACATAAGGTGTTTATTGACGGGCGGGAAGGCACGACGGGACTGAAAATCTTCGAGCGGCTCCGGCGGCGGAAAGATATCGCGCTCATAGAGATTGAACCATCTTTAAGGAAAAACGCCGAAGCGCGTCTCGCGCGCATGGGCGAAGCCGATATCACTTTTTTATGCCTGCCTGACGCCGCGTCGCTGGAAATCGTCAACCTCGCGGAAAAAAATGGCGGGAAATGCCGGATATTGGACACGTCCACGGCATTTCGGACATCGGAAAGATGGGTTTACGGCCTGCCGGAGCTGAACCGGGAGCAGAGCGAAAAAATCAGCGCCGCGGACCGCGTGTCGGTTCCGGGTTGCCACGCGACGGGTTTTATCCTGCTCGCGAAACCCTTGATCGACAACGGAATAGCGCCGCGCGAATATCCTTTTTCCTGCCATTCGCTTACGGGCTACAGCGGCGGCGGGAAAAAAATGATCGCGGAATATGAAGCTTCCGGACGGACGGAACGCTTGCGCGCGCCGGCGCAGTACGCGCTGTCGCAGGAGCATAAACATCTGCCGGAAATGCAGATGATGTCGGGAGCCGAAACGCCGATCGTTTTCAATCCCATTGTCGCCGGGTATTTCAACGGGATGCTGGTGACATTGCCTCTTCACAGGCGGCTTTTAAAAAAAGAGGCGAGTTTAAAAGACCTGCGCCTGATGTATCGGGAATATTATGAAAACCGGCCTATGATCAGAGTCGTTGAAGAAGGATGGGAATCAGAGGACGGGATTTTGCCCGCGAATGAAATGGCCGGAAAAGACGGCTTGGAAATCTTGGTTTACGGGCAAGACGACAGGATAGTGTTAGCCGCGAGATACGATAACTTAGGCAAAGGAGCTTCCGGCGCGGCGGCGCAGTGCATGAACATCATGCTCGGTCTTCCGGAAAACGTCGGGCTGGTCTGAGCTGCCGCTTCGCGTCACGCGAAAGAAAAACGGTGAAAATTGAATATCTGCTATATTGAAAACGGCGTATGCGCGCCAAAGGGATACCGTGCGGCTGGCGTTCACTGCGGAATCAGAAAAAACAAGAAGAAAAAAGATTTGGCGCTGATAGTCAGCGACGCGGCCTGCAGCGCGGCGGCGGTTTACACGAAAAACAAAGTGAAAAGCGCGCCCATCCTCGTCAACCGGGAACACTTGAAGGACGGGACGGCGAGAGCGATTATCTGCAACAGCGGCAACGCCAACACCTGCGCTCCCAACGGCGTGGAAATCGCCAACGGCGCATGCAGGCTGACGGCGGAAACGCTGCGCATCAATGAAAACGACGTGATCGTCTGTTCCACCGGGGTCATCGGTGAACCTATATTTTTAGAACCTTTCGAACGCGGGATCCCGCGGCTGGTGAAAAAGCTGTCATACGACGGATCAGACGCGGCGGCGCACGCGATCATGACCACAGACAAGGAAAAAAAGGAATTCGCGGCAAGTTTTTCCATTGATGGCAAGGAATGCCGCATAGGCGGTATCGCCAAAGGCAGCGGCATGATCAATCCCAACATGGCCACTATGCTCTGTTTCATAACGACAGATGCGGCGATCAGCTCTCATATGCTGCAAAAAGCTTTGGATAGGGACGTAGCGGACACGTTCAACCAGATAAGCATAGACGGAGACACGTCCACAAACGACACTGTCGCCATCATAGCGAACGGACTCGCGGAAAACGCGGCTATTAACGAAGACGGCGACGATTTTCAGGGATTCTGTGAAGCTTTGCGCGCGGTAACCACACGGCTTTGCCGGGGCATAGCGAAAGACGGCGAGGGCGCTTCAAAGCTGATAGAATGCGTCGTGTCGGGCGCTCCCGGACAGGATGCCGCGCGCAGGATTTCTAAGTCCGTCGTGCAGTCGGAGCTGGTAAAAACGGCGGTATTCGGAGAGGATGCCAACTGGGGCAGGGTACTCTGCGCCGCGGGTTATGCGGACGCGGACTTCGATGTGAGCAAGGTCGATATCGTATTGTCGTCGGCTTCGGGAGACGTTGAGGTTTGCAGGCGCGCGAATGCCTGTCCTTTCGACGAGGAACTCGCGAAACAGATCCTGAGCGAAGATGAGATAAGGCTGCTTATCAGCTTGAATCAGGGAGACGGGAACGCTGTCGCGTATGGCTGCGACCTGACCTACGACTACGTGAGGATCAACGCAAGATATCGCACCTGACGCGCGATATCTCTTAAGAAAGGAAGCGGATATGACGGATCGCACAGACGGCACGCAGGCACTTATCGAAGCCTTGCCGTATATTCAAAAATACTCCGGAAAGATCATCGTCGTAAAGTACGGCGGCGGCGCGATGCTGAACGAAGATCTTAAAAAGGCCGTTATGAGGGATATCGTCCGGCTTTCCGCAGCCGGCATCAAGGCCGTGCTGGTTCACGGCGGAGGGCCGGAGATAAACGCGGTGATGGAAAAATTTGGAAAGAAACCGTCGTTCGTGGACGGCCTGCGCTATACTGACAGCGAAACGGCGGAAATCGCCGTCATGGCGCTTGCGGGCAAAGTGAATAAAGGACTGGTTTCCCTGATCCATTCCAACAAAGGAAACGCTCTCGGCCTTTGCGGGATTGACGGCGCGATGCTCAAGACGGAAAAAATACGGGGCGCCGCAGATCTCGGCTTTGTGGGCGATATCAAGAGCGTTGATCCCACACCGATCCTCATCGCGATGGAACACGGCTTCATTCCCGTCATCGCCAGCGTCGGCGCGGACGAGGCGGGTCAGGCGTACAACATCAACGCCGATACTGCGGCTGCGGCTATTGCCGCCGCAGTAAACGCGGAAAAACTGATTTTAATGACGGATGTAAGAGGCGTGTTGGCCGACCGGGACGACGAAGATACGCTGATCGGCAGAATTTGCATACAGGAGATCCCTGAACTGACTGAAAAAGGCATCGTCTCAGGGGGCATGATCCCGAAGATCGACAGTTGCGTCAGGGCGATCCGCGGCGGCGTAAAAGACGCGGCTATTATTGACGGCAGAATAGAGCATTCCATATTGCTGGAACTGTTTTCCGAAAGCGGCGTCGGGACCTTGCTTTACGCGTAAGACAGCTGCGCGAAATGAAGCGGGTTTTTTCTCAGGCGTCTCCGCTGTCCTTTTGTCAACCTGTCGGATGCTGAGGCAAAAGGCAAGGCGGAATGACGGAAAAAAGACCGGCGCGACTGTCTACATTTAGCGGTCGGAGCAATGATGGAAAATTGTAGAAAGAAAGTTTAAAAATGGATAAGGCCAAACTGCAGGAACTCGACAATCAATATATCGCTCACGTCTATTCCCGCGAAGACGTCGCTGTTGCGACGGGTAAAGGCGCTGTCTGTCATTCGGCGGACGGAAAAAGATATATCGACTTTTCTTCGGGCATCGGTGTAAATTCCCTCGGATTCTGCGATCCTGAATGGACGCGGGCGGTGAGCAGGCAGGCGGGCGTTCTCCAGCACACGTCCAACCTTTATTATACTGAACCGTGCGCGCTGCTCGCGGAAAAGCTGGTTGCCAGAACAGGTTTGAAAAAGGTGTTCTTCGGCAATTCCGGCGCGGAAGCAAACGAAGGAGCCATAAAAGCCGCCCGGAAGTACAGTTTTGATAAGTACGGAGCCGGGCGGCATGAGATTATCACACTGCTCAATTCGTTTCACGGGCGCACCATGGCGGCGCTTTCCGCCACGGGACAGGAGGACTTCCATGAGTTTTTCCATCCATTTTCGGAAGGATTCAAATATGTCGCCGCGAATGAAACGGACGCGCTTTTGAACGCGGCCGGCGACAAAACCTGCGCGCTCATGATTGAGATGATACAGGGCGAAGGCGGCGTCGTCCCGCTGACCCGGGATTTTGTGCGGGCGGCCGCGAAGATGTGCGCCGAGAGAGATATCCTGCTTATAGTGGACGAAGTGCAGACAGGCGCCGGCAGGACCGGCAAATTTTTCGCCTATGAGCATTTCGGCGTAAATCCGGACCTCGTTACGGCGGCGAAAGGATTGGGGGGAGGGCTTCCTATCGGCGCGGTTTTGTTCGGAGAAAAGTGCGAAAACGCTTTCGGCGCCGGGGATCACGGATCGACTTTCGGCGGCAACCCTGTGGTCTGCGCGGGAGGGCTTGTTGTGATGGACAGGATTGACGAGGCCTTTCTGCGCGGCGTCCGGGAAAAGTCCGAATATATGACCGGCCGCTTGAAGCTCATGAAAAACGTCGTCCGCATCAGCGGCATGGGTCTTATGCTCGGAATAGAAATCGAAGGGAAAACCGCGCACGAAGCACTCAGGTACTGCGTCGAAAACGGGCTTTTGATTCTTAGCGCGAAAGATAAAATCCGACTTTTGCCTCCGTTAGTCATCAGCAGGGAAGAGATCGACGAGGGCCTCGAAATTTTAGAGCAGGCGATAGCCGGATAAAAGTATTCGAACGGAGGAACATAACTTGGCAGATATATGCGAGCTTTTGGGAATCAAATATCCGATCATACAGGGAGGGATGGCATGGATAGCCGACAGCAGTTTGGCGGCTGCTGTGAGCAACGGAGGCGGCCTCGGCGTCATCGCCGCCGGCAACGCCGGCGCGGATTGGGTGCGCGATGAAATCCGCAGGACGCGGCAATTGACGGACAGGCCGTTCGGCGTCAACGTCATGCTGATGAGTCCGTACGCAGACGCTGTAATGGAAATGCTGTACTCGGAAAAGACGGCGGCCGTCATCACAGGCGCGGGAAATCCGGGGAAATACATCGCGAAACTGAAGGAAGCGGGTATCCGCGTGCTGCCGGTCGTAGCCTCGGTTGCTCTCGCGGTACGGGTGGCGCGAAGCGGAGCGGACGCGGTGATAGCGGAGGGACAGGAAGCGGGAGGACATATCGGAGAGCTTACCACTATGGCGCTGACTCCACAGGTGGCTGACGCTGTGGAAATACCTGTGGTCGCCGCCGGAGGAATCGGCGACGGCAGGGGTGTCGCGGCGGCGTTTATGCTGGGCGCCGGAGGCGTGCAGGTTGGCACACTGTTTCTCGTGGCGGAAGAATGTACTGTGTCAGGTCCATACAAGGAAATGATCATCAAAGCGAAAGACACTGACACGATAGTTACAGGCAGAAGCACGGGACATCCGGTTCGCCTCCTGAAAAACAGATTTGCGAAAGAAATTTTGAAGCTGGAGGCGGGGGGAATCAGCTCCGCGGAATTTGAAGAGCGTTGCTCCGGGACTTTGCAAGCCGCAGCAAAGAACGGGGACATGCTTTACGGTTCCGTTATGTCCGGGCAGATAGCCGGCCTGATCAAAAAAGAGCGTAAGGCTGCGGAAATCATAGAGGAATTGTTCAGCGAGGCAAGAAAAATTTATGAAGACAGGAATAATATTTGCCGGTCAGGGCGCTCAGTATCCGGGGATAGGGCGCAGCTTATATGATAATTACCCGGAAGCGAGGGCTGTTTTCGACGCGGCGGGAGCAGAAATAAAAGGATGGTGCTTCGAGGGATCTAAAGAACTGCTGCGGCAGACGCACGTTACCCAGCCCGCGGTATACGCCATGACCATGGCGGCTTGGGCCGCGTTCAAGGGCGGCTTCGACAAACTCGCGAAAGACGACGGCGATGGTCTTGAGATCGCAGCGATGGCGGGTTTCAGCCTCGGAGAATACGCCGCTCTCGCCGCTGCCGGCTGTATGGAAGCTTTTCCGGCGGGGCTTTCTATAGTCAGAAAAAGAGGCGTTTTTATGGCTGAAGCAGGTACGGACGCGGAAGGCAATCCCAAAGGGGGCATGGCGGCCGTGTTCGGCGAGCGGGAAAAAATCCTGAACTGCATCGAAATGATCAGGGAAGGTTCTGTTTTGGAAGCGGTGAACTTCAATTCACCGGAACAGACCGTAGCTGCGGGGGATCTTGAAGCGGTAGACAGGCTTAAAAAACAAGCGAGAGAATTCGGCCTGAAAGCACTGACGCTGAAAGTCAGCGCGGCGTTTCACAGCAGCATGATGATCCCCGCCGCAGACCGTATGGAACGGGAATTGGCGGATTTGTCTTTCCGCGCGCCGGGCATACCGGTCTATTCCAACGTCACGGGAAAAGAGCTGAGGGCAAATCAGGGAAAGGAAATTTCCGACAGCGAATGGATTAAAAGCAGAATGGTATTACAGCTCAAAAGCCCTGTATACTGGCAGGAAACCATCGAAAACATGCATGAGGACGGCGTGGAACTGTTCGTCGAGATAGGACCGGGGCGGACGCTTTCCGGTCTTGTGAAAAAAATCGTTCCGGACGCTGAAACCGCCCACGTCGAAGACGCAGAGAGCTTGGAAAACGCCTTGAAGGTAATCAGGACCAAGCGCTCCGCGAATCGCTGAAATAGGAACGGCCCTACCGGCGGAACCATATCTTCAGATACAATTACAATAAGATAAGTTCTTAGAAGATAATCAGAAGACAAAAGAAAGGCGAAGGGCATGTTTCGGGGAAAGACGGCGATCATCACGGGGGGAACGCGTGGCATAGGAAAAGCGATAGCGGAGGAATTCGCGAAGCGAGGCGCGGATCTGTTGCTTACCTACCGCGGGAACGACGAGGCGGCCGAGACAACGGCTGAAATGTTAAAAAATTATCATATACGGGTGTTGCTGCGCAAAGGGGACGGCGGCCTTCCGGAATTTGCCAGGCTCGTGGCCGGTGAAGCGAAATCGGAGTTCGGACGTGTGGACATACTTGTGAACAACGCGGGCGTCACCAAGGATAAACTGTTGCTGCGCATGAACGCCGATGATTTTGACGAGGTTATCCGCGTGAACTTAAGCGGCGCGTTTTATATAACGCAGGCTGTGGCCTCAATAATGATAAAACAGAAACAGGGCAGAATAATCAACATTTCTTCCATCGCGGGGCTGCGCGGAAACCAGGGACAGGTGAACTACGCGGCGTCCAAAGCCGGACTGGTCGGCATGACTCTGTCAGCGGCGAAAGAACTCGGAAGCAGAGGGATAACGGTTAACGCGGTCGCGCCCGGCTATATTCGCACAGATATGACGGAAGTCTTGGCCGAAGAACAAAAAGAAGCCATTCTGAAAACCATCAGCTTGAAACGGGAAGGAAGGCCGGAAGATGTGGCAAAAGCCGTGGCCTTTCTGTCTTCCGACGACGCGGCATATATTACCGGTCAGGTTCTCGGCATAGACGGCGGAATGGCAATATAGCAATACAAATTATTATATATGTTATGCAAGGATATGTGAAATATGAACAAAAGAGTGGTGATCACAGGCATAGGCGCGGTTACCCCGCTGGGGAACAACGCGGCGGATTCATGGGAAGGAATGAAATCGGGGAAGAACGGGATCGGAAAGATCACGAAACTTGATTCTTCCAAGCAAAAGGTCAAAATGGGAGCGGAAGTGAAAGATTTCGCGTACCGCGATAAAAAAGAGGGCCGGCGTATGGATCTGTTTTCGCAGTATGGCGTTATGGCCGCGCTGGAAGCCTTTGAGATGAGCGGGCTTGTCAGCGGGGGGAACATCGACCCGACGCGGCTGGGCGTTTACGCCGGCAGCGGCATCGGCGGCGTCATGACGCTGGAAAACGAAGTGCAAAAGAGTTTCGAAAGAGGGTTTGGCAGGGTCTCGGCGGTGATGGTGCCCATGATCATAGGCAACATATTAGCCGGAAATATCGCTATAATCTTGAAGGCAAGGGGTTCCGCGTTGGATATAGTGACCGCCTGTTCCTGCGGGACTAACGCCATAGGCGAGGGATGGCGCGCCATCCGGCACGGCTATCTGGACGCCATCGTCGCGGGCGCGGCTGAAGCCCCGTTCGCGCCCACCTGTTTCGCCGGATTTGCCAATATGACCGCGCTGTCGAAGCGCGAAGATCCCGACCGTTGTTCAACCCCGTTCGATAAAGAACGGGACGGATTCGTCATGGGCGAAGGCGCGGGGATGATCATTCTGGAAGAATTTGAGCACGCGAAGGCAAGAAACGCGAAAATTTACGGTGAAGTTGCGGGTTATGGAAGCAGCTGCGACGCCTATCACATAACCGCGCCCGAGCCAAGCGGGAAAGGCGCGGCAAAATCCATGGAAATGGCAATCGCCGAAGCGGGGATCCGTCCGGATGAAATCGGATACATCAACGCCCACGGCACCGGAACTCTCTATAACGATCTTTGCGAAACCAAAGCGATCAAAGATGTTTTCGGAAGCGCCGCCTACGATATCCCCGTCAGCTCGACAAAAAGTATGACCGGGCATATGCTGGGCGCCGCGGGAAGCGTCGAAGCGATCGCGTGCATCATGGCCATAAACGACGGTATTATACCGCCGACTATCAATCTCAACGTCCCCGACGATGAGCTTGATTTGGACTATGTGCCGGGGAAAAGCCGGGGAAAACAAGCGACCTGCGTTCTCAGCAATTCGCTGGGCTTCGGCGGGCACAACGGAACATTGATATTCAGAAAATATTCATAGGAAGAACGCCGGGGGAGAGGCAAATGAATTTGGACAGAAATCAAATCATGGAAATCATCCCGCACCGGGATCCCTTTCTTCTGATCGATGAAATCGTGGAATTGGAAATCGGAAAACGGGTCGTCGCTATGAAATACGTGCGAGAAGACGAGTATTACTTCAAAGGGCATTTCCCACAGTATAAGATAATGCCCGGTGTGCTGATCGTGGAAGCGCTGGCCCAAACCGGAGCGGTTGGGATCTTGTCCATGGAGCAAAACAAGGGCAAACTCGCGTATTTCGGCGGAATTAAAGAAGCAAAGTTCCGCCGCAAGGTGGTTCCGGGGGATTCCCTGCGGCTGGAAGTCGCGCTGGGACGCGTCCGGAGCAAGGCGGGAACCGGTACGGCGGAAGCGTGGCTGAGCGGCCAGCTGGCCTGCCGCTGTGAAATCATGTTCGTCATAGGTTAATTATGAAAGGGGAACTCGACGATGGCTGAAAATTATAATAACCTAATATTTGAGATAAAAGATGGATTAGGCCTTGTCACTATCAACAGGCCGAAGGTGCTGAACGCGCTGAACACGGAGTTGCTTGACGAATTGACGGATGTGTTCACCCGCATTCACCTCGCGGAAGAAGTAGGCGCGGCAATCCTGACGGGAGCGGACAGGGCCTTCGTCGCGGGCGCCGATATCGCCCAGATGAACGAACTGAACATCACGGACATCCGGGAAATGGCGAAAAAAGGCCAAGAGGTGATGAATCTCATCGAAAATGTAGAAAAGCCGGTAATCGCCGCTGTAAACGGCTTCGCTCTGGGCGGAGGCTGCGAACTGGCGATGGCGTGCGATATCCGCTTCGCTTCGGATAAAGCGAAGTTCGGACAGCCTGAAGTCAATTTGGGAATTTTCCCCTTTTTTGGAGGAACGCAAAGGCTTCCGAGGATAGTGGGAAAGGGCATGGCTAAATATCTGATTTACAGCGCGGAAATAATAGACGCGGCCGAAGCGCTCAGGATCGGGCTTGTGGAAAAAGTATTTCCCGCCGCTGACCTGATGGTGGAGAGCGAAAAATTCGCCAGGCTTATAATGACCAAAGCGCCCATCGCTGTGAAAATGTCCAAGGTCGCCGTCAATAACGGCGTGAACGTGGATATGAAGTCCGGGCTTGTCATGGAGGTAGAAGCGGCTGTCAGCACTTACTGTTCCGAGGACAAAAAAGAAGGTATGAAGGCGTTTTTGGAAAAACGCCCGGCGGTGTTCCGCAATAAATAAGCGGGTGGAAAAGATGAGGCTCCGCTTTGTCCGATGGGATGATGAGATAGGATCGTGGCGCACAGCAATAAAAAAACAGAGAAAATCATTTTGACGGGCCTGATGACGGCGATGGTCGCCGCCGCGACTATCGCGATAGTCATTCCCCTGCCCTTTACCAACGGCTATATCCATCTGGGAGACTGCATGGTTTTTCTCTCCATACTGATATTAGGCTGGAAATACGGCGCGGCAGCGGCGGGAACAGGATCCGCCATGGCGGATCTCGCGCTGGGTTTCGCGCACTGGGCGCCCTGGACGCTGCTCATAAAAGGAGGAATGGCGCTTGTCGCCGGCTTGATTCTCACAAAAACCGCAGGAAACAAACGCAGGCTGGTAATCGCCTGCGCCGGGATCATCGCGGCGTGGCTGCTGTTTAATCTCGCCGTGCGCGGCATAGTGCGATATGAGGCGGCGCATAACGCGGCGGCACTGATCAGCGCCGCGGAAGTTGCCGAGAACTCTTCTCTGATGGAATTCCTCGCGGTGATTCAGACACAGCTTATGACGGCGGCGCTTTTGATCCCGCTGTTCCTTATCGCCTTGTCCGTTTTTATCAAAAAAACGAAAATGAATTTGATTTCAGCCGAACAGGTTGTCGCGATGGCAGGCGGAGGACTCTGGATGGTATTCGGATACTATATCGCCGGCGGTTTGATTTACGGAAATTTCGCCGTATCGGCGTTCAGCGTTCCGGCTAATATCCTGCAATTTGTCGCGGGTTTCGCGCTCGCGTCTTTGGCGGCTTCCGCGCTTTACAAAACTCCGGCAAAGAAATTTTTCGCCGGCTCGCTCTCCGTTCCCCGGGAAGATAATAAGTAATAAGAGACTATGCAAAGGCAAGCGCCAGATGGCTTTTGCGCTGTTTTCGCCGGGCGCCTTCGCAGACAGGCTGTCCTGCGCGGCCGTCTGCGGGAAAAGACCGCCGCGTCTGCTGTATTCAGTCGCCGAGGGGATAGTTATAAAGAGGAGTAAAACAAATGAAAGCGCTGATATTGAGTATTTCCGCCGGTCGGGGACATTATGAAACAGGAGAAGCCATTTCCAACGTCTTGGATACTATGGGCGTGGAATGCATGATAATTGACGCTTATGAGTACATAGATCCAAAGCTTTCGAAATTAGTGTCAAAAGGATATCTCCTATCGGCGCAGCACATTCCGAAACTGTCTTCGTATTTATACAACATCCTCGTAAAAAAGAATACGCCTTTCCGGACGCTTTCCGTTCCGCATATGGCCAACACAGTGCTGGCCTGGGATTTGAAAAAATACATTGAAGAAACCCGGCCGGACGTGATCATATGTACACATGTGCTGTCCGCGATCCTGGTAAACGTTATGAAGACGAGGGGATGGACATCAGCGCTCGCGGTGGGAATCATTACTGACTTTACCGTACATCCGCTCTGGGAAGAAACGCGGAACATAGATTACTACGTGACGCCCAGCGAACTTTTGGAATTTCAGATGCAGCGTAAAGGACTCGACGTCAATAAAATCCTGCCGTTCGGCATACCGATAAAACCGCGGTTTTCAAAAAAAATTGATCGCAAGAAAGCGCGTGAAATGCTGGGCTTGGAAACGCAAAAGCCTACGATACTCCTCATGAGCGGCAGTATGGGATACGGAAAAATCGACGAATCCATTGAGATGTTGGATCATCTCTCTTTTGATTTTCAAACCATGGTAGTCTGCGGAAACAACAATAATATGTATAAAAGAATCAAGCGCAAAAACCTGCAAAAGCGTTTCGATATATACGGCTATACGAACCAAGTAGATCTGATGATGGACGCGGCCGACTGCATAATCACAAAGCCCGGGGGGCTTACTTCATCTGAAGCGCTGGCCAAAGGGCTGCCCATGATCATGATCAACCCGATCCCCGGGCAGGAGATGCGAAACGCCGAGTTCATGCTCAACAACGGCATCGCCCTTTACGCCACGAAATCTTTTCCTCTGGACGAAGCGATATTTTCTTTGTTCAAACACCCTGACCGCATTCAAAATTTACAGGCGACAATCGCGCTTTACGCCAAAAAAAACGCGTCGAAAACCCTGTGCAAATTTCTCGTGGAACAAATTCCATCCAAAGCCCTGAAATAGTTATTATAAAAAGATATGTTCCTCCGGGGCCGGGCCGGCTTCATGGCAGTCTCGGCTGCGCGCCAATATGCGTACTGCGAGCGCCCGCGCAAGGCGCGTCTCTTGAGTTTGCCTGCAAAGACCTCGGCGGAAATCTCCTCTTCCCGCCCTATTCGGCGGCTGCCTTCACACAGCAACTGAAATCTTATCTTTCCTTCACCGCCCGTTTCCCGTCTATGCGGTATACGATATCGCAATGTTCTATGGTACTGAGCCTGTGCGCCACGATGATGAGAGTCTTATCGCCGTGCAGCCCCATAATCGCTTCCATGACCGCTTTTTCCGTGTCGTTGTCCAACGAGGACGTCGCCTCATCTAAAACCATCACAGGAGGGTCTTCGTACATAGCGCGGGCGATCCCTATGCGCTGGCGCTGACCGCCGGAAAGCCGGATTCCCCGATCCCCTACAATCGTTTGCAGCTTGTCCGGCAAAGACATCACAAAATCCTCAAGCTGCGCCTGCCTTAACGACTTCCATACTTTCTCGTCGTCGATCTCGTCCTTTGGGATACCAAACGCGATATTTTCCAGAATAGTTTCATCCAGCAGATATATCTGCTGCGGTATGTAACCCACGCGCTTTGCCCATGCGTCCGAATCCTGATGTATGGATTTGCCTTTATAAGATATATAACCCTGCTGCGGCGACAGTATGCCCAAAATAATGTCCGCGAGAGTCGTTTTCCCCGCGCCCGACGAACCGACAAAAGCGACAGCGGTTTTGTCGGGTATGGTCAGAGAGACGTTTTTCAGCACCGGAGTTTTAATGTTGGGATACCTGAAAGTCACGCCGTGGATTTCGATATCCAGCGAATTTTTTATATTCGCCCTGTTCTCCGAAACCGGAGAATAAAAAGCGGCATCCTCAAACAGACTCGCATATATGGCGTCCACGCACGGCATCAGATATATCACACCTGTGACATATCCCGCAATTCTTGAAATCGCCGGAAGTAGGCGGAAAGCTGCCAGTACGAACAGGCTGAGCTGCGGAACGATGGCCACGACGTTCGCTCCGGTCAATATGTAAAATCCGACGAGAACGAACGCGCCGCTGAAACATACCGATTCTATGATCAGTTTGGGGATGGAGTTGATTACCTGGTAACGCCGCCACGCCGCCGTATATTCGTTTCCGCTCTTCTTAAACGCGTCCTCGAAATATTTTTCGCGATGGAGTACCTTCACTTCCTTGATGCCGCCAAGTCCCTGATTAACCGTTTTCGTCATTTCGATGTATTTTTCACGGGTTTTCTGACCAAATTTTCTGATTTTGCGGCGAAAGACTTTGAAATACAGAAAAAGACAAATTGCCGCCATCGCTATGACTACAAACGTCATCTGGAAAGAAACGACCAGCAGAAACACCAAGATAAAGATAGTCATAAAAGCGTCGGTCAGCAGCTGCAAAATGCTTGTAATCAAATTAAGAAATTGTACTACATCGTCCACCACAACCTTCTGCATTTCCGCGACATTTTTATTTGCGTGAAAAAGATAGGGTTTCGACATCGTTTTTTCCATCAGCCGGCTCGACAGTTCAACCCGGCGTTTCCCGATGAACGCGTATTGCACCTTGTTAAGCCAGTAGATGTATATTCCCCGGCTTATGTATACGAAAGCTAACAAAAACGCTAGAAGCGCTAAAAACCCTTCCGTGCTTTGAAATCCCAAGAGATTATAGAAAAAATTCACGATTTTGTTAGATTGGATGATGGAATTATCCATCAAAATAGAAATGAAAGGCGAAATAATAGAAAGCGCGAGGGTTTCCAGCATCGCGCCGATGATGATCGCGATCAGCAGAAACGCCAGCTTGACTTTTATTTTTCTGTCAAATATATATCTCAGCTTCGTTATAGAGGACATGCAAAAATACCTCGTCAAATAAACACACTATTTCGAATTCAAACGCAGTGCAAACTTTCCGAAAAGCAGAAAGCAAGAACCTCTTTGATTATAGGCCGACGGGCTGTTTGCGTCAAGCGATTCAGCAAAATCTCGCGACAGCAATATTAAAATCGGGCGCGCCATATTGTTATATTTTCGCCAAATAGCTTTATTTTTTTAATTGACAAATACACAAAAATCGCGGATAATAAACGGATGTGGGGGATTAGCTCAGCTGGGAGAGCGTTTGACTGGCAGTCAAGAGGTCAGGAGTTCGAGCCTCCTATTCTCCACCATCTCCAACGAAAACAGCGCCTGAAAAGGCGCTTTTTTCGTTATGACAATCTTTTCGCCAACAGGAGGCTCGAACTCGAAAGAGCGCGAGCGTTACGCGTAACAGTCTAAATGACTGTTACGCAGCGAGCGGTCCAAGGCCGCCGAGTGGGCGGCCGCAGGACGGCAGACGCGAAGCGGCTGCAAAGCCTCCTATTCTCCACCATCTCCAACGAAAACAGCGCCTGAAAAGGCGCTGTTTTCGTTATGACAATCTTTTCGCCAACAGGAGGCTCGAACTCGAAAGAGCGCGGGCGTTACGCGTAACAGTCTAAATGACTGTTACGCCGCTGTACGCGTTCGACGAATAAACGTTCCCTGACCCTTTCGTCGCCCTTATCGTGTATGTCCCTGCAGGGAAGTCCCTGCGGTTAATTGCCGGGGTTTAGCTTGACCGCGTCCGTAATCGCGTCCGTGATCGCATCCTTGATCACGTCCGTGGGAGTCTGCTGGCCTGGGTCCGTCGTTGCAGAAGCATCGTCAATGTAGACCGATTTCGTAGCGTTGTCCCAGGAAACGTTTTTGCCGAGCGCGTCCGCTATTGCGCGGACGGGCAGGTATGTCGTGCCGTCCGACACGAACGGCTCCACGGGGTT
>JAITPU010000075.1 GCA_031289235.1 Eubacteriales Family XIII. Incertae Sedis bacterium
GTAGTCGCGTTGCTGTAATGAGACAACTCTTCTTTATTGTGATCCCGCAGCCTGATGTGTTCTTCCTTTATGTTCAGCGCTTTCAGAAAATCCACGCAGTAGTTTTTCCAATAGCCGAACCATTCGAGATCGGAGCCGGGCTTGCAGAAAAATTCAAGCTCCATCTGTTCAAATTCTCTGGTACGGAACGTGAAATTTCCGGGCGTGATTTCGTTTCGGAAGGACTTCCCGATCTGAGCGATGCCAAACGGTATCTTTTTCCTCGACGTGCGCTGTACATTCCGAAAATTGACGAAAATCCCCTGCGCGGTTTCCGGGCGCAGAAATATTTCCGACTTCGAATCCTCCGTTACCCCCTGAAAAGTCCTGAACATCAGGTTGAACTGACGAATCCCGGTAAAATCAGACTTGCCGCACGCAGGGCATGTGAGCTTCTTTTCCGCTATAAAACTTTCCAGTTTTTCGTTTGACCAGCCGTCCAACGACGCCTCCGCGCCGCCGTTTGCTTTGATATAGACTTCTATAAGCTTATCCGCCCGAAACCTTTCCTTGCAGTTTTTACAGTCTACCAGCGGATCGGCGAAACCGTCCGCGTGGCCTGAGGCTACCCAAGTCTTCGGGTTCATCAGTATGGCCGCGTCAATGCCCACGTTGTATTTGGATTCCTGCACGAATTTTTGCCACCAAGCGCGTTTAACGTTATTTTTCAGCTCAACGCCGATGGGACCGTAGTCCCACGTATTGGCAAGGCCTCCGTAAACGCCTGAACCCGGATATACAAAGCCCCTGTTCTTCGCCAGCGCGACTATTTTATCCATAGTGACGTTCGTAACGCCCGTTTTGCGGTTATCCGCGCCTGTATCCGCGCTTTCGTCCATGCAATCCTCTTCCGCTTCAATCGCCGGCTTCTGTTCAGGCCGCCGATCTACTCTTCATCATTTTCTTCTATCACGTCGCTTTCGGAATCTTCCGCGTCCTTCTCACTGTCCGCGCGTTCTCCGCTTTTCACCCTGTTCAGAGATTCCTGAGCTTTCATCATGACGCCGGAAATCACATCCGCGCCCTTCTCCTTTACATCGCCCACAAAATCCGCGCCCTTGTCTATCGCGTCGCTGAACGCCTCGTTAGCGATCTCGCTGATTTCAACGATTTGCCCGTCGTCTTTGACGACCTCAATGACACACTTCGAACCGAAAGCCGCGACGACGCCGGCAAGCGCCACCCAAGGCGCGAGAAGCGTTCCGACCAGCCCGACGCTGACGGGAAGATTCAGAATTATTTCATTCTCTTTTTTGACGATGATCTTCGATACGTTTCCTTTTTTTACAACCGCCTTTACCTTTTCGATAAGCTGCGAACCCCGCGCCCCGATTTGCGCGCCGAATTTCTTTCGGCCCGACAGGTTGATGGACTCCTCAATATCAATGATGGCGTCAACGACGTTGCAATCCGTTCTTTCCAGCGCTTCTTTGGCCTCTTTATAGCTCACGCCGGTTCTGTCTTTCACCAGTTCGATTTTTTCCAATGTGACATCCATGATTACCTCCAGAAAAAAATGCAGAAATCTGCCTTTGAAAAGAATCCCGCAGGCTTGTCCGCGCTGCCTACTCGGTAAAAAAAATATCGCTGTTCAGCGTTCCGATATCCATGTGATACGCAGCGTATTCCTTTACAACCTGCCGAAGCGCCTTGAGGATCCGCCCGTCAAGACTGAGGCGCGCGAAACCGCCGAGCGGATGATCCAAAAAATAACTCATTATATTTATTATATCAAAATTCGGGCCATAAAGCAATGCCTCATCGCCATTCTCTTTTAAAACAGTCACGCAATTTTGACAGACAACCCCGCCTTCGCCCGCGCTGAAAAAGGAAAGTCCTTCCCTGCCGCCGCACCGCGCGCAGGAGTCCAAACGGGGCCGGACTCCCCAGATTTTGAGGGCCTTTATTTGATACGCCAACGTAAGCGTGGCGCAGTCTCCGCCGCTCCGTTCCATAATCTTAAAATATTCCGCTATCAAAGCTAATATTCGCGGAGCGGGCGCTCCCTCCGGCAAAAGTTTTTCCGTGAATTCCAAAGCGTGGGACGCGTGCAAATATTTATCGACGTCTTCTCCGATCTTATAATGGCTGTTAACGGTTTCAGCGCGGTTGAGATGATAAAGTTCTCTGAGCTTATTGATCTCATATCTCCCGTAAGTGAAAGGCCGGATGGCGAGCGACGTCCTGTTTTTCCCTTTGCCCGGGATTGAAGTCCCCGCGCTGATCTTGCCGTACCGTTCAGTCAGCAATACGATTATCTGCCTCCCCCTTATGGATTTTATCTGCCTGAAAACAATGCCTTCCGTTTCCGTATACATATCTATTCACGGTATCCAAGCGCGTTCAGCATGTGATCGCTGTCCCGCCAGTTTTCTTTCACTCTGACCCAAAGCCCCAGATACACTTTTGTCCCCAGGAGTTTTTCAATCTCCTCGCGGGCGCTTTTCCCGACGCCTTTCAGTTTTCTGCCGTCCTTACCTATTATGATGCCTTTGTGAGATTTTTTTTCGCAATATACGACCGCGCTGATCCGCGTGAGCCGCGCTCCCTCACTGTAACTCTCAATCTCGACCGCTACGCCGTGAGGAACCTCTTCATTTATATACAGCAGCAGCTTTTCCCTGATGATCTCCGCGGCGATGAAGCGCTCGGGGGAATCCGTGACCATATCTTCCGGAAAAAACATCGGACCGGAGGGCATAAGCTCTTTCAGCGCGCCGATGAGCGCATCTACATTTTTGCCGCTGAGCGCCGATACGCCCATCACATGGCGAAAGACTCCACGCCCGTAGTATTCGCCGAAGGTTTCTTTGAATTCCTGCGGCGGCATTTTGTCTATTTTATTTATGACCAAGATCTTAGGCGTATCTATATGTTCCAGCAGCGCCGAGATATATTTGTCCCCCGGTCCGGCGGACGGGCCGTTATCCACCATGAATACCACGGCGTCCGCCTCTTTGAGCGTGTTTACAGCCACGCCGGTCATATAGCCGCCGAGCTTGTTCCTGGGTTTATGGATACCCGGCGTGTCTATGAACACCATCTGGACGCTTTCGCTGTCATTTTCTGAAAGTTCTGTAAAAATACCCCTGATGCGGTTTCTCGTCGTCTGGGGCTTGTCCGTGGATATCGCGATCTTTTCTCCGATAATGCTGTTTAGCAGCGTCGATTTACCCACGTTCGGGCGGCCGATCACGCCGACAAATCCGGACTTCACAGTTGTTTCTCCTCGCGCGGAAGGTCGATCCCACCCATGACTTTTTCTTCGGTTTCCCGCATTTTCGCCCTGTCCGCCTCGTTCATATGATCGTATCCGAGCAGATGAAGGACGCTGTGTACGAAGAGATATACCAACTCGCGTTCGAGAGAATGCCCGTATTCGTCCGCCTGGGTCAACGCCCGGCCGTAACAGATGACCACATCCCCGATTGAAACGCGCGTGTTCCGGGGGATCTGCCGTGAATCTTCGTATTGCGGAAAAGAAATCACGTCGGTAACGCTGTCTACGCCCCGGTGCAGCAGGTTGAGCCTGCGGATTTCATCCGAACCGGCAAAGGTGAGACTCACTTCGATATTCTCGGAATCCAACCCTTCCTCCGAAACGCAAAACTCTCCCGCGGCGGTCATGCGATCCAGAACCGTCCCAGCAAGCGTCTTTTCTTCGCTTAACATAATATCCATTTTTCTCTTCGCTTGTTTAACAACTCAGAGATCATTCAACTTCAAAGAGCCGCTCCAAAACGGGCGGCTGTCCGGCTGCGCAGGATCCGGTTGTATAAAGCGCGCATCCGAAAAGAAAATAAAACGGCGTCAAGCGAAAAAAAATTGGAGCGCTTTCCGCCGGCATACGCTCCAAGATCCCGATTCCGTGAAACCCGGCTTCCCCGGTTTCACAAAATTCTTCCGCTATTTCTCTTATTTCTCTGACGCTTCCGCCGCCGACCGCGCATTCCGATTGGCTTTCACGGCACTCACGCGTTATCTCATAACTTCGCAATCCGCGCCGACGCCGGATCAGTATTTCTTCGCCTTTTTCCTGGCGGCTTCCGACTTCTTTTTCCTTTTCACGCTTGGTTTTTCGTAATGTTCTCTTTTACGCAGTTCGGACATCACACCGTCTCTCGCGCAGGAGCGTTTGAAACGCTTCAGCGCACTCTCCAAGCTTTCGTTTTCTCTCACGATAACTTGAGCCATTGATCCCACCTCCTCCCTGCATTCCCCCTGAGCGCATCTTCGCGCCAAGTCCCGCCAATGCGGCGCGGCGGAAAAAAGACAAACCGAGCCTACAGGTTATTTTTCAAAACGATCATCGTTCCGCCGGATAAATATTGTACAAAACAGCGAAGATTTTTTCACTAAGCGCCCGCTAACGCGGTGCGGCGAAAAAGACTGTCACAACTCCAATATTTAGCCAGTGAAGCAATAAGTACAGTATAACCGCGTCTGTACCACTTCTACATTATATCCCGAGTTTGCCACATAGTCAACTGAAGAAGGCAGTAAAATTTCAAAAAAAACACTGATAACGCAAGGAAAAGGCTTGCTTTTTTTGCGGTCATGTGTTACGATAATTAAGTAGGCATATAGGTATATAAATGGGAGGG
>JAITPU010000001.1 GCA_031289235.1 Eubacteriales Family XIII. Incertae Sedis bacterium
GCCACAAATTACAGAAAAGTACAAAATTATGCAAATTTTCATGAAATGGGACACGCCAGAAACCGCTGAAATACTGGCTTTTTTGAGATATCCGAAACGGGGCAAAAACCAAGCCTGCTAATTCGCGTATTGCAGACATCTGCCGCAGATCATATGGCCTCTGAAACGTATTTTACCGCTATTTTTCTCGCACAGAATACAATGCGATATTTCAGGTGAAAGCCTGATGTTTTTGGATTGAGCCGATGCAATTTTGATAGACATAATACCCCTCCTTTTTTGATCGCGGTCGTTTTTTAAAATGTTCGGAACCTCTCTGAATCCCATGACCGCCATGTATAAGTTTTTGTATGCGCAGACGCCCCCCCTTTCGGCCTTGCGCCGCTGTTTTCCGGACAGAAACCCTTCAGTCCCGCAGATACCTATATAAAAGCAACGTTTGTATCCGGCGGGACGAGTGTCTTTAAAACAGCAATCCGCTTGAGAATGGCGGGAGCCTGCGCCATGATGTTATTGTAAAACCATTCCCCGGCGGAATGCAACATAAAAAAGCTTCAAATGTAATAATAACTGCTTTAAATGTAATATTTGGGGCTTGACTGTTTTTATTTGTATTTTCAGAATTATCAGATACAGAGATAGTTTTGCTTGTTAATCCGCTTCACGCCCTGTCGGCGTCTACTTTCTAAGCCTACCTTCTAAAATTGTAACGAAAATTGATACGTTTGCCCCGTGGTCCGCCTTGATGGCTTCGTTGACAAGAGCGTCCGGTTCGCATATAATATTACAAAACTCGGTGCGCGTTCGACGCGCCGTGTTTTGCGCACTTACGGGGGTTAAGGCGTCATTTCAATCTATTTTGTACAAACTTGAAGATGAGAATATTAAAGAAAGGGATCTATAACGCACGGACGCGTTGTACAGGGAATGATCATGAGCAACACAGAAACAGAACGCCGGCAGGCCTTAAAACACATCCGCACTATCGCGAAACCGGCGTTGAACACGCTTCACGAAGGGGGCTGCGGCGAATGCCGGACATCCTGCCAGTCTGCCTGCAAGACATCCTGTACGGTGGCGAATCAGGAATGTGAAAATACAAGGCGCAGATAAACGGGCGGCAATGACGGGAATGATCCATAAATACAGGTTTCAGGAGCTGAACATCGTGCTCGACGTGAACAGCGGCGCGGTGCATGTGGTCAGCGACGCCGCGTCTGATCTGCTTGATCATTGGAGGCCCGGCCTTGAATTCAGCCCGGACGCCGGACACGGTTTTGTTGAAGCCCTTCCCGCCGCCCTGATCCGGCGGCATAGCCGCGGGGCGCTTGAGGATGCGTTTGCGGAGATCAGCGTCGTCATTGCCGACGGGACGCTTTTTTCCCGAGAAGCCCGCTTTGCGGACGATGTGCTGGAGCGCCGCGGCGCGGTGATCAAGGCCATGTGCCTTCACGCGGCTCACGACTGCAACATGCGCTGCGTTTACTGTTTCGGCGACGGGGGATCTTTCGGAGGCGTCCGTTCATCGCTTTCGGAAGATACGGGACGGCTGGCCGTCGATTTTCTTTTAGAAAAATCCGGCGCCAGGAAAAATTTGGAAATAGATTTTTTCGGCGGCGAACCGCTGCTCAACTTTGAAGTGATAAGACGGCTTGTAGCTTACGGCAGGGAGCGGGAACAGCAATACGGCAAAAATATCCGCTTTACAGTCACCACCAACGGCCTTTTGCTCGACGAAGAAAAAGAAGCCTATATAAATGAACACATGGATAACGTCATTCTGAGCATAGACGGGCGTCCCCATGTAAACGACCGTATGCGCAAAACGCCGGACGGCGGCGGCAGCTACGATTTGATAACAGATAATTATTTGAGGTTCGGCGAGAAGCGAAAAGGCTCTTATTATCTCAGGGGCACGTTTACGCGGGAAAATCTTGATTTTTCAGAAGATGTAAAACATCTGGCCGATATGGGTTTCCCCGCTGTCTCTATGGAACCCGTGTTCGCGGACGAAGCTTGCGCTTACACCCTGCGCGACGCAGACATCCCCGCGATCCTGTTGGAATACGACCGGCTGGCGGATCTCTGTCTCGCTTACGCAAAAGCCGGGAAGCCTTTCGTTTTTTTTCATTTCAATATAGATCTGGAGCAGGGTCCCTGCGCTGTCAAACGGGTTTCCGGCTGCGGCGCCGGCGCGGAATACGTCGCGGTATCTCCGGAAGGCGATATTTATCCCTGTCACCGCTTCGTGGGAAACGCGGCGTTCAAGATCGGCAATGTCAGGGACGGTTCGTTTGAAAACAAGTTATTTGATATTTTCAGCCGCGCCCACATTTACAGCAAGGAGGCTTGCAAACGCTGTTGGGCGAAGTTTTATTGCGGCGGCGGCTGCCATGCCAACGCCTGGCTCAGCGGCGGAAGCATCCTTAAGCCTTACGAGCTTGGCTGCGAGATGGAAAAAAAGCGCATAGACTGCGCCATTGGCATCAGGGCCGCGCTGTCCGAACCGGGGTGACGGGCGGCGCACAGACATCGTGTACGTCCGCCGGATTGCGCCGCCGCCCGTTACCTCGGTTTTCGTGTCAGGCGAGCGCCGCTGTAATTACGGCCATTTTAAAGGCTTCGTCCGCCGTGCATCCTCTGGACAGGTCATTTACAGGCGCGTTAAGTCCCTGAAGTATCGGCCCGATCGCTTCAAATCCTCCTAACCGCTGCGCGATTTTGTATCCTATATTCCCGGAAGCAACATCGGGGAATATAAAACAGTTCGCGTGTCCGGCGACAGACGACCCCGGCGCTTTCAGTCCCGCTACAGTCGGCGAAAGAGCCGCGTCGAACTGCAGTTCGCCGTCAACAGGATAATCTACATTCATTTCTTTCAGCTTTTTGACCGCGTTTCTGATTTTATCAACGTCGGCGCCCTTTGCCGAACCTAAAGTACTGTAAGACAGTAGCGCGACTTTCGGATCCACAGAAAATATCCTCGCGGTAGCCACCGTTTCCATCGTGATTTCAACAAGCTCGTCTTCCGTCGGCGTGACGTTTATCGCGCAGTCTCCCATCACGTAGGTTTCTTTTCCGGCTTCCGTCGTTCTCGTTATAATTAACGAACTGGAAACGATATTGTTGCCGGGCTTTGTTTTCACAAGCTGAAGCGCGGGCCGAACCGTGTCGGCGGTCGAATAAGTCGCCCCTCCCAGCAGGCCGTCGGCGTATCCGAGCTTTACCAGCATGACTCCGAAATAATTGGATTTCTTCAACGTTTCCCGGCACTCCTGTTCCGTCATCTTTCCTTTGCGCAGCTTAATCATTTCCGATAACATTCTTTCAGTGTCGGAAAATCTGTCCGGGCTTGTTATCCTCAGTCCGTCCGCGTTTATATCCGCCCGCTTCGCTGCGGCGAGAATTTCTTCTTCATTGCCGATCAGCAGCGGCGAAAGTATGTTCAGCGCCGCGAGCCTGTTTGCCGCTTCCAGTATGCGCGGGTCGCTTCCTTCCGGGAATACGATGGTTTTTTTATTCCCGCTCCGCAAATCTTCAATCATACGATCAATCATTTCAGTATTTTGCTCCCTTCCGGCCTGCTTTTAATACTGTTTCTTATTTAGATTCCGTTCTAAATTTTGGAACGGATGGCGGAAAACAGTATCTACTGCTTCGCTTTAAGGTAAGGTTTTAAATGCGAATCAGTATAACGCGCGCGTCGCATGATTCCGGAGCTGTTACTCCGGCGACTATTGTTCCACCAACTAAACACTGGAACAAAGGGGCGAGGATTTATTTCGTCAGGCGCAGCGCGACAGGCGCTATTTTTCTTTCAAGAGTTTATCGGCGCTGACTAATTTGATGCAGACGCACAGCAGATTCATCGCCGATCGCAGTTCGTCCGGCGCCGGATATGTCGGCGCGATCCGGATATTGGAATCCATCGGGTCCTTCCCGTAAGGAAAGGTGAGGCCCGCGCTGGTCAGCTTCGCGCCCGCGGCTTTTGCCGCCGCGACGACTTCCTTCGCGCAGCCTTCAAGCGTATCGACGGATATAAAATAACCGCCCTTGGGCCGTATCCATTTAAGAAGCCCCGTCCCGCCGAATTCTCTGTCCAGAGTGTCCATGACCAAGTCGAATTTGGGCCGGATAAGAGCGCCCAGCTTGACCATGTGTTCCCTGATTCCCTCCGCGCTTTTAAAGAATTTTACGGTGCGCATCTGATTGATTTTATCGTATCCGATGGTTTGGACGGAGATGTGCTTCTTTTGCTCCGCTATATTTGCTTCGCTGGCCGCCATCATGCTGATCCCTCCGCCGGGAAACGTAATTTTAGACGTTGAGAAAAAGTAGTAGACTCGATCCCCGTTTCCGGCCTTCTCCGCCAGCCGCAGGATATCGGCAATTTTATGTTCCTCATATATGTGATGTACGCCGTAGGCGTTATCCCAGAAGATGCGGAAGTCCTTTGCTTTCGTTTCCATTGCTGCCAGCCGTCCCACGGTCTCGTCGCTGTAAACGATTCCCTGAGGATTCGAATACAACGGATTGCACCATATCCCCTTTACGGATCCGTCACGTTTCACGAGTTCTTCCACCACATCCATGTCGGGACCGTTTTCCGTCATCGGTATGATCTGCATCTCAGCGCCGTAGGCTTCGCTGATGGCAAAATGCCTGTCATATCCGGGGCTTGGGCACAGGAATTTCACCTTGTCAAGCTTGCTCCACGGGGTATGCCCCTGAGCGCCGAACAAGCAGAGGCGGCTGAATACGTTGTTCATCAGCTCAAGGCTTGCGTTGTTCCCGATGATAATCTGTTCCGCCGGAATGTCCAAGAGATCTGAAAAAAGCCTCCTGCATTCGGGAATCCCCGTGAGGACGCCGTAATTTCGGATGTCTGCGCCATCCTCGGCCGTATATGTGTCCAGTCCCGCCAACAGACCGTTGCTCAGGTCCAGAAGGTCGGGGGAGGGCTTGCCTCTCGACATATCAAGGTTCAGTCCCAGACTGCGGTATTCTTCATATTTTCGCCGGTATTCGGCCTTTAGTTTCAGAAGCTGCTCTTTTGAATAATCTTTCCATTCAGGCATAAATAGTTTCCTTCAATATTCCAATCAGCGCCCGCGTGGCTCTGAAATGACGCCATGTCCTTCGTCTGTTTGTGCGGTTCGACGCGAACAGCGTTTAACTCGCGTTTAATATTGTTCTGGTTTTTCATCGTCTAACGGCGATTGAACATTGTGGCTTCAAGATAGAACCGAAATTTCTTCGCGCATATCCTCTTTAGGATAGTATACATTGAAAATGCGAATGATACAAGGATGAACGCTTCTCATTGCGCCAATAATTGAACATCAGACAAAGCGGCGGGGATTGCTG
>JAITPU010000033.1 GCA_031289235.1 Eubacteriales Family XIII. Incertae Sedis bacterium
AAGCCAGACCCTTTATTTTCACATTCACCGCGCTGATATTGAACGCCGTCATCATTTCCACCTGTCCGCGCACCTGTTCCTGCAAGGCCTTTGCCACGTCGATGATCTGTACGCCGTAACGAAGTATGACCGTCAGATCCAGCACAAGGCCGTCGTTCTTTTTATCCGCGAAAACTTTTATGATTTTTACCACTCCGTCAGCGTCCACGCCCGCGACTTTGACGATGTCCGACAAAGCTCTGTCAGAAATGGTATAATTTCCCAGATAACTGAACGTGGGGCGCACTACCGAACGGTCCGGAAGGGGCGTCCGCCCGCCGCGCAGATCCTTGAACATCCGCAGCGGGTGCATAAAATAGCCGGAGAAGTCTTTCTTCAATTGAAACGTCGGCGCCGGAATGATATGTTGCCCCATATCATCGCGCTGGCGGCCGGCGACGATTCTCTCTTCTTCGCTCGTGATTTCTTCTATATAAATGGTCTCTTCGGGCGCGGGAAGACCCAGGCGGGCTGTAATGCGCGCTATCATGCGCTCCGAAGTCCCGATCACCAAAATCGACCCGGGGGCAATTTCCCCGATTTTTTCCGCCACCGAATTCCGGTGCGCGCTTTCCGTAAACAGAGCCGTTTTGATCGCCTTGATTCTCGTGGCTTGCCGCTTGGCCGATATTCCGGCCGTTATGCTGTTTCCAACGATGAAAAGCCCGTCGTCAATTATACTCTCTATCCCTTTTTTCCGGCACAGATCAATAGCCTGATAGCTTTTGCCCGTCCCGCTTTTCCCCACAAGGCTGTAAACTTTCATCGGACACATGCGGCGACGGGGAAATTCGCGCCCCGCGCTTTCCCTTTCTCCTTGACACCGTCAGAGATATCGGCTTATAATAATAAACGAAAATATTATTTTCCCGGCGTCCTGTCTGAATCAGGAATAACCAAGGAGGTATTTAATCATGGCATATGTAATAAATGATACATGCACCGGCTGCGGAGCCTGTCTCGCGGACTGTCCCGCTGAAGCGATTTCCGCCGGATCCCCATCCCCTTATCTGATTGATCCCGACAAGTGCATCGACTGCGGAGCTTGCGCGAGCGCTTGTCTCGTCGGCGCGCCCGTGCAAGCGTAAACACCATCTCAGGAAATTAAATTTCAAACAAAAACTGAATAACCGTTTCTTTTATTGCTCCGCCGATATTTAACCATGGCACAATAAAAGAAACGGTTATTTTTGATTTTTGTTGCGGTTGATATAATAAGCCAGCGAATGTAAACTGTCGCTCAGATGCACATTTCTCAAAACCACATGCGCCGGAACACTGAGATCCATCGGCGCAAAATTCCATATGCCGCGAACCCCGCCTTCCACAAGCCTGTCCGTCACTTCCTGCGCGCTGTCTTTGCCCGCGGTGATAATGCCGATATCAATATCGTTTTCAGCCAAATAAGAGTTCAGCGTCTCATAATCCCGCACCGCAATCTCGTTTACGCGAAGACCTATCAATTCAGGATTTACGTCAAACATGCCGCAAACGATAAAGCCTGATTTATTATAGCGGGTGTAATTCGCGATAGCCTGCCCGAGGTTTCCCGTACCGACTATCACCATTTTATATTCCTGATTCAAACCAAGGATATTGCCGATCTGCTCGTACAGGCTCTCGACATTATAACCGTAACCCTGCTGGCCAAAGCCCCCGAAGTTGTTCAAATCCTGCCGGATCTGAGACGCCGTATAGCCGACTATCCTGCTTAATTCATTGGAAGACACCCTGTCGACGCCCCTGCGCCTCATATCCTCCAGATAGCGCCTGTACCTCGGCAGCCTCTTTATGACAGCATCTGAAATTTTAGAATCATCCCTCATTTTTGACTGATCTTTTCGTCCACATATCTCACGATATCGCCGATATTCTGAAATTTCTCAGCTTCCTCATCGGGGATTTCAATTTCGAACTCATCCTCAATCGCCATAATGATCTCGACCGCATCAAGGGAATCAGCCTCCAGATCTTTCATCAAGCGCGTATCCACCGTCACAGACGCGTCTTCTGCCTGCAGTTGATTAACTATGATCTCTTTCACTTTATCAAAAGTCATTTTTTTACCTCCGGCTCTCAGACAAGACTCTGCGTCTCTATTCTCCGACGACCGATATACAGCAAACCGCGACGTTTTTTTCCATCACGCCGCGGCGCTCTTCACCCCGGCCTCCGGCCGGTCTGGCAAAAAGGACAGCAACATTGACAGCTTTCGCTGATACCCGCCGGTATCAACGGAATCCGCCGCTCTGTCTGACGAAAAAATTTCTGCCGCTTCGTCGCTGTATTAATTGACGGAGTAACATTAAACTCGGTTTTATACGTTTTCAGGCGTCAAAAGCCTACCCGAATCAATCCCTATTATAATTTACCTTTTCCGCTACTGCAATATTTATTTAAAAAAAGGCGAAATATTTTCTTCGCCCGCGTTACTATTCAAATATCAGCAGGGAGCTTCTGTTCTCCCCTTCGGAACCGCGCTGACGCGTCTCACAGGACCAGATTCGGAAACGCGTCCAGCGTCAGATCGTCAGGCCCCTTCTCTCTATACTTATAATACGCCGCCGCGCCTATCATCGCGGCATTGTCTGTACAGAGCGCGAGCGGGGGAAAGCAGAGCCGGATCCCTCGTTCGTCGCAGGCCCGCGCCAACATGCCGCGCAGCAATCCGTTCGCGGCCACGCCGCCCGCCGCGGCGACTTTTCCATAACCGGTTCGTTTCACCGCGAGCATGGTTTTGGCCACGATCACATCCATGACCGACTGTTGAAAGCTCGCGGCTACATCTGCGACATCGACCGTCTTTCCGGATCGTTTTTCCGCGTTAAAATAATTGATCACGCTCGTTTTCACGCCGCTGAAACTGAAATCCAGGCTGTTTTTCTCCAAAAAAACTCTCTTGAACATCACGGCTTTCGGATCGCCCGCCTTCGCGGCGGCTTCGATTTTCGGCCCTCCGGGATATCCAAGCCCCAACACCCGCGCCACCTTATCGAAAGCTTCTCCCGCCGCGTCGTCGCGCGTGCTTCCAAGAATTTCAAATTCGTTATAGCCTTTCACATCCACAATGCTCGTATGCCCGCCGGAAACCACCAGCGCTAAAAACGGCGGCGCCAAATCCTTATGCTCAATATAGTTGGCGCTGATATGCCCTTGTATGTGCTGTACGCCGACGATAGGTTTCTCTGCGGCCCACGCGATTCCCTTTGCGGCGGCAAGCCCGACGAGAAGAGCCCCGACGAGTCCCGGCCCCTGAGTGACGCCGATGAGATCCACATCGTTCAGATCCGCGCCCGCTTCCGAAAGCGCCTGGTCGATGACTGAATTGATCCGGTCCAGATGCAGGCGCGAAGCGATCTCCGGCACGACTCCGCCAAAGACCTTGTGCTCCTCAATTTGCGAGAAAACAACATTTGACAATGCGTTTCTTCCGTCTTCCAATACGGCGGCAGCCGTTTCATCGCAGCTTGTTTCGATCGCCAGCGTGATAAAACGACGCTTCTTCATAAAATCCCTTTCACTGCAGTCTTTACGCGCGGCAAGATCGCCACATGATCAGAGCGTCTTCCTTCGTATCCGCCGTATCCGCGTAATATCCCTTTCTGAGGCCGCAGGAAACAAAACCCGCCTTTTCATACATACAGATCGCGATTTCATTGGAAACCCGCGCCTCCAGCGTAAAGTTTCTCAGGAGATCCTCCTTTTCCGTCCAGTCCATCAATGCCGCCAGCAACGCCGCGCCGACGCCAAACCTGCGAAAATCCGGATGCACCGCCACATTCGTGATATGACCTTCGTCTACGATGACCCATAGCCCCGCGTAGCCCGCAAAATCGCCGCCGGTTTCGCATACAAGGTATCGCGCCAGACTGTTTTCATAGATTTCCCGCTCGAAAGCCTGTTTCGTCCACGGCGCGGAAAAACAGACGGCGTCCAATTCAGCCATGCGTTCAATATCGCCCGGATCCGCTTTTCTAAAACACACGTCCCTCATGCGCCGACCGCGCCGCGCAGTTTTCGCTCCGCCTCCGACATGCGCATATACACGGGCTTCAATTCCGAAAACGGCCGGGCAAGCCCGCGACGCCACAGCGCAAGGGCGAGCTTCGCTACGGACGGCGCGCGCTGCGTGGCGAACTCCGCCGGCGCCATTGAAATTCGTATATCGCCGATAGACGATGCAGCTTGCCATTCCTCTATTTTCGCGCGATATACCGGAACGCCGTCGCCAAAAAAAATCAGGTCTTTTTCAAGACCGGCATATCCGTCCCAATTCACCGCGTCGATAGCGGAAAACAATTCTTCAACGAGGCAGGCCCTTCCGGTGATCAAGGTTTTAACTTCATCAGCTTGGTTTACATAATACGCGCCGCAGTAAACTTCGCCGCGCCGCGCGTCAAAAATCGGGCAGACCGCTCCTCTGTAATCCGGCAGGTTGTATACGAAGCTCTCCAGCGTGGACACGCCGACGGTTTCTACGCGCAGCGCCTGAGCGACTGCCCGCGCCGTGGATATACCGATCCGGACGCCGGTGAAAGAAGCCGGCCCCTCCGAAGCCGCTACGCAGCTTATATCTCTCCTCTCCAGACGGCGTTCCGCCAGCAGCTCGTCGATCATTCCCACGAGACACTTCAAATGGCTCATCGGTTCGTCAGAAGAT
>JAITPU010000086.1 GCA_031289235.1 Eubacteriales Family XIII. Incertae Sedis bacterium
CCTGCCGAAAACGCTCATGGCAAGTTCGCTGCGCCCCGCGCCCATAAGGCCGCTGATGCCGACGACTTCGCCGCGGCGCACATTGATGTTGACGTTGTCGCAAATTTTTCGGTTGTAAACCGGGTGATACACCGTCCAGTTTTTCAGTTCAAGGTTCACAGAACCGATCTCGCTTTGGCGTTTCGGATAGCGGTCGCTGATTTCCCGTCCCACCATACCTTTTATGATGCGTCCCTCGCCGATATCGTCCACGCCTTTCGTGAGGGTTTCGATGACCGCGCCGTCGCGGATCACAGTGATACGGTCGGCCACGCGTGAAATCTCCGAAAGTTTGTGAGAGATGAGGATGGAAGTCATTCCTTCCTGCTTAAAGCGCAGGAGCAGATCCAAAAGTTTCTGGCTGTCGTCTTCGTTCAACGAAGCTGTGGGCTCGTCCAGAATGAGCAGGCGGACATTTTTCGCCAGAGCTTTCGCGATTTCCACGAGCTGCTGCTTGCCGATACTGATATCCTTGATCAGCGTCCTTGAAGATTCATGCAGACCTACCACTTTAAGCAGTTCGTCCGCCTTGCGGTACGTCTCGTCCCAGTCGACGCTCATTTTTTTACCGCGTTCGGTGCCAAGGAACATGTTTTCGCCAATGCTCATATATGGGACAAGCGCAAGCTCCTGATGGATTATAACGATGCCTTTCTTTTCGCTTTCCCGTATATTTGAAAAACGGCAGAGTTCACCGTCGAAGGTGACGTCGCCTTCATAGGTTCCATATTCGTAAATACCGCTGAGAATGTTCATAAGAGTGGATTTCCCAGCGCCGTTTTCTCCCACGATAGCGTGAATCTCGCCTTCGACAATATCAAGGTTTACATTATTCAGGGCTTTCACGCCGGAGAAAGCTTTGGTGATCTTTACCATTTTGAGCAGGTAATCCTTCAAGTTGGTTTCACCCCTTTCAATTCGTCCTATTTTTTGATGAAAATATTATTTTAGCACGCATTACAACTCAACGTCATAATCCATAAAACGAACCGCCGCAAGGGAAAACCGGTAACCACCCGAAAGCTTATACTGTAACAGAATACCGGGCGCGCTCCCTTTTTCATAATATCAATTTATCGCGATATTACAAAAGCAGACGGGCGGGGTGCTCCCGCCCGCCTGCGCAGTAACGATTTTAAACAGATGCTCCTTCCCGCCGTTTGCGAGAAAGCTGAAATATTTCGGCCGGACGCCCAATCAGTTTTAAGCGCTGTAACAGCCGCTTACTGAAGATCGGATTCAGCGTAATAACCGCTGTCGATCAGCAGGGATTTGTAGTTTTCGGTAGTGCAAACCACAGGTTCGCAGAGGTAAGCGGGTATGATGCCGCTGCCGTTGTCATAGGTTTCGGTATCGGTAACGTCCGGCAAGCCGCCCTGCAGGATGGCGTCTACCATATTTACAGCTTGGTCAGCCAAGGTGCGCGTATCTTTGAATACGGACATGGCCTGAGTTCCGGCGAGAATGTTTTTCACTGTGGGTTTATCGCAGTCCTGACCCGTGATTATCGGGAAGTCCTCCGCGGTATAACCGGCGGCAACCAAGGCGTTGGTGATGCCGTTGGCAACGGAATCATTGCTGGAAAGCACCGCGTCAAGCTTTGTGCCGTTGGGACCGTATCCGTTTGAAGAAATCAGGTTTTCCATACGGGTCTGAGAGGCTTCGGTATTCCAGCCGGTTGTCGCGCACTGTTCTTTTGAGGTCTGCTTGGAAGGAACAACGAGTTTACCGGAGTCAATATAGGGCTGCAGGACTTCCATCGCGCCGCCGAAGAAGAAGTTGATATTGTTGTCGTCAGGCGCGCCGGTGAACAGTTCAACGTTGTAAGGTCCCGGGGTGCTGTCCAATTTCAGCGCGTCGGCGATATACCGACCCTGAAGGGTGCCGACCAGCCAGTTGTCGAAGGTCGCGTAATAAGAAACCGCATCGCTGTTCATAATCAGACGATCGTAAGCGATAACGGGAATCCCCGCGCTTTTGGCGCTTTCAAGCACGTTTGAGAGCGAACTGCCGTCGATCGCGGCGATGACCAGCACGTTACAACCTCCTGAAATCATGTTTTCAAGTTGGGAAACCTGCGTGGGAATATCGTTGTCTCCGGCGTACTGCAAGTCTACCGTGTAGCCGGCGTCCTCAAGCTTTGCTTTCATGTTGGAACCGTCCTGATTCCAGCGCTGTAAACTCTGGGTAGGCATGGAAACGCCTATTTTCCCGGCGCTTGTCACGTCACTCCCGTTGCCGCTGGGAGTGAGGCCACAGGCTGTAAGCGCGAATACCAAAAGAGCAACCACCGATAAAGATAAAAGTTTTTTCATTTTGTTAACTCCTCCATTCTAAAGAAATTGCTGATTATGATTAACCGCATGGCATTTCAAGCCAGACGAGTCCATCCGGAAACATAAGGAAAAAACCGTTCGCGTCTTATGAACGCGGAAATAAAAAAAACCTTTAATTAAGAAATGACTGCAAAATAGTCTATGATAAGATTAAGCCAAAAAATAAAAAATGTCAAGCAAAAGCTTCGGCGTTCTTCGTGAAAAATCATCGCGTGAAATAATAGTTACTATATTAAGTAAGCCGCAATTCAAGGGTTTGGCCGTGAACAGGCAGGGAAGCTCTGTAAAAAGGCAAGCGTCGACAAAGGTGAATAGGGGCTTGACAAACGTGGTATATAGATATATTATGAATATATGAGCAGATGCTCATATATTCATGTGTTTGATCCGGACATATATCGGCGCGGCTGTGGGCCGCGGTAAAAGCGCTCGTAAAGACAGGGCGCGCGGGAGAGTTTTGCGGTGAATAAAAGAAAAGAGGCGGCAGAAACGAGCGGCGTCCTTTGCGGATGCGGCGGCGGAAACGAAGATTTGATCCGCAGAGTAAGGGGAGAAATACCCGACGGCGACGATATGTATCGTTTGTCGGAGCTGTTCAAAAGCTTCAGCGAGCCGGGCAGGCTCGGCATACTGTTCGCCCTTTCTAAAGCGGAAATGTGCGTTTGCGATATCGCGGCGCTGCTGGACATGAGCCAGTCGGCCGTTTCCCATCAGCTGCGGGTATTGCGCAACGTCAGGCTGGTCAAGTATGAAAAACGCGGCAAATCCGTCTGTTATTCGCTGGACGACGATCACGTAAAGCGCATATTCGAACAGGGGTTGGAGCATGTGGAACATACGAGATAGTGTTTTGATTACGAAAGAAGTGGATGGAATAAAAAATGAAAGGAATAAAAAAAGAAAAAGACGA
>JAITPU010000038.1 GCA_031289235.1 Eubacteriales Family XIII. Incertae Sedis bacterium
CCGTCTATCCCCATCCTCTTCTTTCGCGGCCCGTAAAGAGGATCGCCTAAGAGCGGATGCCCTATGTGAGCCATATGCACGCGGATCTGGTGAGTGCGCCCTGTCTCAAGCCTGAGCGCCAGATAAACAAATCCGCCTAAGCGCTCCAGCAGCCGGTAATGTGTAACCGCCTCGCGGCCGTTTTTTTCCACCACCGCCTGCTTCCTGCGATTCAGCGGATCCCTTCCGAGGGGAAAACGGATCGTCCCGCTGTCCTCACGCAGGTTATTGTACGCCAGCGCGTGGTACTCGCGCGCGATTTTATGAGCGGCAAGCTGAGCGGAAAGCGAACGGTGCGCGCGGTCATTTTTAGCGATCATCAAAAGGCCGCTGGTGTCCTTGTCTATCCTGTGTACGACGCCGGGTCTCGTTTCGCCTCCTATGACGGGAAGTCTGCCGCCGCAGTGATGCAGCACGGCGTTGACCAAGGTCCCGTCGGGATTGCCCGGCGCGGGATGCACCACTAAGCCTTTCGGCTTATCCACCACGAGCATATCCTCATCTTCAAATATGACGCGCAGCGGAATGTCCTGAGGCAGTATTTCCGTCTTCCCGGCGGCGGGAACGGTTATTTCGACGCGATCGCCCTCTTTTACCCTGCGCTTCTTCTCGTCCGCGATATCTCCGTTGATCCGCACATTCCCCTGTCCGATCAGCTTTTGCAGACAGCTGCGCGACATATCCCGCAGCCGCTCTGAGAGCGCCGCGTCCAGCCGGTTTCCCGACGCGGAAGCGTCTAATCTCAATTCATAGCGGCGCTCGTCACTCATCGGGAAGCTTTCCGCCGTCCTTGCGCTCGGAAAGGATCAAGTACAATAAAACAACGCCGCAGCCCGTGCAAACGGCGACATCCGCGAAATTGAAAATGAATGGGAAAAAATATAAATGAACGTAATCCAACACATATCCCCAGCGGACGCGGTCAACCATATTTCCCACGCCACCCGCGACGATAAGAGAAACTCCCCAAAGCAGCAGCCTGTGTTCCGTTTTACGCCTGAGGATCAGAAAGGCCAGCAACGAGGCCAGCACACCCGCGGTGATCACGAGCAGCAACGCCGTATGATCCTCCATGAAATTAAAAGCCGCGCCCGTATTGTGATAATTTGTGATATAAAAAAATCCGTCGATCACCGGATACGCGGATTGGCCGTTTACGGAATACGCGATATGCGAACGCACCGCGGATTTGATCATCTGATCCAGCGCGACAGCCGCGGCGATCGCAATAAAGTACATCGGATTTAAACCTCGTCCCCCATTCTCAGGTTGATTATTGTTTTCATGTTCGCCCGGGAATTCTTATCCGCATAGTCCGGCGCTTGAATCACCTGCTTCGCCGTCTCTTTTTCCGCGCCGGCCTCGGCGGTCTCATGAGCGAACGGTTTGAATTCTTCCATTTCTTTTTCCGGGAACAAATCGGCGCTGAGATTGTCAAATCTTTCCAGCTCGGTTTCCAAAAGGCCCCTGTATCTGGTTTTGAACATGCTCCAGCGTCTTTGCAGGTTGAAAGCTTCTTCCGTAAGCCGTTCCACGGACTCTTTCGCTTCCCGCTGTATCCGCTCGGCGTCTAATTCCGCGTTTTTCAGTAAAATTTCAGCCCGCTTCTCGGCGCTGGCGGAAATATCATTCATAAGCGCTTTGGCCGCTTCAAGCGTATTGAGCACCGAGTTTTCCGCGCTCCGGTAATGCTCCACCTCGGAGGTCAGCGTCTTGATGGATTCTTTCATCCGCTTGTTTTCCTGGATCATTTTCTCCATATCAAGAGTGAGAAGATCCAAAAAACCGTCCACTTCGTCTTCCTTGTAGCCGCGCACGGCTCTCTGGAACTGCTTGTTCTGTATATCCAAAGGCGTGATCATACTAAAATTCCCCCCGTACAGTCACTATTCAAAGGCAGGCATCAACCCGTAACATTCATAAATTTACAATAAGATCCCGATCAGCACGATCAGCAGTCTGCGAACCAGCATGACCGCCAGAATAGCGGCCATAACGGAAAAATCCAACATCCCGGTATTGAAACCGGAAAGAAACCGTCGGCACGGCGTGACTATGGGTTCCGTGAGCCGGATCAGCAGAAAATTGAGCCGGTAAAGCATTATGTTCGGTACGCCCATGCGCGGGTTTACAAACCAGCTTAATAAGGCGCGGGCCGCCAAAAGCAGCATGAGAAGATCACAAAACCTGTAAATCGCCAAAATCAGTATATTCATACGCCCGCTGTACCTGTTATTTCCATGGACTTTTCGCGTTGCCGCTGAAATCAATGCCTTTGTGTTCCGTATTCGACATCACGTCTATATTTTCCGGAACGAATACGAATATGTTGTTCGCGATCTTCTGGACATTTCCGTTCAGCGCGTAAGTCGCCCCGCTCAAAAAATCGAAAATTTTCCGCGCCGCGTCCGATTCTACCTTTTCCAGATTGATTATCACCGGCTTTTTGCATTTCAGGCTGTCCACGAGCCGGGGACATTCGTCGAAGCCTTTGGGTTCCGTCACGATCAGCTTAAATTGGCTTGTAATAGCGTTCAGTGTCTTATTCTGCATCGAGATCACCTTATCTTTCGAATCCCTGTCTCTGCTTCCGTCGTGCGTTTCGACCCTGGATGATATGGGCGCGCTGTAGGAAGCGCCTTTGAGATCGACGGATCTCCGTTCCGCCTGCGCGGCGTCCCATTCTTCCTCTTCATCATATTCTGCCATCTCTTCGATACCAACAAGCGCCTTTAATTTATTCAGCAGTCCGCCCGCCATCGCAATCCCTCCTATTTCCTAAGGTATATATAATAAGTTATACTATCAAGCCCTGCTCCGCCCGCAAAGGTCTTAGGCGGAAATCATCGCGGACGCCCTTATCTTAAACAGCGGCCATACGCGCTCCGAATATGGCGGTCCCGACGCGAACCAGATTCGACCCCTCAGCGACCGCCACAGGATAATCGCCGGACATTCCCATGGACAGATAGCGGAAATTGAGACGCTCGTGATCAATCTTCCCGCACAGATCGTAAAGCGCCTTTACCTGACTGAAATATACGGCGACGTCCTCCGGGTTTTCCGAGACCGGCGCGATATGCATAAGTCCCCGTATTCTTATATTTCTGCAACTTTTCAGGATCGCCATGATCAACTTCTCTGTCCCGTCAGGCGCAACGCCGGATTTGCTCTCTTCGCCCGCCGCGTTCACCTGGATCAGAATATCCATTATTATTCCGTGCTGTTCGGCCCTGCGGTCTATCTCCTCAGCCAGTTTCAGGGAGTCAACGGAATGGATCATGCAGACCTTATCAATGATATATTTTACCTTGTTTCTCTGCAAATGTCCAATCATATGCCATCTTACCGACAAAACGTCCTGAAATTTATCAAGGATCTCCTGCACTTTGTTCTCGCCGATATCCGTAACGCCCGCGCAGACGATCTCGTTGATTTCATAAACGCTCCTCGTTTTAGTCACGGCTACGAGCAGAACCTCGTCCGGCTTCCGCCCGGCGGCGGCACAGCATTCCGCGAGATTTTTCCGCACGCTTTCAAGATTTTTTACTATGCTCATTTTTTCTCCTGATAATGCGCCCCAGGATCCTTCAATATCTCCTCATATATGTTTACCGTCTTCACCTGTTTTCCATCCGCGTCCGTGAAACTTGAGACGGAGATGACCGACCACTCGCCGTCGCTCGCATGGACTTTTACAGGAACAAACTCGAACTCCCCGCTTTTTTGTCTGGCATAGACGCCAAGACGCCCGTTTTCCGACGCGAGATTTTTATTTTCGACGAGAAGACCCTGATAATCCGCCGCCACTATCGTCGCTTCCACGCTTCGTATCTGCGCCAGATCTTCGTAATACCTGTCAAAATCCAAAACGACCAGCCAGTCCTCGCCCTGATCTAAAACAGCCGAAACCTTCCCGCTCACTTCGCCTTTCGGCAGAACCGCGGCGACTGTTTTCCCCGCCTCATATTTCACCACGGATCCCGAATCTTTGCTAAGCCAGAACAACATGCGCCAAATGCTGTTGTCCACGAGCTTGCATACCGGTTCGCCCCGCAGGACGCTCTCCCTCGCCAGCCTCTCTACGTTTCCTTCCAGCGCTTCGGCTTGCTTTTTGGTGATCGTCCGCATGTTATCCGGGGAAAACAACGTTTCATAGCCGTCCGCGAAATAGCTCACAACACAGCTTTCAGGCGCTGTGTTTTCCGCCATGAAAGCGCCGGCCCCGCCGACACGCTCCGTCAAAAGGCTAAGCGCCGATTCTGACGTCTCCGGGGCTTCTCCCGTTCCGGCGATATCTAAAATTTTCACGCCTTTGCGGACTTTAACGCCTTCCCCCACATAATACGCCGTATTTCCGCTGCGATCCGCAAGGTATACCGTTTCGTCCCTGACTATCCAGCCCGTGACCGTGTCCGAAACCGGCAGATGCCCAAACTCAAGCACCGTCGTCCGCCGCAGGCTGTCCGTAACGCCGGGGATCACATAAATCACAACGTAAAGGCCCACGAGGGAAAAAACAAAAAGAAAAACCGCTATCTTATTTTTCTTCTTCATTTAATGCGCCCGCGCCCCTTATTTTATAGCAGACAGCGGCAATTTACAAGATTTTTCGCCTTCAACGCGCTCCAATATCTTTTTTTCGTCCTTGTCGAGTTCCTCCCTGCCGGCGAGAAAGGCCTCAAACAGATCGGGCCGCCGTTCCTTTGTCAGCCGCAAAGATTCCTCAAATTTCCAAAGATGTATAATTCTGTGATTTCCCGAAATCAGCGCCTCCGGAACTTCCATGCCGCGGTATTCTCTCGGTTTAGTGTATTGCGGATATTCCAGAAGACCGGAATATATCGATTCCTCGTCATGGGCGCAGCTCCCGATGACGCCGGGCGCCATGCGCGCTACGGAGTCAACGAGGATCATGGCCGGAAGCTCGCCGCCCGTAAGGATGAAATCTCCAATGGAAATTTCTTCCATTTGCCAATATTCCAATATCCGCTGGTCGATTCCTTCGTAATGCCCGCACAAAATAAGCAGCTTTTCCTCGCGCGTAAGTTCTTCGATCAGCGCCCGGTCCAGCAGCCTGCCTCTCGGGGACATGTAGATCAAACGTTTCCCCTCTGCGCCTATCCGCGAAAGGGCGTTGAAAACCGGATCCGGAGTCATCACCATGCCGGCGCCGCCGCCGAAAGGATAGTCGTCGGCTTTTTTATGTTTGTCCAAACTGTAGTCCCGGATATTAAAAAGGGCGATGTCTAAAATTTCCCTTTCCCGCGCCCTTCCCAATCTGCTTTCGCCGGTAACGGCGGAAAACATGCCGGGAAACAAAGTCAATATCTCTATCCTCATCTAAAAATCCCATCGCGCCGCCGCGTTCACAGATCTAACAAGCCCTCCGGAAGTTCGACCGTTACGCGCCTGTTTTCCAGATCGACGTTTTTGATAAAGGCGCCTACCGCGGGCAGCAGGAACGCGCCCCCATCGGGTCTGCCGATCTCATAAATGTCCTGAGCGCGGTTCTGTATGACATCGCGGATCTCTCCCAAAACGCCGCCGCCGCCGTCAACGACAGCAGCGCCGATGAGATCCCTGACGTAATACGCATCCTCCGGCAGCCCCGGCAGATCCTCCTCGAGGATGAACACTTCCCTGCCCCGCCGTTTTTCGGCCTCATTTACGCTGTCGATCCCTTTTAATTTAATTATCGAAAGGTTTTTCACATAACGCACGCCTTCGATCTCGCACAATTCATCGCCGACATACACGGAATCCAAGCCCGAAAACCGATTCGCCCTGTCCGAATAATGGTAAACTTTCAGTTCGCCCTTCAATCCCACCACGTTCACGATTTTGCCCGTCAGAATTTTTCCCATCCGCCGGCTACTGTACGATCTCGACCGAGACCCTCTCGTTTTCTTTCATCGCGACGGCTCTTACCACCGTGCGCAACGCTTTCGCGATCCTGCCCTGCTTTCCGATCACCCTGCCCATATCGTCCGGCGCAACGCGCAGTTCGATGATTGTCCCTTCCTCTCCGGACACAGTTTTAACCTCCACGGCTTCCGGATGTTCGACTAAAGATGCCGCGATCATTTTCACTAATTCTTCCATTTAAACGATCCCCCTCTTTCTTATTTGCAAACATTGGACAAAATAGCGAGGATTTTCCCAGGTCAGGCAAGGCGGCAGGTTTTGCCAACACAGCTTGACGGGAAAAAGACCGTCACGACTCCAATGTTTAGTTGATGGCGCAATAATATTACTGACGCATGCTTGCTTCTTTATGCTATCACGCCGTTTTTTTTGAAAAGGCTTCTCACTATCTCCGTAGGCTGTGCGCCGTTGGAAAGCCATTTTTTCGCTCTTTCACCGTCTACCCTGACATCGGCCGGATCTTTAAGAGGGTCATAATAGCCTATTTCCTCTATGAACTTCCCGTCCCTGGGCGCTCTGGAATCAGCAACCACAATCCTGTAAAAGGGCTTCTTATTCGCTCCCATTCTTTTCAACCTTATTTTAACCGCCATTTTTTACCTCCTCGTCCGCCGTTTTCAAAATTATTGCTAGATAATTAAACAAAGACCTTCGCGACTCCAATGTTCAGTCGGTGACGCAATTAAGTTAAATACCGTTAAATCCGCCGAAATTTTTCATTATCTTGCTTCTGTTGTGTTTGGATCCGCCCATGAAGCTCTTCATCATCTTCCTCGCCTCTTCATAGCGTTTGATCAGGATGTTGATCTTCTGCACGGTCTGTCCCGAACCCGCCGCCACGCGCTTTCTCCTCCCGGAATTCAGTATGGAAGGGTTTCGCCGTTCTTCCTTGGTCATCGAGCAGATTATGGCTTCCATCTGCTTGAATTCTTTTTCTCCGGCCTCTACATTGATGTTTTTCATCGAACCGCCAATCCCCGGAAGCATACCGATGAGCTTGCCGATGCCGCCCATTTTTCTGATCTGCCCGATCTGCTCCAAAAAGTCTTCAAGAGTGAACTCGTTTTTCTTGATCTTGCGTTCGAGTTTTTCGGCTTCAGCGTCGTCAAAATTTTCCTGAGCCTTTTCTATAAGACTCATCACATCGCCCATGCCCAGAATCCGCGAAGCCATGCGTTCCGGGTGGAAAGCTTCAAGCGCGTCGAACTTTTCGCCTGAGCCTATGAATTTTATCGGCCTCTGCGTCACGGTTTTCGCGGAAAGCGCCGCGCCGCCGCGAGTATCGCCGTCTAACTTCGTCATGATAACGCCGTCGACGCCGAGCGCGCCGTTGAAGCCCGCCGCCGCGTTCACCGCGTCCTGTCCCATCATCGCGTCCATCACAAGGAGAATCTCGTGGGGACGAACGGCCTTTTTGAGCCTGACCAATTCCCCCATGAGCGCCTCGTCGATCTGCAGGCGGCCGGCTGTGTCTATGATGAGTACGTCGAAACCTTTGTAATCAGCTTCTTTCACGGCCTTTTCGGCAATCTCGACGGGATCTTCCGATTCCCGCATGACGAACACCGGCGCGTCCACGCTCTTTCCCACTATTTCGAGCTGGTCGATCGCCGCCGGACGGTATACGTCGCAGGCGGCCAGCATGGGTTTCTTGCCGATTTTTTTCAGATAATTCGCCAGCTTGCCGCAGGTCGTGGTCTTCCCGCTTCCCTGCAACCCCACCAGCATGATGACCGTGAAGCCCTTCGGCGAATAAGTCAACCGGCTGTTCACCCCGCCCATGAGACCCACAAGCTCGTCCTTTACGATCTTAAGAACCTGCTGGGCCGGGGTAAGGCTTTCCATGACGTCTTTGCCCTTGGCTTTTTCCTTTACACTCTCGATAAACTGCTTTACGATTTTAAAGCCGACGTCCGCCTCCAGCAGCGCCAGCTTCACTTCTCGCATCGCTTCGTCGATATCTGTTTCCGTCAGTACGCCTTTGCCTCTCAGCTTCTTGAATACGCCCTGCAATTTTTCGGATAAGCTTTCAAACGCCATCCTGACCTGTTTCTCCTTCCCGCCTTTTAGCAAATTTCGTCATTGCGTCAAACCGCCGATCACTCCGGCGAAAGCCTCCAATCGCGCGCCTATTTCCGCGTTCGCTTTATGAATCGCATCCAATTCGGTTCTCATCAGCTCCATCTGCTCGTTTTGACTTCGGAACTTTTCGATCAGTCCCAGTTTTTCTTCAAATCCGCCTAAGGCCGCCTCCGCCTTTTTCAGCGTGTCATGCACGCCCTGACGCGTGATCCCCAGTTCCGCGGAAATCTCCGACAGGGAAAGATTATCACCGTGATATAAGCGAAAAATATCTCTCTGTTTTCCGTTCAAAAGCGTGCCGTAAAAATCATAGAGCATACTCATCCGCATCATATCTTCAAGCCGCGCCATAGTTTTCCCTTTCAAGGCACAATATAGCAGAACGCGCCCCGACTGTCAAGCGTTTTTCTTGACAGTTAATGCGCGGCAAGTTCCGCCGCTTACTATTCAAAGGCAGGCGTTGATAGGCCGAAAGCGGGGCATAAACCACGCTTCCTTTTAATATAGTGCCTCCCTTTACTGATACTGATAGCGAACCGGAGCCACGCGCCGGTTTTGCGCGAAATCGAGGACCGCGGACACATCGCCTTTTCCAAAATTTTCCAGTGCGCTGACGAGGCTTCCGGTGGCTTTAAAGCCGAGCAGTCTGCCGAAAAACGAACTGTCAGCGCGATAGATATCCACCAGCGGACAATCCAAACCGTAACTCATTCTCATATCCCGCAGCGCCTCGTCAAAAGCTCCGATCTCGTCGATCAGGCCAAGCTTTAAAGCCTGTTTCGCGGTATAAACTCTGCCGTCGGCGATATTTTTCACCGTTTCGACGCTCAGATCCCGTTCTGCGGCGACAATGTCCACAAACTGCTCATACGCTTCGTCAGCCAAGCCTTGAAATATTGCCCTCTGTTCGTCTGTAAGGGGATCAAAATAGCCGCCCATTCCTTTGTTCCTGCCTGAGGCAAAGGTTTCCGCGCGGACTCCATATTTTTCCAGAAACTCGGAGACGTCAACTACGGTTCCCATCATAACGCCAATAGAACCCGTCCACGTGTTGCGATTCGCGTATATCTTGTCAGCGGGCGCGGAAATATAATAACCTCCCGACGCGGCCATCGACCCCATGGCGACATAAACCGGATTTCCAGTTTTTTTCTTATATTCCTTTATTTTCAAATAAAGTTCGTCGCTTTCGTAAACGCCGCCGCCCGGCGTATTCACGAATAAAATAAGGCCCTTGTTTTTGGGGTCGTCTTCGAGTTCGGCGATCTTGTTCAGAGTCCAACTGTGCTGATAAGGCGCGGACGACCCGAAAATGTCCTCGTTTTCTTCGGCGTCGATAGTGCCGCTCACAGTCAATTTCGCTATATATTCGTCAGGCATACCCGGAAACAGAAAATATTTCAAAAAAACGACCAACGCAAAAATAACGCCTATGATCAACAAATAAATGATCAGACCATCCCGCAAAGTTTTTTTGTTCATCGGCTGTCTTTGCCCGTCGCGCCTGAATCTCGGCGCGGCCGCGGAATCCGTTGCCGCCGCGATATCGCGCTCGTTATTTGTACCATCCATGTTTTACCCCATTTGGCGGAGTGATAAGCTTCCGCGATACCCGGCGGAAACAGGCTTCAAGCCGGCACGATTTCCAGCCAGTATCCGTCCGGATCGCTTATAAAATAGATGCCCATCTCATTATTTTCATAGCAGATACAACCCATTTCCCTGTGTCTTTCATGGGCGGCATCGTAATCATCCGCGCGGAAGGCCAGATGAAACTCGTTGTCCCCAAG
>JAITPU010000041.1 GCA_031289235.1 Eubacteriales Family XIII. Incertae Sedis bacterium
ATGGCGTTGAGGTATACCGTGTGAAGGTTCCGTTCGAGACTTACGGCTATTCCAAGGATATCAGCGTGCCGTTGCCAGACGGTTCTGAATATTATACCGCGAATACTGCAAGCAAGGATTTTTCGGCGGTGTTCGCGGCGACCGCGGCGTCCATCTATTTGCCTGAGGGTGCGTATAGAAACATAAAAGTAGGCGTAGACGATGATTTTGCTGAGAACATTGCGGATGTGATTGAGTCTTCGTCAGCGGCGAAGCATAATGTAGTGCTTTCCCCGAGGTTGCCAAATAAAAAAATAACGGTTTCGCCCTCTTCCGCCAGCATACTGTCCGACAGCAGCCTTTCGCTGTCAGTTTCATGGTCGGACGTCACTCCTTCGGCGGATTTCGACTCTTCCTTATATTATGATTATTCGAAATCGACATACTATACGCCGCTTACCAGCATTGAAGATATGGAGAATAGGTTCAGATGGGAAACCAGCCCGGAGGGCAATGCGGAGCTTTCGTCCGACAGCGGCTTGACGACCGTAGCGAGTAACTTTAAGGGAAACGTGACAGTCAGCGCGATCTTTTTCGGCGACATTGCGTCCGCAAACCTTACCGTCACGGATATCCCGGATATCCCGGATATCCCGGATATCCCGGATATCCCGACTATCCCGGCTATCACGACGAGCAAGCTTGCGGACGGCAGAGTAAATGTGCCTTACAGCCAAATTCTTGAGGCGAAAGGCGTAGCGCCTATCAGCTGGGAAATTACATCCGGAGCACTGCCCGGAGGACTTACGCTGGAGGCCCTGACCGGCGCGATTACCGGCACGCCGACGGCGGCGGGAAGCTTTCCTTTTGAGGTAACGGCGAATAATAACAACGGAAGAAGCGAGCCGAAAAATTTTGTAATTGTGATATCTCCCCGCAGCGGCGGCGGCGGCGGCAGTGGAGGAGGAGGCGGCGGAGGCGGCGGCGGCGGTTCATCCACCTCCACTTCGACATCTTACGCCATAAACGTCACGGCATCCTCGGGAGGCGCCGTAAGTGAATCCGGCAGCGTCAGTGTTCTGGAAGGAGGAAGCAAAACTTTCACATTCACGCCTGACGCCGGTTGGAGAATAAAAGATGTGCTCGTGGACGGAGAGTCGGTGGGTGCGCCCGTGAGATACACATTTGTCGATGTATCCGCCAATCATAGCCTGTATGTCGCTTTCGAGAGAGGTTTCTCTTTCACAGACATAGCGAATCACTGGGCGGAAGACGCGATCCTTTACGTGGTGGAGCGCGGCCTGTTCAAAGGGATCAGTGAGACTCTCTTCGCTCCCGACACTCTGGCTAACCGAGCTTCTTTCGTTACTATATTAGGCCGCTACGCGGGCATATCCGATGATACTCCGGCGGTTCCCGGCGCCTTCACGGACGTCGATTATACCGCTTACTACGCCCCCCATCTGAATTGGGCTGTTGGACAAGGCATCATTACAGGTATTGGCGGAACGCTGTTTGCCCCCGATGATAATATAACGAGGGAGCAGGCGGCCGTGATCATCATTCGTTATTTGCGGTCTTTGGGTTTGAATTTGAGTTCCGACGGAGCGCTTGGTTTTTCGGACCTGACGTGGGAGAGCGATTGGGCGAAGGAAGAGATTCTTGTGGCGCAGAAATACGGCGTCATGAGGGGGCAGCTTAACGGAGGCATCATTCTCTTCAATCCTTTGGCGCCGTTAAGCAGGGGCGAACTGGCGCAGATATGGTTCAACTTCTGCGAAATACAGGGCGTGAGATAATAGAGATATTAGAGTGAAAAAACAGGCCGGCCGGCCTGTTTTTTCATGGCCGTCGCGACGGGTGATCAGGGAAACGGGATATGACGCCAGCGGTGAAATCCGGATTCGGATATGACCTGACGATCGGGCAGTCGCAGAAAACAGTCATGGCTCCGGAGTTGATCCAGGCTGTTCAGATATTGCAATTCGATATCCAGGAGCTTGAAGCTTATGTCGAAGAGCAGCTCCTTACGAACCCTGTCCTGGAGTTGGAGGCGGACCTTCCGCCGCGGCCTTCTGAAACTGAAGCGGGGCTTCCGGAAGAGAGTTTCACGGTACGAAACGGGAATGATGATTTCGATTGGCCGGAATACCTGAAGGAAAGAGAATATGACGATATAAGCTATGGGCAATGGGGAAAGTCCGGCGGACAAAACAGGCGCGCCGACGAACACTCATTCTCGCCTCAGACGGATCTTACAGAATATCTGATGTCCCAGCTCCGTTTCTCCGATTTAAAAAAAAGCGACAGAAAGGTGGGAGAATATGTTATAGAGTCTTTGGATTCAAACGGCTATATGACCCAGTCCGCTGAAGAGATTGCCGCGCGTCTGAAAATCCGCCCGGAAAGGGCCGCGTATGCCGTAAAGACGGTTCAGAGCTTTGATCCTCCGGGCGTGGGCGCGTCCGGACTGAGAGAATGTCTGTCTATACAACTCGCTCGTCTGGGGATAGAAACGCCTGAAACGACAATTATCTTGCAAAATCATCTTGAAGATATAGCCGAAAACCGTTTAAACAGTATTTCCAAAGCTCTTTGTCTGCCTGTTTGCGAAGTTCAGCGAATCGCCGACGTGATCAGAGGGCTTGAACCCAAGCCGGGGAGGAAGTTCGGAACCGCTGCGGGAAGCGGGCGTATCATTCCCGACGCGATCGTCGAGAATATCGGCGGAAGCTATGTCGTGACGGTAAACGAGAATACGCCGAAACTCGTGATAAGCGCTTATTGCAGAAAAATCCTGCGGGAAGCGGGCGGAGATTCAAGCGTTTCCGATTTTCTCGCCGGCAGGTTGGATTCCGCGGTATGGCTCATAAAAAGTATCGAACAACGGAAACAGACTATATACAATGTAGTAAGCGCTGTGGTAAAATATCAGATAGACTTCTTTGAAAAAGGATGGAAACGGCTGAAACCGCTGAGCCTTAAACAGATCGCCCGCGAGACGGGCGTGCATGAATCGACGGTGAGCCGCGCTGTAAACGGCAAATACATGCAAACCCATAGGGGTTTTTTTGAGATAAAATACTTTTTTACGAGCGGAGTATCCGCGAATTCGGGAGGTTCAGTTTCGTCGGAAAGCATAAAGGCTTTTATAGGTGAAATGATCGCCGGGGAGAACCCGGCTTCGCCCCTGTCGGATCAAGTGATCGCGGATAGGCTTGTTTCTGATGGCATAAATATATCCAGAAGGACCGTCGCTAAATACCGCGATGAAATGAAGCTGCCTTCCTCATCAAGACGGCGGCGCTATTGACGCAGGCTTACTGTTCAAAAGCCGCCCGCTGATGTCTGGGTGCTTAACCATCGCCGCGCGTGGCCGCGTTAACCTTAAAATCGGCTCGCGCGGTTTTCCGCGCATAATTGCGTATAGCGTAAAAAATAATATATACATATATAAAATACAAAGAAAAAGGAGGAAAAAATGAAAACGAAAGTAGGTATCAACGGATTTGGAAGGATCGGAAGGAACGCTTTCAAGGCGGCGATAGATAAGGGTGCGGACTTCGATATCGTGGCGATCAACGATGTCACGGATCCGGAAACTCTGGCCCATCTGCTGAAGTATGACAGTTGCTTCGGAAAATTCAACGGGGAGGTCGAGGCAAAAGAAGACGCTATCGTGGTAAATGGGAAAAAGATCAGGATCGTCGCGGTACGGAACCCCGCCGATCTGCCATGGAAGGAATTAGGCGTTGATGTTGTGCTGGAATCCACAGGACTTTTCACAAAGAAAGCCGACGCCGCAAAACACATTCAGGCCGGCGCGAAAAAGGTTATAATTTCAGCTCCCGCAACGGATGAAGACATCACCGTGGTTATGGGAGTGAACGAGGAGAAATACGATCCGTCCAAGCATCACGTACTCTCAAACGCCTCCTGCACAACCAACTGTCTCGCGCCCGTCGCGAAGGTCGTCGACCGGGAATTCGGCGTAAAAAACGGCCTGATGACGACTGTGCATTCGTATACCAACGATCAGAAAATTTTGGATTTGCCCCACAAAGATCTCAGGAGGGCGAGGGCGGCGGCCATTTCGATGATCCCGACCACCACCGGCGCGGCGAAGGCTGTGGCTTTAGTGCTGCCGCAGCTTAAAGGCAAGCTGAACGGGCTGGCGATCCGCGTACCGACCCCGGCGGTTTCTATCGTTGATATCGTTTTCGAACTGGAAAAATCTGCCACAAAAGACGCGGTAAACGCGGCTCTGAAAAAGGCGTCGGAAGGCGAACTTAAAGGTTTCTTGGGTTACAGCGAAGAAGCTCTCGTATCCGTGGACTACAAGGGCGACGCCCGCTCATCCATTGTGGACGCGCTTTCCACCATGGTTATAGATGATAAAATGCTTAAAGTGCTTTCGTGGTATGACAACGAATGGGGCTATTCCAACCGGGTGGTGGATCTGATCGAATATGTGATCTCCAAGGGACTGTAAGCGTTTGAACGGACGGCTTCAGCGTCCTGACCGCTGGCTTCCGCTGAAAACAGCTTTGGCCGCTGGCGCCGTTTTTTCGCTGAGGCCTTAGTCCCCCGCTTTGTTGTTGTAAAGGAATTAATATGAAAAAGACGGTGAAAGATATAGACGTGAGAGGAAAGAGGGTCATCGTCCGCTGTGATTTCAACGTTCCGCTGGATGCAAGCGGAAACATCACCGACGAGACGAGGATTACGGGCGCGCTGCCTACGATCCGTTATCTGATCTCCGAAAACGCAAAAGTGATCCTGATGTCGCACCTGGGGCGGCCCGGCGGGACCGCGGATATGAAATACAGTCTGAAACCGGTGGCGGACAGGCTCTCGCAGCTGCTCTCACAGGAAGTTTTGTTTGTCAGCTCGCCGGCGGTAGTGGACGGCGCGGTCGTTCAGGCGGCTGAAAGCCTGAACGAGGGCCGGGTCATGCTGCTGGAGAATTTGCGCTTCCGCAAAGAGGAAACTAAAAACGACGCGGATTTTTCCAGACAGCTTGCTTCGCTGGCCGATATTTACGTGAACGACGCGTTCGGAACCGCTCACAGAGCGCATGCGTCCACGGCGGGCGTAGCCGCTCATCTGCCCTCTGTGTCGGGCTTCCTTATCGAAAAAGAAGTGCGCTTTCTGGGTGAGGCCGTCGAGCATCCCAGACGACCGCTTCTGGCGATTTTAGGCGGCGCGAAAGTCAGCGATAAAATCCTCGTGATCGAAAACCTTCTTGGCAAGGTAGACAGCCTGATAATCGGCGGAGGCATGGCCTTTACCTTTCTGAAGGCCTCCGGCAAAGAAATCGGCCAATCCATATTGGACGAAAACAGTCTTGATTTGGCCCTTTCTTTGGTTGAAAAAGCGAAGCAAAGCGGCGTAAAGCTTTTGATCACCGTGGATGTGAAAGCGGCGAAGAGTTTCGATAACAACGCCGAGACGGCGGAATTCAGCGTGGACAGCATACCCGCTGACTGGATGGGGCTTGATATCGGTTCCAAAACAATCGCGCTGTTTACAGAAGAAATCAAAAAGGCGGGCACGATCATATGGAACGGGCCAATGGGCGTGTTCGAGATGTCCAATTTCGCGACGGGCACGAGACGCGTTGCGGAGGCGCTTGCGGCTTCGGACGCCGTGACCATAATCGGCGGCGGAGATTCCGCGGCGGCTGTCGAAAACTTCGGACTGGGCGGCAGGATGTCCCATATTTCCACCGGCGGAGGTGCGTCGCTTGAATTTTTGGAAGGAAAAGAACTGCCGGGCGTCGCTGTATTGCAGGACGTCTGATTAAGTGTGCGGCCGGAACGGCGGAGAAAGGACGGATCCATGCGAAAGAAATTCATTGCCGGAAACTGGAAGATGTTTAAAACCACGAAAGAGGCCCTTGCTTTTGCGGATGAATTTAAGCGCTTGTACAGGGACGGCGGCGTCGAAGCGGGAATTTGCGCCCCGTTCACTCAGCTTACGGCTTTGAAAGACGCTTTCGCGGGGACTGACATACGTCTCGGCGCGCAGAACGTGCATTTCGAAGAAAACGGCGCCTATACGGGAGAGATATCCGCGGAGATGCTGGAGGAGATAGGCGTGGATTACTGCGTCATCGGGCATTCGGAACGCAGACAGTATTTCGGCGAAACGGACGAAACAGTGAATAAAAAGCTGCACAGGGCTTTCGTTCACGGTATTGTGCCGATACTTTGCGTGGGCGAAGATCTCGCCGCGCGGGATGCGGGGCGGGCGTTTGACGTCGTGCGGGATCAGCTTCACTACGCTCTGGAGGGAATCGACGCGGCTCAGGTCAGGAGGTTGGTGATAGCCTATGAACCCATATGGGCCATCGGCACGGGGCGCACGGCGACGCCGGAACAGGCCGGCGAGATGTGCGGTTTCATAAGGCGCGTCGTGAACGCCCTTTTCGACAATGAAGCGGGCGAACAGGTTCGCGTACAGTACGGCGGCAGCGTGAAACCCGATAACGCCGGGGAAATTTTGAGCATAGAGGATGTGGACGGCGCCCTTGTGGGCGGCGCAAGCCTCAAGCCCGCCGATTTTATCAAAATCGTTGAATTTCAGAAAGTGTAGGAGGTAAGCATGTATATTGAAATTGAGGATATATCCGCGAGAGAAGTGTTGGATTCCAGAGGAAATCCGACGGTGGAAGTTGAAGTGCTTTTGGCGGATAGTTCGATTGGCAGGGCTATCGTGCCTTCGGGAGCTTCCACTGGCGCGCACGAGGCGGTGGAACTCCGGGACGGCGATAAAAGCCGGTACGGCGGCAAAGGCGTGCTGCAGGCGGTTAAAAACGTGAACGAAGTCATCGCCGAAGCCTTAGTCGGTTTAAACGCGTCGGATCAGACGGAAATAGACCGCCTTCTTATTGAGCTTGACGGTACGCCTAACAAGGGGAAATTGGGCGCAAACGCGATTTTAGGAGTTTCTCTGGCCGTCGCCCGCGCCTCGGCCGAAAGTTTGGACCTTCCGCTCTACAGGTACATAGGCGGCGTAAACGGCAAGCTGCTTCCCACGCCGATGATGAATATTTTAAACGGCGGACAACATGCGGACAACACCATTGACATTCAGGAATTCATGATCATGCCCGTGGGCGCGTCTTCATTCAGGGAGGCGCTCAGGGTGGGCGCGGAGATTTTTCACAGCCTGAAAGCCGTTCTTAAAGGCAAGGGCCTCAACACCGCGGTGGGCGACGAGGGCGGATTCGCGCCTGACCTTTCCACGAACGAAGAGGCCATAAAAGTCGTCGTGGAAGCCATAGGAAAAGCGGGCTATAAAGCAGGCAAAGACGTGAAGATCGCGCTCGACGTGGCGGCCACGGAAATGTATGACGCGGGTACGAAACTTTATAACCTCGAAGGCGAAGGCGTTAAGCGCACCGCTGAGGAAATGGTGGCCTATTACGAAACTCTCTGCGAAAAATATCCCATAATATCCATAGAGGACGGGCTTTCCGAGGACGACTGGGAAGGCTGGAAGCTGATGACCGAAAGGCTCGGCAAGAAGGTGCAGTTAGTCGGCGACGACCTGTTCGTAACGAACACAGAACGGCTGGCGAACGGCATTAAGTCCGGCGTCGCCAATTCCATCCTTATCAAGGTAAATCAGATCGGCACGCTGACGGAAACCATCGACGCTATTGAGATGGCCAAAAAGGCCGGTTATACCGCTATAGTTTCACATCGTTCAGGCGAGACTGAAGATGTGACCATCGCGGATATAGTCGTCGGGCTGAATGCGGGCCAGATCAAGACAGGTTCGCTTTCCAGAACAGACCGCGTCGCGAAATACAATCAGCTTCTGAGATTAGAAGAGGAATTGGGCGCTTCCGCGGTGTACGCCGGAAAAGACGCGTTTTATAGCCTGCGCTGAAATTTGCGCAGGCTATTTTTCCGCTTGGGCAAGGTTGGATGCGCAGGTTTCCGCCGAGCGCCTTTGCGGATCAACTCAAGGGCCGCGCTTTGCGCGGCCCTCAGAACGCGTATCGGCGTGCAGCGTCAACGCGTGAAACGGGCGGATTTCCCTGCGTCCGCCTGTATCGGCAACTAACTTTTAATAATAGCCGGAGAATAAAATCATGAAAAAAGTAAATGTCGGCCTTTTGGGTTTTGGAAACATCGGCGTGGGAAGTTACAAGGTTCTGGAAATGAACAGGAAGCGTATCGCCGAGGTTTCAGGCGCGGATATTGAGTTCACGAAGATCCTTGAAAAGGACGTTCACCGCAAGAGAGATGTGTCCGTGAGCCTTGACCGGTTTACACAGGACCCCGATGTGATTTTAAAAGATCCGTCCATCAGTATCGTCGTTGAACTGCTGGGGGGGATAGAACCGGCCTCCGGATTCATGCTCGCGGCTATGAAAAACGGAAAGCATGTGGTAACGGCCAACAAGGCCGCCGTCGCCGCTAATTACGACGAGTTGACGAATACCGCGAAAGCCGGCGGGGTGATGTTCCGTTTTGAAGCCAGCGTGTGCGGCGGAATTCCCCTTCTGAACGCGCTTACCACCGCGCTCGCGGCCAACGAATACGAGGAGATTTTGGGCATCCTCAACGGCACGACCAATTATATACTGACGCAAATGACAGAAAACGGCCTCGCTTATGAAGAGGCTCTTAAAGCCGCTCAGGATAAGGGATTCGCGGAAGCCGATCCAACCGCTGATGTGGAGGGGATAGACGCGGCGAACAAACTGTCCATCCTGTTGTCCGTCGCGTTCGGCATGCGGGTGCCGCCGGAACAAATCCCGGCGGAGGGGATTTCAAAGATCACGAAAACCGATATAGACAGGGCGAAAGCGGAAGGCGCGAAGATCAAGCTTATCGCTTCCGCGAAGAAGAGCGGAAACGGCGTCGTATACAGCGTCAAACCAACATTTATTCCCGAGGATCATCCTCTGGCCGGCGTCGGCGATGAGTTTAACGCCGTGTTCGTAAAAGGCAACGCCGTGGATGAACTGATGTTTTACGGAAAAGGCGCGGGTCCTCTGCCCACAGGCAGCGCTGTCATCGGCGACGTCGTCGAAATAGCTAAGGCTTTGTGAAGCCTACTCTCATCCGTGCTTTTCGTCGTCGTTCTCAACTTTGAACTCAGCGTCGTCTATGATCTCTTTGCCGATGTAAGCCTTTGAAAGGTCGGCGTCTTTTCCGCCCGTCCAGTAAGCGTCCAGAGTATCCTTCAAATACCACATAATCCAAACCCACAGGATCAAATCATCCAAAAAACCTATGGGGAAAAGCACAGGCGGGATCAGGTCGAACGGCAGAAACAAATAGACGGCGCCCGCGACGACAAGGAACTTTTTGCGCTTGGGCACGGTCTTGTCCGTCAGCATGAAGCGTATTGCTTTGATCCGTTTAAAGATGATTTGAAATGATAAGAACCGCATTCAGTGTTATTTTTCCTCCCGGATGCAGCGCCGGCCGGCGGAGCCGGTTTCGTTCGGCGTTATGATCGCTTCTATCGCCTCCATCAGCGCGTCCGTCCCGCTTTTCTTCAGCGCGGAAACCGGGATCAGCAGGCCGTTCTCTTCCATTTCCAAGGTTTTTCTGATTACGCCGCTGTTTTTTCGTGTTTCGTTCTTCGATATTTTATCCGCTTTCGTCGCCGCGACAAGGCCGCTAAGTCCGTAGAGCCGCAGCCACCGGTACATCTGCACATCCTGCGCAGACGGTTCGTGGCGTATATCTACCAGCAGGACAACTTTTCGGAGAGTTTTCCGCTCCAAGAGATAGCTTTCTACCATCTTTCCCCAGCTTTCGGAGACAGATCTGGAAACCTTCGCGTAGCCGTAGCCGGGTAAATCGACAAAGTGAAATTCATCGTTTATCTGATAGAAGTTCACTGTTCTGGTCTTACCCGGGCTGCCGCTGATACGCGCAAGGCTCTTTTTCCCTGTCAGCAGGTTCAGCAGCGAGGATTTCCCTACGTTTGACCTTCCCGCGAACGCGATCTCCGCGCCGCTTTCTTCCGGATACTGGCTTTTCTTCACAGCTATCGCCAGCAATTCGGCTTTTTTAATCCGCATTGCTGTTCGCGCCGATATCCGCTCCGGAACTTCCGCGCTTTTCTCTCCGTTTTACCTTCGCCGGCGCCGGAACGCTTTCCAGTATATGCGGCAGCGTTTCTCTCGCATGTTCAATGAGCACAAATTCCATTTTTCTTCGCACATTTCCGGGAATCTCTTCGATATCCCGTTCGTTTTCCACCGGCAGAAGCACTTTATCTATGCCGGCCCTGTGAGCCGCGAGAATCTTTTCGCGCACTCCTCCCACGGGCAAAACCATACCCCGCAGCGTAATCTCGCCCGTCATCGCCACGTTCTGCCTGGCGGGTATGTTTGTCAGAGTGGAGATCAGCGCGGCGCACATGGTGACGCCCGCCGAAGGCCCGTCCTTGGGCGTCGCTCCCTCCGGTATATGAATGTGCAGGTCCTTTTTCTTATAAAAATCTCCTTCGAGTCCCAGTTCGCTACATATGGAGCGGATGTAGCTTATGCCCGCGCGCGCCGATTCTTTCATCACGTCCCCCAATTGTCCCGTGAGAACAATCTGTCCGGTGCCCGGAACCGCGCTTGTCTCGATGGACAGAGTTGTCCCGCCCACAGATGTCCACGCGAGCCCTGTGACGACGCCTATCTGGGGCAGGTCTCCCACGATATCATATCTGAAACGCTTTTTCCCCAGATATTCTTCTGTGTTGGCCGCGCTGACGCGCACCGCGGATAATTTCTTTTCCACCGTTTTCCGCGCTATTTTTCTGCACAGGTTCGCGATTTCCCGTTCCAAGTTACGCACGCCGGATTCCCTGGTGTAATAGTTCACGATGTCGTGGATCGCGTTCTCGGAAATATGTACGTTCGAAGGCTGCAGCCCGTGTTCTATGATCTTTTTTGGCACGAGATACCTGCGCGCGATCTTTACTTTTTCTTCCTCCGTATAACTTGGGAGCGTTATAAGCTCCATGCGGTCGAGAAGCGGCCTTGGGATGGTGTCCGTCGTGTTCGCGGTGGTTATGAACATCACCTTGGAAAGGTCAAACGGTATCTCCAGATAGTGATCCGTAAAATCCTTATTCTGCTCCGGATCCAGCACTTCAAGAAGAGCCGAGGCCAGATCTCCGCGAAAATCGTTCCCCGCTTTGTCTATCTCGTCGAACAAGAAGACCGGATCCATGGCTCCCGCGTCCTTCATGGCGGAAATCACCCTGCCGGGGATCGCGCCGATATAAGTCCTTCTGTGACCGCGTATTTCCGCCTCATCCCGTACACCGCCCAGAGACATGCGCGTAAACTCTCTGCCGGCGGCCCTGGCGATTGATTTTGCCACGGAAGTTTTGCCCACGCCCGGCGGTCCTACGAGGCACAGGATAGGCCCCCGCAGGCTCTGTGAGAGTTTCATGACCGCCAGATATTCCACGATCCGTTCTTTTACTTTTTCCAAACCGTAATGATCCTCATTGAGGATCTTTTCCGCTTCGGCAATGTCGATCTGCTTATCTGAATATTTGTTCCACGGCAATGAGACGATCCACTCCACATAGGTGCGGATAACTCCTCCTTCCGCTGAAGAAGACTGTATTTTCGTGAGGCGTTGGATTTCTTTTTCTACCTTTTTCGCGATTTTCTCCGGCAGCTGCAGATTTTCGAGCTGCGCCCGCAAATCCCCAATTTCGTCCTCCGCGGCTTCCGCGGGTTCCTCGCTGCCCAGTTCCTCTTGGATAGCTCGCATCTGCTCGCGCAGGTAATATTCCCGCTGATTTTTATTGATCTGGCTCCTGACCTTGCTGTTTATATCCTGTTCGATATGCAGGATCTCAATTTCTTTTGACAGTATTTTATTTAAAATCTCAAGCCGTTTTTCCGGATCGAAAGATTCCAGCACAGATTGCTTGATTTCCTGCTTTATATTGAGATGAGAAGTAATCACATCGGCTAATCTCCCCGGTTGTTCCACCGAAGCCACCGACGGGAAAACATCCCGTGAAACTTTCGAGCTGAGCGACAGATATTCTTCGAAACGGTTCAGCGTGCTGCGCATCATGGCGATTATGCGGCTTGGGATTTCATTGCCGTATCCGGCTTCTTGTATTTCTTTGACGGCGTATTTGAAATACGGCGTCTCAGAGATAAGTTTAACGACAGTCCCGCGGCTGATCCCTTCCGCCAACACCCGGATAACGTCTCCGGGCAATTTCAGCATCTGCTTGATTTTCGCGATTGTTCCCACTTGGTAAAAATCTTCTGCGGCCGGGATGTTGGTTTCCGAGTCCTGCTGTCCCACAAGGAAGATCAACTGATTATGCACCATAGCCTTTTCCAGCGCGCTGATGGACTTTTCTCTGCCTATGTCAAAGTGCAGCACCATATACGGGAATATAACCAGTCCGCGCAACGGAATGGTGGGCAGGTGCTTTAATCCGTCCGTTTCATCTTCTACAGCGTATTCTTCTGAAGCTTCCTGGACGTCCGCGCCGTCGTTCGTTTTTTCGTGGTTTAAACCTACGATATCGTTCAGCAGCTTTCTAAGTTTATTAACTTTCAAGTTCGTCCCTCCAATCGCCGCTTCCGCGGCATAAGATCGCGCTTGGAGCGAAATTTAACGAGCGTTGTTCACGCCGAATCTGTAAGCACCAGCGTCGGTTCCGTATTGTGATCAATAGTGCCTTTCGTAACTATAACCTTTCGTATATCGTTTCTCGACGGGATTTCGTACATTATATTCGTCATCACATGCTCAAGGATGCTCCTCAGACCTCTGGCGCCGGTCTTCCTTTCAATCGCTTTTTTCGCGATGCTGATGATCGCGTCGTCCTCAAGCTCAAGTTCAACATCATCTAACTGAAAGAGTTTTTTATATTGTTTCAGTATCGCGTTTCTGGGTTCCTTTATGATGCGCACAAGAGCGTTGGCGTCCAGTTCCTGCAATGTCACCATAACGGGCAGGCGCCCGATGAATTCCGGAATCAGACCGTACTGCAACAGGTCTTCAGATTGCACCAGTTTCAAAATATCCGCCTTATCCATTTTATCCATTTTATTGATTTTTATGTCGGCGTTGAAACCTATGGTTTTTTCTCCGATGCGCCTTTGAATGATCTTATCCAAGCCGTCGAACGCCCCTCCGCATATGAACAGCACGTTCGTTGTGTCGAACTGGATGAAATCCTGGTGAGGGTGCTTCCTTCCGCCCTGCGGCGGAACGCTGGCCACTGTTCCCTCAAGTATTTTCAAAAGAGCCTGCTGGACTCCCTCGCCGCTTACGTCCCGCGTGATGGACATGTTTTCCGATTTTCTGGCGATCTTGTCTATTTCATCCACATAAATGATGCCCTTCTGGGCTTTTTCAACATCGTAGTCCGCCGTCTGAACGAGCTTCAGAAGTATATTCTCGACGTCCTCGCCCACGTAGCCGGCTTCCGTAAGCGCGGTGGCGTCGGCAATGGCGAAAGGCACGTTGAATATCTTCGCGAGCGTCTGAGCCAACAGGGTTTTGCCCGATCCTGTGGGTCCCATCATGATTATGTTGCTTTTCTGTATTTCAATGCCGTCCTCGTCGGAAACGTCAAGATGCCTGATCCTCTTGTAGTGATTGTATACCGCGACGGCAAGGGCTTTTTTCGCCTCGTCCTGATCAATCACATAGTCGGATAATATGGCGGCGATTTCCTTAGGCTTAGGCACGTTGAAAAGAGCGTCGCCGATCTTGGAATCGACGCCCATATTTTCAAATTCTTCCTTTATAATATCCTGACAGAGTTCCACGCATTCATCGCAGATATATACATCGGGACCCGCGATCAGCCGTTTCACCTGATCCTGCGGTTTTCCGCAAAACGAACATTTCAGCTGTTTGGTTTCGTCATACTTGCTCATCTTCTTCCTTTCCAGATTTTGCCAAATCAATGTCGGCGGACGAGCGCCTGTATTTGATCACCTCGTCTATAAGACCGTACGCCGCGCCGTCTTCGGCGGACATATAAAAATCGCGATCCGTGTCCAGAGCCACGCGCTCCAGCGGCCGCCCCGTGTTTTCACTCAAAATGCGGTTCAGCTGTTCCCGGGTTTTCAATATCTGATCCGCGTGTATGCGGATATCTTCCGCCTGCCCTCTCACGCCGCCGAGAGGCTGGTGTATCATGATCTCGGCGTTGGGCAGAGCGTATCGTTTACCTCTCGCTCCGGAGGACAGCAGGAAAGCTCCCATGCTTGCCGCCAGCCCGATGCAGATCGTCGAAACGTCCGGTTTGATATACTGCATAGTGTCGTAAATAGCCAAGCCCGCCGTGACTGAGCCGCCCGGACTGTTTATGTAAAGATTGATGTCCTTTTCCGTGTCCTCGGATTCCAGAAACAGCAGCTGCGCTACCACTAAGCTGGCGCAGTTGTCGTCGATCTCCTCGCTCAGAAAAACGACCCTGTCCTTTAAAAGCCTTGAGAAAATATCATAAGAACGCTCTCCCCTGCTTGTTTGTTCTATTACCATCGGTATCAAATTCATAACATTAACCGTCCATTCCCCGTCTTATCTTCACCGCGCGACTATCGCGTTTTCAAGCAGGAAATCCAATGTTTTCCTGTTGATGACATCTTCTTTCAGCTTCCTGAGATTCCGGTTGTCCGACGCGAAGATGCGTATCATTTCTTTTGCGTCAGACGCGTACCGTGCGGTCATGATATCGTTCAGCTCTTTATCAACTTCTTCATCCGAAGCATCTATGTTTTCCGTCTTGGCTACAGCCTTTAAAAGCAATTTCGTCTTCACCGTCTTATGCGCGCCGTCGCGAAAGTTCTCCCTGATTCCTTCCTTCGTCTGGTTTATATACGATAAGTAGTTGTCGACATTTAATCCCCGATCCCGAAATTGCGTCTCGAATTCGTCCATCATCTCGTCCATCATCTCGTCCATCCGTTTTTTAACCATGGCATCGGGGATTTCCACGTCATTAGCCTCGCAGAGCTTGTCGAGCAGGGCGTTTTCCTTTTCATACTCGTTTTTTTTCGCCGCCGCGTCTTCAAGTTTTACCCGGACGCTTTCCCGCAGTTCGTCCAGCGTATCGAATTCACTGACGTCCTGAGCGAATTCGTCGTTTATTTCCGGCTTTTCTTCCATTTTTATTTCATGTACCTTGCAGCGGAACAAAGCTTCTTTTCCAGCCAACGATTCTGCGCCGTAGTTTTCCGGAAAGGTCACGCGCACATCCCGCTCTTCTCCCGGCTTCGCGCCGACGAGCTGATCTTCAAAACCCGGGATAAAAGTCTCCGACCCCAGTTTAAGCGGCTGCCGTTCCGCCGTTCCGCCCTCAAACGGCTCGTCCCCGATAAAACCCGCGTAATCAATCATCAGCGTGTCTCCGAGTTCAGCCGGGCGTTCAATTGTCAGCAGCCGGGCGTTTCTGTTCTGTAAGATTTCCAGTTCTTTGTCGATGTCTTCCTCCGAAACCGCGTATTCTGTATCGGGGAGTCTGATCTCTCTGTAATCCTTTATCGCAATTTCCGGGGCGGCGTCAACCTTTACGGTCACAACAAAGCCGTCTCCTTTTTTCAGCTCTGAAAAATCCATTTCCGGCGCGTCAACGGCTTCGATGTCCAATCCGTAAAGCGCGTCCTCATAAGAGGAATTTACCAGATTCGTAACCGCCTTCTCGAAGAAAACGTCTTCGCCGTACCGGATTTCAATGATACGCTTCGGCGCTTTGCCTTTTCGGAATCCGTCGACCGCGAAATGGTTTCTTTCCTCTCTGTAAGCTTTGATTTGCGCGCTTTCAAATTCTTCGGCCGTGAATTCCATCGTGAATTCAGCCTTATTGTGATCTTTTGACAAAAATGTCGGATTCATTACAAAATATAAGCAGGATACTCCCCGTGGGAGCATGGAAAACGCATAACGTAACGTATATGGCGCTCCGATTCATAAGGATCACAAACCGAAAACGCGCTCCTTCCCGCTCTCCTCCTTTCCACCTGCAAATTTCATGACAAACTGATCCCGCACGGTCGCGTGGCGTTCAAACGGCAAAATAACATTATAATGACCGTCTGCGGCTTATTGTAACATAAAGTGAATTGATAGGCAAGGCTAATGATATTTACAACCCACGTTGGGCATTTCTTTTTACTATTTACCACCTGCGCCCGGCTCTCAAAAAAAGCATTGACAAGATGGAAATTTGGCAGAGTGATCGTTGTGGCCGACGGAGGAGTGAACAGCGACAAAAACATAGGCCATATGCTGGAGGAGGGAAACGGGTACATTCTCGCGAAAGGCATCAGGAAGAGCAAAAAGGATGTTAAGGCGTGGATGCTTGACGAAAATGGCTATGAATGGAATGAATCCGGGACATTCAAGGTGAAATCCAAAATCCGGGAG
>JAITPU010000043.1 GCA_031289235.1 Eubacteriales Family XIII. Incertae Sedis bacterium
CTCTTCTGCGGGATCGTCGTATCCGCCATATGTAGCCGCAGGCTCCGTCAGTTCCCCTCCATATGGTTTAGGCACCGGAGGATTCTCTACAGTCGGCCTCGCTGAAAACAGCGAATTAGTGCAACCGGTAAAGAAAAACAAGCTCGCCAGCGTATACGCGATAAATTTTCTTTGCTCTTTTTTCATAATTCTTCTCATCTCTTGATAACTTAACTATTGACGAAAACTTATGATTGTCCCGCCTGAGGCCGGAGCAACACTGGAGATCCCCGGCGGCGGTAGGCTTTTCGGCTCCGTCACCTCCCTGTTGTGGCCACGCTGGAGAGCCATCCACTCATAGCGGAAAGCCCCACGCGCAGCGCGACGATCAGCACGAAAATGAGGACAAAACCGATGACAACGTTTTTCAGAGCGTTTTTAGCTTTGTCGCGCTCCTGCGGCTCGTCAACTTGTGGACACGCTGGAGAGCCATCCACTCATAGCGGGAAGTCCCACGCGCAACGCGACGATCAGCACGAAGATGAGGACAAAACCGATGACAGCGTTCTTCAGGGCGCTTTTCGCTTTGTCGCGCTCCTGCGGTTCGTCAGCCTTGGCCAATTTTATGCCCAAAAAGATGCAGAATATGGCGCCAACCGCGCCGACCAACAGAAGCGCCGGCGTGAGAACCAGATCCAGCAGACCGATAATTGGAGACGCAATCTCCTCAAACGGATTTGTGGTAGTAGTAGAATTAGCGGCAAGTAAAGCAATGTAATTCATTTTCAGGAACTCCTTTCAATTCAATTAAAGTAAGATAAGAAATATATATATTATTTCCTCACGCCGGTGTTAAAATCCCGCGCGAAAAATTGACAGCATCTCGCATAATGAACCGGCCGCGTCACAGTTTTGAAAAACCGCCAAGCTCTCCGTTCTCCAGCAGCCGCGTTATCGTATCGCTTACCCGCTCGACAAGAGCTTCGGTTCCGCTCTCCTTGCGGGCGACGACCACATATTCTTCCGGTTTGCTTCCGGAGATATTATTAGCCTGCAGCGTCTGCCTGTCCATCAAACCGGAAACCTGCTCCTCGTAGCAGACATACGCCGCTATCGTACCATTCACGAGAGAGTGCTCCACGAGGTCCATATCCTTATAATAACGGACGCTGTGTGCCGCCCCGGCGACAGCTATTGAATTTTCCCCGGAAAGCTGCTCCGTAACACCTATATCGACATCTCCCAGCGATCCGAGAGTCGGAAAATACACGCTTCTCGGCGTAACGATAAAAAGCCTACCGGTTCCGTAACTCAGCGAAACGGCGTACTTGCGGTCAGTGCGGTCGCTTCTTTCTATCCTGCCGATGGCAATATCACCCTTTTCTTCTGAAAGAGCCGTAAGCAAATCTTGTTTGGAAACCGGAACGATCACAAGTTCCACCCCAAGATCATCGGCTATTTCTTTCGCTATGTCTATCTCGTCCCCGGCCCACGTCCCATCGTCCGCGAGATATGCGTAAGGTTCGCTGTTTTCCGACGCGAGCACCCTGATGCTTCCCTCTTCCGTTACGCGCCGCAGCACGTCCGCTCCTCCGGAACAGCCGGAAACCGATATCACAACCGCGAGTAAAAACAGCGCAGTTATTTTTCGCATGACATTCATCCTCCTTTCACCTCGAACAGTTCTCGCGCTTTGCTTGAGGCCACAACGTCGATACAGGTCCGTTCCGCCGGGGATGTGATCACGAACGCGCAACCGCGGCCGTTGTTGACGATTTCCTCCTGTTCATTTTCGTTTATCGCCCCCGCCTTTTCATAAAGTTTCACGAGATCATGCATGTCGTTGGGGGAGAGCGGGAATATGAACGAATACTGACAGGCGTTGATAATCGCGGTGGATTTGCGCGCTATCTCCTCCGTACCTACGAAATCCCTTACGTTCTGCGTTATGACGATCTGCATGCCGCTGTATTTTCTTATGCGTTTCGCGAGTTGGAACATAAAATCCAAAGCTATCGGATATTTTTCGTCGATGAACACGTGCGCCTCGTCTATTACCACCACTATTTTCCGAGACGCGCCGAAGCGCATGTTGTAATCACGGTTCTTGATGATTTCGTTGTCAAGCCACTTCAGCACCAACAGCATTTGCGCGTTGGCGACGGTATTATTTTTGTTGACCAGCAATGACTGAAAATTGAAGACTATGAAATTTTCGTTGGTCGAAAGGGTCGCTTCCCCGTTCCACAGCGCGGAATTCCGTCCGCCCGTGGCGAACTTTGAAATATAGTTCAGCAGCACTTGCAGGTTGGTTTTTGAATAACCGCCGCTTACCATCTGGTATTCGCCGAGAATCTTGTCGTAAAGCTCGTCAAAAGTAGGATAATCGGACGGAGACAGCACGGAAAGATCTGTGTCCATGCTTATATCTTTGTCTTCATAGAGCCTCACGATCAGGTTGTTCAGATATTCCATCGCGTCGGCTTCGATACCGGGAAGTATCTGGCGAAAAAATTCCTCCAGAAACTGCAGATGTGTGTTAAAACTGACGTTGCCGCCGCGGGGGGAATCCGGTGTCAGGTTCTCTTCCTCGTCGTCGACTGTCGTGACGATCTGGAACGGGTTCAGCCTGCCCTGCGTCGCGTTCCCTACGTCGATCACTTTGCCGTGCATGTTTTCAGCCAAGCCAAGATATTCGTTTTCGGGATCCAAAATAAAAATTTTACTGTCCTCGGCCGCCAGATTCGTCAGCAACGTTTTGGTCGCGTATGATTTGCCGCTGCCGGATTTCCCTATGATGACCATATTGGAATTGACGCGGTCGCGGTCTCTCATGAAAAAGTTTATAAACACCGGCACCCCGGAGTTGTGGCCGATATTGAAGCCTCTGTCGTCGCACAGCACCTTGTACACAAACGGGAAAACCGCCGCTACCGAGCCTGAATGTATGCTCCTGCTCTTGGCGCTAAAGGCGTCATAAGCCGAAATATGCGAAGAAGCATAGGCCCAAAACTGCTGAACGAACAAATCCGACGAACGAAAGCTCTGTTCGGAAAGCTTCCGCTTTATGTTCGTCTTAATCTGCGTGCCGCCAATCTTTCTGACCTCCTTCCCGGATTCGGCGTCTCTCAGCGCCGCGGTCTGCTCGTAATCGTATATGGTGACGTAAGTGTTCACTTCAAACAGCCTTTCATTATCGCCCTGCAACAGCATCAGCAGTTCTGAAAGCGTGTCAATATGCTGTGAAAGCTCAATAAGCCGGCTGGTTTTGCCGGTGCTGTCCTCCTGTCCGCGAAGTTCGTCAATAGCCCTGTCTATCCGTCTGACAGACTTAAATCTGTCAAGCGGCTTCATCTTCAATACAACCCGCGTGTTCGTGATGTTAAAAAGCATATGTCCCCAAGCGTTCGCCACTTCGGCCGGATAATCGGTCAGCCGAAGCGTATGGGTAATCAGTCCGTCATATTTCACGGTGCGCGCCGTGAACTCAATCTTTTTAGGCAATATCCAGTCCATATAACGATCCGGCTGGATATTCTCTATCTCGCGTTCGTCAAACTCAAGCGTGTAATTGTATTTTAAAAAGACCGCCAGTTCCTTTTCTTCAAGCGCCCTGCAAAACAGATCGCCGTTTTCCAGCGTCGCGACGGCGTTTCTTACGCGTTCACGCAACACGTCTTTATTCTTTTCGAAGAAAACCAGATAGTGATGCGGCTGATACACCTTGTCCCTGTTGTTAATTCGCCATATATCTTCGATGCGCCCGTGTATGACAGCTTCGCGCGCCTTCAATTCCTCTCCGTTCATAAGGCCGTTGTTAAACGCCTCTTTTATAGCGGCAAGCTTTTCCTGTTCCGCCGCTATAAAGTCGTCATAAATGACCGGGCGGTCGATCTTCACGAGGGCCGCGGCGGCGCTCTCCGAAACCGTGCGCAGCACCGAGCCGAAAACGTGGTCTATCAGGTTGTTTTGCCGGCTCAAAGTCCAAAACCTCAGTTCTATCGACGGTACTTCAAGCACCATTCCGAAATATTCTCCTCCGTATTCGATGAACTGCCCGCTGACGCCGGTGAAAGGAGTTATGTCTTCAACGCAGGGCCCTTTTTTTCCGTCGTTTTCAAAACCGCGCTCAAAGACCTTGTGGCGGGAAGCGTTCGCGAGGATATTGTACAGAAACATGTACGCCTTGCCTTCGTTCGCATCGAACGGGACGATCAGAACCGCGAAAATCATCGTCGTCACTAACATCAAGGTAAGCTTGCCGGGCAGATTTGACGAAAACACCGCCACATCAAGGCTCACCCCTATCAAGCCGATCACAACATCAACCACTTCGAAGCCTTTAAAAAATTCTATTTTTACTCTTGTATTTTTCGGAATAATGCGCATTAATATATGCTCCTCTCACTACCGCGGAAACGCGGCGCCGATAGCGATATCAAAACCCGTTTCGTTTCTTCGTTCTGAATTCTTATTTTTTCGGCCGGCCCGCCTGAGCGCGAAAATCAACTATATGCCTTCCAAGGATAGCCGGAGTTTGCATCGCCGCCAATTGAGATTTCCCGTCTTTCATTTGGTACGCATATCTTGCACCAAGCAGACCTCGCGTCGTTTGCATCTGGCCGTCTTTTTGACGTTCTTTTTTTAATCCTAAAACGCTGATTTTACTAATCTGGGATCCGCCAGTCCCGTCCATCTTAGGCCCGCGTTTTAATTTCATGAATCCTAAATTGACCTTGGATAAACGCATCTCACCATCCGCGCCCCGTTTAAACTGAAACCTTTTACCAAAATTAGCCTT
>JAITPU010000067.1 GCA_031289235.1 Eubacteriales Family XIII. Incertae Sedis bacterium
CCAAAGTATGATATCCGCGAGTGGGATCCGGAGCATGAGAAGATGAGCAAGGGGCTGACGTTCACGAAGGAAGAACTCGAAACGCTCCGCGGATTGCTGCTGGAAATCGTATGAAGAGATTGTAAAGAAGGGAGATCAATAAACGGCAAGCGTGAGCGACGCTCCTCTCCGAACCCTTCGCCAATCGGTACGACGGCAGGATCCGGATTTGTTTGTCGCGGTGGAGTGCCTGCAACCATGGACGAATACTGAAACGCCGTATTATCGACTTCGATTTCATTAAACAGAATGCTGTCAATCGTGATGGGCGTGTTCCCACCGTTCAGTATGGTGGGGTTACATGAAAAACATCTCCGGGGCGGGCTTCTCGCCGCGCAGTTCCGTTTCGACCATTTCCACGAGATCGACGGGATTCTCGGTCCAAAGGGCGGACTCAACATCCGACAGTCTGTCGAAGATGTCCAGTTGAGAGGTCTCTTCAAGGGTTCGATTGACCGTCCAGCCGTGGCTTTCCGCGATGCGTTCGACGACCATTTTTATGACATATTCCAATGCCAGTTGATATTTATCCCTGTAAGTCACGTTCATATTTCGGCGCCTCTTCGTATCCGACCAACTTCAAGCAGTCCAAGGCGGACTGCGTTTTCAGGCAGATCTGGTTCTCCAAGGCTTCCGGGTGCAATTGCCTCAGCGTGGCCGCGACGGCGTCTTCAGAGCCGATCTCCCCGTATGCCCCGTTCAGATAAAAGGTGATTGTCGCGTTCGTGTCGTCATTCGCGACCTTGCCGGCAAGCACATCGTAAGAGTCCCACAAAGCGGCGATCCGTCCTATTCTCCTCCGATGCCCGCAGATGCAGTGCAGCCATTCGGCATCCGTGCTCCGGAACTCACATATGTTCAAGTCGTCGGTTCGCTCGAACGCATAGGAAAGTATGTAGCCCGATTGCAGATCCCCGCCGCTCTTCCGCAACGCGGCATTGACAAAACGTAGTGCTTGGTCTTTGGATGTCGTGAGATAAAATCCGCGGCCGAAATCGTTGGTCTTTTTGCATCGCCCCAAATCAATCCGCTCAATCAGCGTATAACTTGTGTGGTAGAGCGGTTTTCCGTCCTTCAGGGCATCCATGATGCTCATAGCGCTTCGTCTTGCGACCGGATGTACGCTTCGATATCCTCATAGGTAGCCAGCGCGCCTTGGATATGCAAAAATTCATACGCATCGTCGATGTAATCAAAAACGCCGAACTGCTTGAATAGGCGTCCGGTCTCGGCGGCGGTTTTGCCAGTGCGTTTTTTGAACAGCCGGAACTGCCCGATCTTGATCATTGTCGCGATATCATTGTTATACATGGCGAAATCCGTATCCCCCATTTGTGCTTGTTCCTGTGCCGTGACTATATTGTACCCCAGCCGCCGTAGCGGCGCAATACGTTTTTCGGCCTGGACGCCAACGAGACGCGCTTCGGCGGGAATCATCATGCTGTCAAAGCATCTTGCTCATCAACGCCTTCTTTTTGTGGCGCCGCCGGCGTGATTTTTATTTGCCGGCTATTGGCGAAGTTTGGCGCAGTAGGCTTCCGGACGTCCGAATCCTTACGCTTTTATTATCCCGGCTTGTCAAAGAGTTCAAAACACGAGGCTTGACTTTCCCGCGCGGATGCACTACAATAATCCTTGTAAATCTAAAATTTAATTTTGGATTTGCAAGGATGGAGCGCGTGGAATGTATATAAAGAGAATCTATGAAGACGCGGTGCTTGCATCGCTGCGGAATTTTCCTGTTACCGCGCTCACCGGACCGAGGCAGTGCGGAAAATCAACTTTGGCCAAGCATCTGATCGCACAGTATGGGAACAGCATATATCTCGACTTGGAACGCCCGTCGGATCTGGCCAAACTTGAAAACGCGGAATGGTTTTTGTCTTCCCGGAAGGATTCGCTGATCTGCATTGATGAGGTGCAGCGTTCTCCCGGCCTCTTTCCGCTGATCCGCAGCCTGACGGACGAATGGGACAAGCCTGCGGCATTCCTGCTTTTGGGATCGGCTTCCCGCGAACTCATGCAGCAAAGCTCCGAATCGCTGGCAGGAAGGATAAATTATATCCGCATCGCCCCTTTCGTCTGGAGCGAACTACGCGGGCGGGCGGAAACGGCATTCGAAACATACCTGAACCGGGGCGGTTTTCCGAGAAGCCTCTTAGCTGCTGCGGACGATGTATCCTATGAATGGCGACAGAGTTTTATCGCTGCGTTTTTGGAGCGTGATTTGCGGGAATGGGCCGGTTTTGCGCCGCTCACGATGCGGAGGCTTTGGCAAATGTTGGCGCACAACAACGGGCAAACGGTGAATTATTCCGCGCTGGCCTCGTCGCTTGGCGTCAGCGCAGTCTCCGTGAAAAATTACATTGATCTGCTCGCAAGCGTATTCATGCTGGACGTAATTCCTCCATGGGTGAACAATTTGGGGAAACGTCTGGTGAAAGCGCCGAAAATTTATCTGCCGGACACGGGTTTGCTGACTGCCTTGCTGGGGCTTCGTTCTTTCGAGGAAGCGATGGGGCATCCGGGATTCGGCGCCCTGTGGGAGCAGACGGTGCTGACAAATCTGCGTACCTATTTCCCCGCCGCCGAGATCTTTCATTACCGCACATCCGGCGGCGCCGAATGCGATTTTGTGATCAAACTGCATGGCAGGCTTTTCGCGGCAGAGTGCAAAGCGTCGCCGGCGCCGAAGCTCTCCAAAGGAAACTACAGCGCTTTCGCGGACATCTCCCCTGTCCATACATTTGTGGTCACGCCAGCCGGCTCCGGCTGGCCGATGGCCCCCGGCATAGATGCGGTCACCCTCGGCGAGATCCGGGTGAAAATCAGCAATTTCCTGGAATTTCCCCTTTGACGCGTGACCACTCCAGGGCAGGAATTTCCCGGAGTTTTGCAGGGCCGTTTTTACGGCGTTTTCAATCCCGCCGCAGCAAGGTATCTCCATGCGAACCGCTATCACCGATCGGATGTTATTTTAGCGGATGATTTCGGCCGGTTTTTCGCTGTAATCCGCATTGTCCAGCTTCGGGCAGCTTATCAGCGTCACTTTATTGCGCATAAATTTGTGTTTTTCCCAATGATACCATGATCTTTCGAGTTTCTAACGCACCGCCAGCATATCGTACCAACTCCCGCGTCCGTAAAAGTCTTCGTAGGCAGTGGGATAGCCACTGTAGTCCGGCTCGGGGCCTTCTCCGGTTTCGGATGTGACAGGCTGCTCAAAAGGCACGTAGGCGTTGGCGTGCAGATCTGCCAGTTTCGCCAGACCGCTCCCGTCGGAGGTAGCGCGCCAGAGGCTCATGCCGCCTTCTTTGTCTATGCGCCCAAACATCAGCGTCTTGCCACTGTTGCAGAGAATGGGGGATTCACAGGTGTACGTCTCGTCGTCCGTAAGCTACGTGACATTACCATCGGCGCAGTCCAGCACATAGAGCTGGCGGCGTAGCGGATATCGGTATGGTTCCGTGTCGGTCGCGCCGCAGAAGAACAGACGGCTTCCGTCCTCTGTCGCTACCGGATTGGAAGGCGCCGGCCCGCCCGTATGCAGAAGCTCCTGCGTCCACACGTCCTCAAAACTTAGGCGGGACAGCACTTTGCCCGTCTGCATATCGCGGTCGCCGCCCAGAAGCAGAATGAGCGCCTCTTCCATAAACTGAACATTCTATTCGTAGGCCAAAATGGTGGGAGAATAATACTCTGCGCCGGCAACGCCGGCCGCGGCCAGCTGTTCCTCCGGAAAAAGAAGCTCTCTCGGGTTCAGCTCTTCAGCCCCAAAATCAGAGACAGCGCCGCTGATGCCGTCCGCGTGTATGGAACCGCTCATCACGTCCTGCTAGATGAAAAGCCTGCCGGAGTCCGGAGACCACTTTCCCGGATAAGCGAGGGTGAGAGAGTTTTCGTAAAGTTCCGCCGCGGCCCAAAATTCATCCGCCGTGTATCCCGAACCCTGTCGGATAAGAGTCTCGGGCGGATTGCCATCGTCGCCGGAATCGGCGGGATCACAGTACCAAACGCCCAAATCCTGCTGGAAGTTGCGCTTTGCCGGATCCTGCCGATCTGTATAAAAAAACTTTGAAAAGGCCAGTTTCTCTTTGTCCGGCGAAAGGCTCAGATGCTCATACTGCATCCAGCCCTCCGCGCTGTGTTCGTCAGCCGGCAAAATCACGTCGCTTGACCCTGTTTCCGAGGCGTGTATTCGCGTAACGCCGTTTTCGCGCGTACTCACATAGAAAGCATCGCCCTCGCCGGCGCAGCAGGACAGTACGCCCGCCGCCAGCAGCCGCGCGGTTTTGTCCGTGAAGGTGTAGGTGTACAGATCGCCGTTCTGCAGATAAGCCACAGCGCTGCCGTCCTCCGAGAAGATAGGTTTTTCGATGCCCGCTCCGTCTGCGATCTTCTCCGGTTCTCCCGCGCCGGGGACTTCTCCGCCCGCACTGCCACCCGAAGCGGAAGCCGCCTCGAAAGCCAGCGCGTAAAGGCCGTCATTTTCCGTGAATACGAGGGTGTGCCCCTGAATCGTATCCCCGTGACCCGATGTCTCGCCACCGGAACTTCCCGTCGTGCAACCTCCCAACCCCGCGATCAGCAGAATCGCCGCGACCAGCACCGGCAGCACCCGCAAGTTCGTTTTTACAGGCCGTCTTACTCTCATTTTCGCCTTCATGATGCTTCCGCAACCATAATCCAACGCACTTTTGCCCTGCGCGTTGTTGATTTTAGCGCGGATTTCGTTGGCGATAATTTTTGTAATTTCTATTCTGTCATCCGTATCATATCGGAGAGCCATTTGTTCAAAAATGTCTTTTGTCTCCATATTCACATCTGCATTTATTTAGAGTTTAGTTGTCCTTTGGTTAAAATCATATTAGCGCAAACGCATGCTCTGCTTTTTCAACAACCGTGCGTCAACAACATATCTATTGCAAACATAGGTTCACAGCGGTAAAATAGCCGTGAGGATAAAATTATTATGGCAAAAAATACAGGCGCGAAAACCATTAATGTTAAAGGCACTGTGCAGTATTTCGCCGATTGTGACAAGGACACAACCGGCGAAAATCCTCTTTTTTGGGCGAGTATTTGAGTAAGGCACTTTTGGTGGAGATAAGGGGGATCGAACCCCTGACCTCGTGATTGCGAACCACGCGCTCTCCCAGCTGAGCTATATCCCCATTTCTGATATTTTGTATAATTT
>JAITPU010000077.1 GCA_031289235.1 Eubacteriales Family XIII. Incertae Sedis bacterium
ACGGATCCGGGAGATACGGAGCTGGAGTACAAGGAAATACTGACGGAACAGCGATATAGGGAGTGCAAAGACAGATATGGCGGAAATTTCAAGGCCGGCATGGGCGCCGAGGCTGTCCGCGAGTTGCTGACGCATATAAATCTGGACGAGCTTTCCTCCGATATGAGGGGAAAACTGAAAGAAGCTTCCGGCCAGAAAAAAGTCAGGATTGTGAGAAGGCTTGAGGTAATTGAAGCCCTGCGCGTTTCCGGCAATAAGCCGGAGTGGATGATTCTGGAAGTCATTCCCGTCATACCGCCGGATCTCCGGCCCATGGTGCAGCTTGACGGCGGGAGGTTCGCGACCTCCGACCTCAACGACCTGTACCGCAGAGTTATCAACAGAAACAACAGACTGTCGCGCCTGTTGACCCTCAACGCGCCGGATATCATCGTGCGCAACGAAAAACGTATGCTGCAGGAAGCTGTGGACGCGCTCATCGACAACGGCAGGCGGGGAAGGCCGGTAACAGGGCCGGGTTCCAGGCCGCTGAAATCCCTTTCCGACATGCTGAAAGGAAAACAGGGGAGGTTCCGCCAGAACCTGCTTGGAAAGCGGGTGGACTATTCCGGCCGGTCGGTTATCGTCGTGGGGCCGGAGCTGAAATTTTATCAGTGCGGGCTGCCGAAAAAAATGGCGCTTGAGTTGTTTAAACCTTTCATCATGAAAGAACTGGTTTATAACGGCTACGCTCATAACATCAAGAGCGCGAAGCGCATGGTTGAAAAAGTCAGACCCGAGGTGTGGGATGTTTTGGATGATGTCATCAAGGAGCATCCCGTGCTTTTAAACCGGGCGCCCACCCTGCACAGGCTGGGAATACAGGCCTTTGAGCCGGTCCTCGTGGAGGGCAAGGCCATAAAGCTGCATCCGCTGGTATGCACCGCGTATAACGCGGACTTCGACGGAGATCAGATGGCTGTTCACGTGCCGTTAACCGTGGAAGCGCAGGCGGAAGCCAGATTTTTGATGCTTTCGGTCAACAATATCTTGGCGCCGAAAGACGGCTCCCCCATAACGACGCCGACGCAGGACATGATTCTGGGCAGCTACTATTTGACGCATCAGGGAGAGGATAAGCGCGATACTCCCGCGGAAAAGGGTGACGGAAAGATATTTGCCGATTACGATGAAATGCTTATGGCGTACCGCAATGAAGCCGTCGGCCTTCACGCGAAGGTAAAAATAAGGAAATATCTCGGAAAAGACGATAAGCGGGGCAAGCTTATTGAATCCACTGTGGGGAGATTCATATTCAACGAACACATACCGCAGGATCTCGGCTATGTGGACAGAACGGCCGACCCATGGTCGCTGGAGGTGGATTTCCTCTGCGACAAAAGAAAGCTCGGAAAGATCATAGATCGTTGCTACCGTCTGCACGGCAACACTGAAACGGCGCTCATGCTGGATCATATCAAAGAATTGGGCTTCCATTACTCTACAGTGGCGGCCGTTACGATCAGCATCTCGGATATGGAGATACCGGAAGCGAAGACTGAGATAGTGGCCGAGGCGGAGAAAAGAGTCAGCCAGTATGAGACCGCGTACAGAAGGGGCCTGATGTCGGACGCCGAACGTTATGAACAGGTGTGCAATATCTGGACGAAAGCCACGGACGACGTGTCCAACGCCCTCATGAAATCCCTCGGTACGCTAAACAACCTCTATATCATGGCCCATTCCGGCGCGCGGGGCAGCAAGAATCAGATACGTCAGATCGGCGGCATGCGCGGCCTTATGGCCAACGCTTCAGGTAAAACTATAGAAATTCCCATAAAAGCCAATTTCAGGGAAGGCCTTTCCGTGCTTGAATACTTCATTTCCACGAACGGCGCGAGAAAAGGGCTGGCGGACACGGCTCTGCGGACGGCTGAGTCAGGCTATCTTACCCGGAGGCTCGTTGACGTGTCGCATAACGTTATCGTGCGGGAAGGCGACTGCGGAACCGACGAGGGCATAGAGGTAAGGGCCTTCGCCAACGGAAAAGAGATCATTGAGGATCTGAAGCAAAGGATAGTGGGCAGGACGTCCCTCATGGATATTTTTCACCCGGAGAGCGGCGAACTCATAGTGGAGCAGAATGAGGAAATTTCGGAAGCGGAGGCGGATATCATTGAGAAGTCCGATATCGAAGCTGTAGCGATCCGTTCCGTTATGACCTGCCACAGCGAATCGGGCATCTGCGCCAAGTGCTACGGCAGGAACCTGGCGACAGGCGAAATCGTGAATATCGGAGAAGCTGTCGGGATTACGGCAGCTCAATCCATAGGCGAACCGGGAACGCAGCTTACCATGAGGACTTTCCATACAGGCGGCGTGGCCGGCGGCGACATCACTCACGGCCTGCCTCGGGTAGAGGAGCTTTTTGAAGCCAGAAAGCCGAAAAGCATCGCGGAGATTTGCGAAGCGGACGGCACGGTTGTAAGCATAGAATCGCGGAAGGACAACAAAACCGAAGTCAAGGTGCGCGGCGACGAAGAACGGATATACGTTATTCCTTACGGCGCGAGGCTGGCGATTAAAGAGGGCGATTATGTGAGCGCGGGCGGCCAGATCACTTTCGGGCCGCTGAACCCTCACGATATACTGCGGCTAAACGGAGTGGAAGGCGTGTATCAGTATTTGCTGAAAGAAGTGCAGCGCGTATATAAGATGCAGGGCGTGGATATCAACGATAAGCACATTGAAGTCATAGTGAGCCAGATGCTTTCCAAATACAAGATTGAGGACGCGGGCGACACGTGGCTGCTCCCCGGCGGGCTGTACAGCAAGGCGGAGATCGAAGAAGCGAACAGAAAACTTTCGGATGAGAATATTCCCGCCGTCGGCAAGCGCGTGCTTTTGGGCATCACCAAGGCTTCGCTGGCGACCGACTCCTTCCTCTCGGCGGCGTCATTCCAAGAGACCACGAGAGTGCTGACGGACGCCGCCATCAAGGGAAAGAAGGATCGTCTGCTGGGATTGAAGGAGAACGTCATTATCGGAAAACTGATTCCCGCCGGAACCGGCATGAAGCGTTATAAAAACATCAGCGTTGATTACGGCGTGAACACGGAATACATGGAATCTTTCGCGGCCTATGAAGATGACGGCTATGAAATGAGCGCCGAAGATATCGAGGAATTGGGCGGCATGACGGCGGTTCCCGCCGAAGTGACGCCGGTTTCGGAGACCGCTGTGGTGTAACGGCAAAAATCAGCTTGAATTGTTGTCTGTTTTGTGATAAAATAATTGACGGATTTCAGGCGAGTCAATTTGAGCGGGCAGCCTCCGAGAAAGTTTCGGCGGCGAGAAGGGTCTTTGCCTTTTAAAGCGTCCGTTCAAAATCGAAAATACAGTGAGGAAGGAGAAAACATGCCAACAATCAACCAGCTCGTGAGAGAGGGCAGGGAAAGTTCGGTAAGGAAATCAACGGCGCCGGCGCTGTTAAAAAGCCTGAATACTCTCAGAAGAAAACCCGCGGATCAGGCGTCTCCGCAGAAAAGGGGCGTTTGTACTTCGGTAAAAACCGTGACGCCCAAGAAGCCGAATTCCGCGCTGCGGAAGGTGGCCAGGGTGCGTCTTTCCAACGGCATCGAAGTCATTGCCTACATTCCGGGCATCGGGCATAATTTGCAGGAGCACAGCGTCGTTCTGATCAGAGGTGGAAGGGTGAAAGACCTGCCGGGCGTGCGTTACCATATCGTCAGAGGCGTTCTTGATACTTCCGGCGTTGCGAACAGATGTCAGGCCCGCTCCAAATATGGGGCGAAACGGCCTAAGAAATAAAGAGTATTCGTATAAACGATATGTTTATACTCGCGCCGTCCGGGTTCCCGGAGGCGGAGGAAGGAAAAAACGTGCCAAGAAAAGGAAGCGTAGCAAAAAGGGAAATACTCCCCGATCCCCTGTATGGCGATATTGTTGTCGCCAAATTGGTGAACAGCATAATGTTAGACGGGAAAAAAGGGGTCGCCCACTCGATCGTATACGGAGCTTTTGAGCGCATCAGAAAAGCCACCGGCCAGGAACCTCTGGAAATCTTTGAAAAGGCGATCAACAACATAATGCCGGTGCTGGAGGTCAAAGCCCGCCGCGTGGGCGGCGCGAACTATCAGGTGCCGATAGAAGTGCGTACGGAAAGGCGGCAGACGCTTGCCATACGCTGGCTGACCAAATACACGAAAGCCAGAAACGAAAAGACAATGGAGGAACGGCTCTCCAAAGAGCTGATGGACGCCGCGAACAGCACCGGCGCATCGGTCAAGAGAAAAGAAGACACCCACAAGATGGCTGAAGCCAACAGGGCTTTTGCGCATTACAGATGGTAGCGCGCGGCCGACTGGAGTTTTTGCCGCGATTGATTGCCGCGGCGACAAGTCTTTGAACAGTTACATAAGGTTCTGTTAAATTATGGCGGGGACGAGGACACGGGCGGAGTCCGTACGTTTGCTTTTGCGGCGTGTTCTGGTTCCCGCATTTGTTTGAAAGCGCGAAGCCGTTGAAAAGAACGTCGGGGCGCGACGGGCCGTTGCGGGTTTGACTCGCGCCGGCGCGCTGGTTCGCGCAAAAGGAGGGCGAGGGGATGCCGAGGCAATTTCCTTTGGAAAGAACAAGAAATATCGGAATCATGGCGCATATTGACGCCGGGAAAACGACGACCACGGAACGCATACTGTTTTATACGGGAAAGACCCATAAAATGGGGGAAGTCCATGAGGGCGCGGCTACCATGGATTGGATGGAACAGGAACAGGAGCGCGGAATCACGATCACTTCCGCCGCCACGACGGCGCAATGGAATGACACGCGCATAAATATCATCGACACGCCGGGTCATGTGGACTTCACAATGGAAGTGGAACGTTCGTTGCGGGTGCTGGACGGCGCCGTTGCGGTGCTGTGCGCTAAAGGAGGCGTGGAGCCGCAATCGGAAACCGTATGGCGGCAGGCTGAAAAGTATGGCGTTCCCCGAATGATCTTCGTCAATAAAATGGACATCATGGGCGCGGATTTTTTCCGCGTCGTAAACATGGTGAAGGACAGGCTGAAGGCCAACGCGGTGCCGATTCAACTTCCCATCGGCGCGGAAGACAATTTCGCCGGGATAATTGATCTCATCGAAATGCGGGCCGAAGTCTATAAGGACGATCTCGGCAAGGAGTTTGCCCACGAGGAAATCCCCGGACATCTTGCTGAGCTTGCGAAAGAATGGAGGCATAATCTGCTGGAATCCGTCGCGGAAGCGGACGAGGAACTCCTTGTAAAGTATCTGGACGGCGGGGATCTGTCGCCGGATGAGATAAAAAGAGTCATACGCGAGATGACCATAACGGGCAGGATGACGCCGGTCACCTGCGGTTCGGCTTATAAAAACAAGGGCGTACAGATGATGTTAGACGCCGTGGTGGACTTCCTGCCGTCGCCGCTGGACATCCCCCCGATTCAGGGAACAAATCCCAAAACGGAAGAGACGGAAGAACGTCCCTCCGACGATGAAGGGTATTTTTCCGCTCTCGCCTTTAAGATCATGGCGGATCCCTTTGTCGGGAAGCTGGCGTTTTTCAGGGTCTATTCAGGCTCGCTGGAATCGGGTTCTCAGGTATATAATTCCACAAAGGGAAAGAGAGAACGGATCGGCCGGATCTTGCAGATGCACGCCAACAGACGAGAGGAAATAGAAAAGGTGTATTCCGGAGATATTGCGGCTGCCGTGGGACTCAAAAATACGTCCACGGGAGATACTCTGTGCGATGAAAGGAATCCCATAATATTAGAATCCATGGATTTTCCGGATCCGGTCATTGAGATTGCCATCGAGCCGAAAACCAAAGCCGGGCAGGAAAAGATGGGCGTAGCCCTTTCCAAGCTTGCGGAGGAGGATCCGACATTCAGGACTTATACCAACGAAGAGACGGGACAGACGATCATCGCGGGCATGGGCGAATTGCATCTGGAGATCATAGTGGACAGGCTGTTGCGGGAATTCAAGGTTGAAGCCAACGTAGGCAAACCCCAAGTTTCTTACAAAGAGACTATCGCGAAGACCGCCGATGTGGATAACAAGTACGTCAAGCAGTCCGGCGGGCACGGCCAGTACGGCCATGTCAAGATCCGAATTTTCCCGAGAGAGCCGGGCGCCGGCTACGAGTTCAAAAACTCCAT
>JAITPU010000051.1 GCA_031289235.1 Eubacteriales Family XIII. Incertae Sedis bacterium
AACAGTCTGTTTTCTGAGAATTTAACGCCTCATGACGGTTATATCTTGATAAAAATAATTCGGGATATTCTGGTTTCGTGCGACGAGTCTCTTCGGAAGCTTTTTATCACAAGATACCATGGATCAAAATCCTCTCTTTTCGTCAGGTTATGTATCGTCGCCATCGCAAAAAGTACCAGTTTGGGCAGCGAGGATAAAATTAAATGGCTTGTAGACAACGATATTCTATTGCCAGAAAAATATGGATTGTATGCTGACTTTGAGGTATATGAAATACTTGGCGCCGAGTTAAAGAATACATCGAACACGGTAAAGAAAGCTCTCATAAATTATATTCAACAAAAAGATGGTCGGGTAGATGAAGGCGGAAATGAGCATACATGGGATCAGTATGAGTTGTGTTGTTGGATTGCGAATATTAGGAACGATTGGGAAGATGCAATAAATCCGCTTGTTTTGAAATACAAACAAGTGGATTCTTGGGCTACGGATTTGAAACCTCAGAAGCGGAGCTTTGAAGCAGGATTGGCGCCAGAAGCGCCGTCCGCAATGGATGCCAATGATTTCATAGCAAAAGCAAACTCCAATCCTCAGAACGCAATAGACGAACTGTTTGCTACTCCAGAGTATGAAAAGAGATGGGGAAATGATATTTCCGGCATATACAATCTATATTTCAGAACTATTTGCGACGCCGTCGAATCGGATGCCATAATTGCGATAAGATTATGGGATCTTGATTTTCAGAAAACAACTGCAGATAAGTATAAAAATAAAATAAAGTTGGCGATTATCGGTGGGCTTAAAAAGGTTCCTGACATCCAGATATTTATGAAAATGCTGCCTCGCCTGTTGAAATTTGTTTGTGAAGTAACAGTAGAAGACTACCAAATGAACAGAATTTTATGCTATGTTCATGAAACCATTAATAAGAACAAGGGAACTTTTCAAACAGATATCGTTCCTTCCGTTGTGGAGCTATGCAAAATTATCTGGGAAAGGTTCAATTCGAATTTTGAGAATCAATATAATACAAATAATTTAACATCGCGGAGTCCGAATTTTTGGCCTTGTTCAATGATTGCTGTCTTGCTTAACTTGTTAGAATTGCACAATAGAGAAGCCGAAATCAGAAATATTCCTGAAGACATACAAAAGATTTTTGATACCGTTTTAATAACCGGAAATCAAGCTGCGCAATATGCGGTTCTAAAAATATTTATGGATTTTCGTTTTGCTTATTGGTGTGAAGAAGATTATGGAATAAAGAAACTTATGCCGATAATAAATGCTCCAGTCCAAAATGATACCAACAGTTGGTATGCTTGGTCAGGTTTTCTTTTTAAACCGAACTATGATAATAAGATGCTCGGAGAAGGCTTATTTGAAGCAATTTGTAAACTGCAACCTGATATCTTCCAAGTCTTTCCTGATTCACACACACAATATTTTAAAATTGTTCTTAAAGTATTGTCTTACTCAAGCATAAAGAACAAAAAACGCTCAGATTTATTGAACGCCATCGCAAAAGACGATCGCAGCTCTGCAGAATTAATACACTGTATCGTTGAAGAGATTGTTGATGGCAACACGATTTGGGGGAAATGGGTCAGAAAGTTCATCCTTGACAGATTATTAAATAGGCCAGTTAAGCTCTCGGATAACGAGTTCTGGGAAATCTACAATCTTTCGTTTGTTGTCGGAGAAAAGATTACTGAGATTGCAAATGCAATAATCAGATCCAAGTACAAGTTGAATTTCAATAGTACGGTTGGGCATGGTTTCCATTTACCTGTGCTTGATACATGGTTTGAGAAACTGATGACTCACCAACAGGCATTTGTCGATCTTATATGTTATTTACTGTCAAATCATCAAGGACAAATAGATCACTGGTCCCTGCAACAAATATCTAATATTCGAGAAAAAGTTACGGATGATTATAAAACCATGATTGATAATGCCATTAATAAGGCGGGGGTGGTCTTGCCGCCACCGCGATAGGTACACTAAAAGGACGCCGAAAATGGTAGACGAAATATCAAAAGACAAGCTGATTAAATTTAATGCCGCAGCGTCTTCCCGGCTGAAACGGCGCTCCTGAAAGCGCTTTACCTTGCAACACTGGAAGCGACCAAAAAGTGGTCCATGCCACAACGTGGTTGGGGGAAAGTTTTAGGCGAGTTTGAAATTATGTACGAGGATCGCTTCCCCGAATAGAATCGCCGCGAAGATTCCCCTGGCAAGGCTCACGCTTTGTTTCGCTATGCCTTGATATCCCGTGCAGGAGAAATTATTATGGTGAAAACGCGGTCGAAGTCATCAATGGTTCCGGCCGCACCTAAAATAATCTCAATAGGAGATCTTTTTACAAAGTTTTTTCACTCTCCCTTATTCGGCGGTTTTTACGAACAGCTTCACCCAGTCGGCGAACGCGTTGGCGAACGCAGTCAGGAACGCCCTCTCACTCTCGTCAACCACCCCGTTCTTTACGATGTCAGCGGCGCCGCTGATATAAGCCTCCGGCTGCTGCATAACAGGCACATTGATACATATGAGCGCCTGCCGCAGCTGATGGTTTGCCGCCATGCCGCCCGATTTGCCGGGCGATACGCTGACTACCGCGCCGGGTTTTCCGCTCCACACGTTTTTGCCCTGCGGGCGCGACGCTATATCCAGCGCGTTTTTCAGCACGGGCGGAATCGAGCGGTTGTATTCGGGCGTGACGAACAAACAGCCGTCAAGCCCCGCCACCTTACCGCGGAACGCCGTCCATTCTTTGGGCGTGGTTCCGTCGTCATCGTAACCCTGGTTGAACATGGTCAGCTGCCCGATATCTACGATTTCCGCGTCGAAGCCGTTGGGCATTGCGGCGGCTATAAAATCCGCAACCGCCCCGCTATAGGAACCCTTTCTCAAACTGCCCCGGAAAACCCCGATTTTAAGCTCTGTTTTTGCCGGCATACACTGCACCTCCTTTTTTAAGATTGAATACTATGTTTTATTACACTCGGGCAAAAAATACAAGCAATTCTTTCCGAAGCAGATACGCGCCAAACGCATGAAAAAGATTACGTTTCAGAAAGGCAAGGGGCCTCATATCCCGAGATATTTTTTAACGAATTCCACATCTGACGGCGTGTCCACGTACTTTACTCCGCGTTTCTGCCGCGTTTCCCTGCCCTTACCGGTCACCAGCAAGACCGAATCCGCGCCTGATGCGGCGACGGCCCGGCGGATAGCCTCCCCGCGGTCCGGAATGACAGCGCAGTCACAACCCTGCAAGGCCACGTATTTTTTGATTTCACGGCTTATGTCCTCCACCGATTCCTCACCTGCGTCTTCTTCCGTGATATAAACGAAATCAGCGTACCGCCCGGCCAATGTTCCAAGCTCCCGCCTCCGGTCCATAGCTTTTTTGCCGGGACATCCGAAGACAATGCTGATTTTCCTGCCGGGATATTCTATTCGCACCGAACGGAAAAGACTTTCAAAACTCATCTTGTTATGGGCGTAATCCACGATGACGATCCTGTCCTTCCCGTCCTCGTATATCTCCATCCGACCGCTTACCTTCGCTTTTTTCAGGCCGGCGCGCATACTGTCCGCGGGGATATTCAGGCAGCAAGCCGCGGCTATGGCGGCAATCGCGTTCTCAGCATTGAAAACGCCTCTCATCGGCGCCGCGAATTCCTCGTCAAAGCTCTCCGCGCGCGCCCGGAAAGAAATACCGTTTTCCGAAGACCTCAGGTCATACCCATAAACATCCGCAGCTTCCGCTGTCCCGAAAGTGACGATTTCGGCGGATTTCGCCGCCGCTTCGGCGACGCGCCGGAAATCCCCCGCGCCGATGTTGACACAGGCTTTTTCGCACTGTGAAAATATTTTTAGCTTCGACCGGAAATAATCCTCAAAATCAGAATGCTCAGCGTCGCTGACGTGATCCTCACCTATGTTCAAAAAGCAGGCCACGTCAAAGATCAGCCCGAGCGTCCTGTCGTATTTCAACGCCTGACTGGACACCTCCATGACGAGATATTCTGCCCCGTTTCTTACCGCGTTGCTGAAATGTCTGTGCAGTTCCAAAGCTTCGGCGGTGGTCAGACGGGATTCTTCTCTCACCGCGCCGTCGTAATTCTCGACGCCGGAAAGCAGGGCTGCGGGATTTTTCCCCTGCGACTCAAGCCAGACGTCTAAAATATACTTTATATAGTAGACCGTCGTGGATTTTCCTTTTGTTCCCGTGACTCCGACAATCGTCAGCTTTTTCCACGCCTCGTCGTAACAGAGGTTCGCCATAAAAGCCATGGCTTTCCGGATATCGCTCACAATAATATAAAGCGGCCCGTTCGCGCCCGACGGATTCAGATCTCGCAAATCATACTTTTCCGCGCTCACATATCCGGCGGCCCCTTTCAGCAGAGCGTCTGTCAGATATTCCCGGCGAAAATGAGCGCCCTTGCATATAAACAGGACACCGCGCCCCGCCTCCATAGAATTGAAAGAAAGGGTTGTCACCGGCGTGTCCGCCGCCCCGGCGGCGTTAGTTTCCGTTAAAAGCCCCTTTTCCGCGAGCAGGCTTATGTACTCCCGGATCGTGTGAGATGCCACAGTCAAAGCCCGTTCCTCTCCGCCCGAACAATCTTGATCAAATCATCGAATTTAAATGTTTTTTGACTTTCTCAGCGGTTTTCCGCAAAAAACGATGGATTTTCGCGCCAAAATCTCCATCGCATCAATATAGAAACCCGAAAGGCGATGTGTCCTCCTGAAACACGAGAGTTCCGTACACGCGATGATCGCGCTGTCACATTCCGCCAGCTGCAGTTCCGCTTCCACAGCGGCAAAATCAGCGTAATCAGTTTCTTTTCCTTTTTTGATGCCGTCGTAGATGATTTCCATGACGCGCTTCTGATTCTCGGCGGAAGGAAGGAAAAACGCAAGGCCGCGTTTTTCGAGCTCGCGCTGGTAAAGCTCCGACCTGATCGTTCCGTCGGTGCCCAGTATCGCGATCTTCGCCGGTTTCGCGGCGTGCATCCTGCTGAATCTGGCATCCGTCTCGGCTGACGCCTCCCGCACCATATTGATGATCGGTATCCGCAGTTCCGCCTGCAATTCGCCGGCCAGCGCGTGAGCGGTATTGCACGGGATGGCTATCGCGGCCGCGCCGCTGTTTTCCAAATATTTCGCGTCTGAGAGCAGTTTTTCAAACAGGATCTCCCGGCCGCCGCTGAGCAGCAGCCCGGTGCGGTCCGGCATGGACGCGCGGCTTACCAGTATTATATCAAGATGCTCCTGATCGCCGGACGCCTCTGTATTCTCTATGATCATGCTGTAAAACAACTGGCTGGCAGCGGGTCCCATGCCGCCGATCACGCCTAATACCTTCATTATTCAAGCTCCGTTTTGCCCTGCTCAGCCCGACCGGTTTTTTCCATAATATTTTCTGAATTTCAGATAGTGGGAGAGCAGTGATTTTTCCAGGCGCAGACGGCGCTTCAGGCCGCCGTCCGGCGGATAAAGCAACGGGTTTACGCAACGCCCGGCGGCGATGAGCTTCCGCATTTCCTCTTTATATTCAGGCGGCCCGACATAGCTGAAGGCGACTTTCTTCGGCACCACCATCCACAGCGAACGCTCCGTCACGGTTTTCGGTTCGGGAGAATTTCCGTAAATACAATCCTCAACCACATATTTCGCCAAGTTTTCACCGGCTCCCGTCACATAATAATTGCTTCTGCCCTGCCTGGCGTTGATCTCAAACACCTTATATTTTCCGTCTCTTCTGTCATATTTGACGTCGAAATTGGAAAAGCCCGTGTAACTCAGACTTTCCAAAAACGATTTCAGTCGGTCTTCCAACGCCTTATTATGTTCCGTGATTATGACGGCGTGGTTTCCTATGCCGTGCGGCGTATGCTCCTCCAGCAGCACATGGCCCAAGCATACGAGTTTTACCGCGCCGTTCCTGTCGGAATAGCACGTCAGCACCCGCATATAGGTGTCGTCGCCGGGTATGAAGTTCTGTATGATCACGGAATCGTCATAGCCGGATTCGTAAATCCGCTTCAATACGCCTTCCGTTTCTTCCGCGGAATCCGTCTTGAACACCTTCTTCTGTCCGGGAAAAGGATTTTCCCAGTAAGCGACGCTGTCCGAGGGCTTGATGATGAACGGACCCTCGAAGGGCGGTCTGAAGGTATCTCCCGCCTCCCTCCGGTGTACAAAGGTATCGGGATAGTCAACGCCGCTCTTCCCGCAGAGCGCGTAAAATTTCTCCTTATGCACCAGAGTGTCCATGAGGCCGGCTGAAACACAAGGCGCCGTCACGTTTTCCGGATAGCTTCCAAGATTGGCGCTGACTCTCCGCACATAGCTGTCCCCGCAGCCTATAAGAAGAACCTTTTGACCGCTGTGCCTCCTTGCGAATCCATCGACAAGCTCAAGGAAAATATCTTGCCTGTCCGCGTTTTCGTTGCAGGTATAATCAATTATGCCGCTGCCCGAGCACGGACCTGACAGCGCTTTCCCAAAGACGCGGCTTTTTACGCCGTACTGCTCATGGAACGCCCTTGCCATGCTGTACACGTTTATATCCCCCGCGAACAGCAGGGGAATAAAATCCGCGCCCGAAACCGGCCGTTTCATTCCTTCTTTTCTTCAAAAGGATTATGCAGACCTTCCGCCGAATCTTTACCGGAAATCTTTTTCTTTTCCTCCGCGCTCTCCACGCTGCTTATAGAGCCTCCTTTCACGGTGAAATCCGCGTCGATGGCGTCATGTTTGCGATTTCCGCAGGCCAACTCGTAAAAAGCCGTAATCGCCACCTGGACGTAAATTAAGATATTCGCGTATACCAAGGCAGTCAAAGACATTGCAAACAAAGCGGTCACCCCTTGGGAATTACTCAGCCCGGCTATTAACGCTACAAAAAATAGCAAAGCAAAATACACGGAGCAAGTCAGAAGTATCCATCCCATAAACGAAAACTGCAAGCGGAACAGCTTGAATTTATTGCCCTTCATAATGCGCTTGCTCTCCCGGAGAGCCTCAAAAACGCCGGTGTCAGGCTTATCCGCCATGACTAAAAACGCCATTGAATAGCGGTACATGGCGATGATCCCCGGTATGATTAACAGCAGCGACCACAAAAAAATAAATAAGTTCATCACCATAAAAAGGCCAAAAGGCTTGAAAAAACAGCTGAATCCTGAAAGCACCGTTCCCACGCCGCCTTCCCGCTTCCTGAAAAGCTCAAAAGAAAAATTGACAAATCCCAAAGTCATCGGGCCGGTGACAACCAACGTATACAAATTTTTAAACAAATCCGTGGAAACCTTGCGCGCCGTGATCATTCCCAAATCTATCGAAATTAACCTTGCCCAACTCCAATTTGCGAACAGCGTAGTGGGAACAAGAATCAGCGCTAAATACAATAATGCGCCTAAAATCGCGATTTTCCAGCGTCCCGTCAAAGATTCCCTCGCCATTTTGCGTATTTCGCGTACCGGCACCTTAAGTACAATATTATTCATAAGCAACTCTCCTGTCTGTCTCACACAGTTGTTGTTAAATTACAAGCTATAGTATACACAAATTCTCAGGCCTTTACAAGGTTCTGCGCCGAACGCGCAAAAAATTCTCGCCCGTTGCCACTATCCAAACATCGACAGGGGGTCGTTGTCATCCCCTCCGGAACCGCGTCGACGCGGTTTGTGCGAGCGCTGTGTTCGTATGCCCGCGATATTCCCCGGGAAAACAGAGACCCCTCTGTCTGCTTACGGCAAAACTCTTGAACTGTAATCGCTTGTTTACAACGTGTAGCTTTTCAGTCCGTCCGCGAAACTGAAGGTTTCCACTTCTTCCGCGTCGATGTAGAATAATTTGAAAATCGGGTTGTCAGGCGTTTCATAAACCCCCTTGATCGTGGAGTTTTCGTCCAAAGCGCGCTTTTTCAGCGCTGCGTCCTCCGTAAAAATCACCTTGCCGCACACCGACAAAACCAGTGTGAAGTCCTTCGGGTAGGTGCAGAACGACACGTTAGGGTTGGCTTTCAGTTGGTCGTAGACCGGCTTTTGGCTGCTGGTGCAGAAATATATCTTGTTGCCGTCCGCGAACAGGTACTTGAACACTCGCGTCCGCACCTTCGCTCCGTCCTGCGTCGCCAAAACGCCATCGGGATTTTCTTTGAGAACTGTCGTGAAATCAAACATCGTTTTCCCTCCTGTAAATTTTATTAAAATTTTTGAGACTTGACGTCCCCTGCCTTTAAATAATAGAATAACACTGTAAATTTCTTGTGTAAAGCAGGCGTTATTAAATGTTACATTGTTTTTTAAAAAACTATCGGATAACCAAGGTTTTGGAGGAATAAAAAATAATGCTTTTGATCAAATCTTTGAATCCGGCTCCCTGCGATTTTGATTGCAGTATCAGGGTGGGCGGGGTATAATAATCAAACGATGAAAGGATGGTGTCCGCCACGAAAATGTATTTGGACGACTGCCGCCTAAACCGTCCGTATGCCGATTTGCGCGAGGGCGCGGAACGGATGGAATCCGAGGCGGTCGTCGCGATAATCGACAGGCTCGAAAACGGCGAATGGGAGTTTTGCGGCTATGAATAAAAAAAATCCGCGTTTTAAACAAAGGTCGCGGGGGAAATTCTTTCCGGCCGCCATCTTGCTTTTTTCCGCAATACTCATTTTTTTCGGAATCAGACTCGCGGGTTGTCTGTTTACATCCGACGAAGCCGCGGACGGAGACGCCGCGTCAAAGGCCGCAAGCTCGCCCAAAAGGACGATAAACAAGGATATCGCGGACAAGGTGAATAAGATCGCCGGCAGCAGTGTTCCGCCTACTTCCGCCTCGCTCAGAACGAAACAGGAAACTCCCCTTTCCTCGTTTCAAGACTGTTACTATTATGAATCCGCAAACAGAGAAGGCTACACACGATATCAGTCACTAAATCCTGAAATGCCGCCGGATGAAGTCGTCTGGCGTGTAAACGCGGGGCTTGACGGGGAATTTTATACAGACATAACAGATATTTCCAATCCAAACGATTTATACGTCGTCGTAAACAAACGCAATCGCCTCTCGTCTTCTTTTATCCCCGATGACATGGCGGCTCTGCCGTCAGGCGTCAGCGCGAGGAAGGACGCAGCGGAAGCCTATCGGAGGATGGCTGAAGCGGCGGCCCGTGACGGCGTCATCTTTATCCCGCAGTCAGGATACAGATCATACGATTATCAAAATCAATTGTATACAAATTATAAGGCGACAGATCCGGGAGGCGCGGACACCTACAGCGCGAGACCCGGATTCAGCGAACATCAAACGGGGCTGGCCATTGATTTAAACATCCCCGGAAGCGGCAATCTCAGAGATTTTGTCGGTACAGAACAAGCTGAATGGGTATCAAAAAACGCGCATCTGTTTGGGTTTATAGTCAGATATACAGAAAAAAATCGGGAGATCACAGGTTACGTGAGCGAGCCGTGGCATATACGGTATATCGGGGCCGAACACGCCGCAAAGATGAAAGAAACAGGCATCATCAGTTTCGAGGAATATAAAGTAAAGTATATCGACCATCAGCCGGAGTGAACATTTATTGCTCCGCCAAAAATGGTTATTATTCAAAGGTATGCAGAGCTGGAGGCGTGTGCGCTGTAAATATGAAACGATGCGTCATAATAACATCTTACGCGTCTCGCGCGGAATCGCCGATCCTTTCTTCAGTTTCAATCCGCCCGGACGATTATATAATATGCGCCGACGGGGGATTCGCGAAAGCGGCCGCGGAAAAAATCATCCCGGATATCGTCATCGGCGATTTCGATTCGTTCTTCGGCGAGATTCCGGCGGGCTGCCGCACTCTGCGCCTCTCCGGGGAAAAGGACGATACGGACACAATGCTGTGTCTCAGGCACGGAATTGAAAAGGGTCTCCGCGAGTTCGTCATCGCCGGAGGCGTCGGCGGGCGGCTGGATCACACCATCGCAAACATGCAGGCCATGTCCTTCTGCATAGATCAGGGCGGCAGCATATGGATCTCGGACGGAAAAAACAGGGCGACGATGATCCGCGCGGCGCTCACTCTTTCGCGCGGCGGCTGCGGCGGCGAGAAGTCCGGCCGTGAAATACCTCGCTATTTTTCCCTGTTCGCCTATTCCGAACGCTGTTTCGGCGTCAGCGTCGAAGGCGCAAAATATAACCTGTGCGACGCGGTTCTGGATCACAGCTTTCCCCTCGGCGTCAGCAACGAATTTGCCGGCGAAGAAGTCCTTATCAGCGTAAAATCCGGCAAGCTCCTCGTCGTTTTATCCGAAGATTAAAAGCGAAAATACCGGCGGACAGGCCAGGCGTTATTCTCAAGCTGCGACTGCTTAAAGCAGATTTGAAAGCAGCCGCGCCACCCCTTCTTTGAATTTGATCAGCAGCGAACGGCTGCGGTAAAGCTCTTCGGTCAGTTCATGGCAGTGAGCTATATCCGCTTTGAAACTTGATTCCAGCTTGCCGGCTTCGTCCGCGTCATAAACAAACGCGTTGGCTTCAAAGTTCAGACGGAAGCTGCGGATATCGAAATTCGCGGATCCGATGGACGCCACCTCCCCGTCCACAGCCATGGTTTTCGCGTGCAGGAATCCGTTGTCATATACGTAAATCTTCGCCCCCGCTTTTAAAAGCACCGCCGAGTAGAAATAGGTCGCCCAGTACACGAACATATGATCAGGCTTGCAGGGAATCATGACGCGCACGTCAACCCCGGAAAGCGCCGCCATTTTCAGCGAATCCAGTATGCTGGCGTCCGGGACGAAGTAGGGCGTCTGGATATAGATGTTTTTTCTCGCGGAAGATATCATTTTCAGGTAGCCGTGCTTGACCTCTTCCCGTGACGAATCCGGACCGGAAGCGACGATCTGCACGCCCGTGACGCCCGCCTGCTCCGGTTCGCTGTAATAGGCCTGCGAAATGACTATTTTTTCTTTTGAGGCAAAACGCCAGTCCAAGATGAAACGGGCGTTCATATCCTGGACGCAGCTTCCCCTCAGCCGCAAATGAGTATCCCTCCAATACCCAATTTTTTTCATATTACCCAAATATTCCTTGCCAATGTTGAACCCCCCGAGATAACCGATCCTGTTGTCTATTACCACCAGTTTTCGGTGATTCCTGTAATTAAACTTCAGGCTGAAAATCTTCAGCTTGAAAAGCTTCACTCTGATCGGAAAGAAAAACGCGAACTTGCCTCCCGCCTGTTTGAACGGCTCCAGATGCCGATCGGAGAACTGACGGCTGCCCATAGCGTCCATAAGCAGGCGCACTTCCACACCTTCCGCAGCTTTAGCTGTTAGAGCGTCGAGAAGCGCCCGCCCTGCGCTGTCGTTTTTTACGATATAATACTCGACACTGACTACGTATTTCGCTTCCCCGATATCGCGCAGAAGCGCGTCAAGCATCTGATTCCCGTTCGTCAGCATCTCAATCTTGTTATCCTGCGTCAGAAACGATTTCGCGTAGTTTTGATGGAGCCGGATCATACTCCGCCACTTTTCCGCCTCGGAATTTACAAACACGAATTCACCGTTTTGCATATCCTGAATCTGCCAGCTGAGCGCCTGGTCGATAACCGACTTCTCATATTTCGTCAGCCGGAAGATGCGCTGGCGGGCGATGTTCTGCGAAAACAAAAAATAAAAGATTATGCCCGCCACGGGCACGAGGAACAGAATCATGATCCACGCCAAAGTAGCGGACGGGTCTTTTCTTTCGAGAAAGATGATCGTCAGCGCGATGATCAGGTTGACCACTGAAAGAACAGTTATTAAATTCGCCAAACTGAATAATGCTGGGTAATTCATATATGTTATATAATAAACCTTTTAACGGCGGCCGAGGCCGCGCGTATTTCAACGTTGCCGCTTTACGATTTCACCATACAGGCTGAAGGTCCGCGTTTCCGTGATGAGAATATCCGCCATTTCCCCGCCCATCTCCTCTGATCCGGGAAAATTAACTACCTTGCCGGATCCGGTCCTTCCCGCCATGACTCCGGCGCAGGTTTTGCTCGGACCTTCTGCCAGCACCTTCTCGACGCGGCCCTTATAGGCGCCGTTTTTCTCGGCGGAGATCGCGTTAAGCCTGTCCGTCAGCCGGTTAAAACGCGTGTGTTTAACATCCTCCGGCACCTGATCCGCGTATCCGGCGGCGGGCGTCCCCTCGCGGACAGAATACAGGAAGGTAAAAGCGGAATCAAAGCGCACCCGCTCGACCAGATCCATGGTCGCGGCAAAATCCTCTTCCGTTTCCCCCGGAAATCCCGTCATGATATCTGTGGTGATCGCGATGTCCGGCAAGATATCCCGCAACTTCCCGACCAACGCGAAATATTCTTCTCTCGTGTATTTGCGGTTCATGCGTGCGAGCACGCGGTCGCTGCCGGACTGCACCGGCAGATGGATGGCGCCGCAGAGCTTGCCGCAGTCGCGGTAGGCCGCCATGAGACGGTCCGACAGATCCTTGGGATGAGACGTCATAAAACGTATCCTCTCTATGCCGTCAATCCCGTTCAACCGGTAAATCAGCTCGGAAAAGTCCACCTTTCGCCATTCACGGCAATCCCGGCCGTCATCCGTTCTTTCCGCCGCTTCTCCGCTTCCGCAGCCGCGCGGTTCGCGTCCCGCGTAAGAATTCACGTTCTGCCCAAGCAGGGTTATCTCCTTTACGCCGCTCCGCGCCAGTTCCCGCGCCTCATCCATGATTTCCACGGGCCGCCGGCTTCTTTCCCGCCCCCTCGTATAAGGCACGACGCAATAGGTGCAGAAATTATCGCAGCCGTACATGACGCTGATATAGGCTTTAAAAAGGTATTTTCTGCGCGCGGGCAGCCCTTCCGCGATCTCGCCGCCCTCTCCCCACACTTCCACGGACTTCGCCTTTTCCAGCGCGGCGTTTTTCAGCAGCTCCGGAAATCTGTGCAGGTTATGAACGCCGAACACTATGTCCACCCAGCCGTATTTTTTTTTCACGGCGTCCACAACGCTCTGCCGCTGCATCATGCAGCCGCACACGGCCACAATCACTTCAGGTTTTTCTTCCTTTAACTTTTTGAGCTGTCCGAGAACGCCGAAAAACCGCTTGTCCGCGTTGTCCCTGACGCTGCACGTATTCACGACGACGACAGCGGCATCCCGCCTGCCCGCGGCGGGAACATAACCCATTTCGGAAAGCAGCCCCGCGATGGTCTCCGAATCCCGCTCGTTCATCTGGCAGCCCATGGTTTC
>JAITPU010000074.1 GCA_031289235.1 Eubacteriales Family XIII. Incertae Sedis bacterium
CTTTCCGGGCGGGGCGCTCGTCGCGGCATCCGGCCTTTCTACTCGAAGGCTGACAAGGTGACGGCGGACGAAAATTTGGCGCGCCTTGGTATCGACAGGCTGAAAAACAAGTGCTACAGGGAGTTGTCCGGCGGCCAACAGCAGAGGGTGCTGTTGGCGCGGGCGCTCTGCGCGACTCAGAAAATGCTGCTCCTCGACGAGCCTGTAGCCGGACTTGACCCTGTGGCAACACAGGATTTATACCGCACCATTGACAAGATTAACCGCGAAACAGGGATTACCATAGTGATGGTTTCACACGATATCCAAAGCGCGGTGAAATATGCCGGGCGCATCCTTCATCTGAAGAACACGCAAGTGTTTTTCGGAGAAACAGCGGATTATGTGCGCTCCGGTGCAGGAGCCGGGTTTTGGAGAGGTGAGCGTGGTGATTAACATTCTGATAGAAATGTTCTCGTACACCTTTCTCGTCCGCGCGGTTATTGTCGGGTTGCTCGTTTCGCTCTGCGCGGCTTTGTTGGGTGTAAGCCTTGTGCTGAAACGTTACTCCATGATCGGCGACGGGCTTTCCCATGTGGGCTTCGGGACATTGGCGCTTGCCACGGCAATGAACGCCGCTCCTTTGACGGTTTCCATACCGATCGTGGTGCTGGCGGCATTCCTCTTGCTCCGCATCAGCGAGAACAGCAAGATAAAGGGCGACGCCGCGATTGCGCTGATCTCCACGGGTTCGCTGGCGATTGGCGTGGTGGTCATATCACAGACGACAGGGATGAACACGGATGTGTGCAATTACATGTTCGGCAGTATTCTGGCGATGAGCAAAGACGATGTGAACCTGAGTATCACGCTTGCAATTGTGGTGCTGACGCTGTTTGTGCTGTTCTACAATAAAATTTTCGCGGTCACGTTTGACGAAACTTTCGCACAGGCCACCGGCACAAAAACCGGGCTGTACAATATGCTGATCGCCTTCCTGACGGCGATTACGATCGTGCTTGGCATGAGGATGATGGGTGCGCTGCTTATCTCCAGTCTTATTATCTTTCCCGCGCTGACCTCAATGAGGGTATGTAAAAAATTCAAAACCGTAACCGTCTGTTCGGCGTTCGTTTCGGTGATATGCTTCTTTATCGGTGTTATCGGCTCATATCTATACGCCACGCCGACAGGAGCAAGTGTCGTCATCATCAATATCATCGCGTTCCTGCTGTTTTGGGCGGCAAAATTCATCTCACAGTCTCGCATAATCACGAAAACGCGCGGAACCGTCACAATAAGGAGAGGTTGATTAATGAAAAAGATATGTGCGTTAATAACAGCAAGCCTTGTCTTGTCAGCAATGCTGACGGGCTGCAGCAACAAGCCTTCCGCGAATCTGCCGCCAAAAAACAACAATGGCACACAGACCGTAAATCTGCTGAACAGCACAAACTCCGGCGTAATATCATCCGAGAGCGATAGCGTCGGCATACCGTCGCCTGAGCATGGCGACGGCAGCGCTATTGACAGCGAAGTATCTGTTGCCGCGTCCGGCGATGTGGTCGAAATCAAAGAAAAGCTGTTCATCGCTCAAACGAATGATATCTACTACAACGCCGAGGACTACTTGGGGAAAATCATCAAATATGAGGGCATCTTTGATGTATACGAAGTTCCCGAAACCGGATTGAAATACTACTCTGTCATTCGATACGGTCCCGGATGCTGCGGAATCGACGCGAACGCCGGATTTGAGGTAACGTGTTCGGGCGCATATCCCAATGCCAACGACTGGGTAGAGGCTATAGGAGTTCTGGAGTCCTACGAGGAAGATGGCTATCAGTATTTGCGTCTCAATCTCTCCTCGCTGAATGTTCTGCCTGCCCGCGGCGCGGAATATGTCTCCCAGTGACGGCAGTACCACTATTTATAAGGCAGGCGTCGATAAGGCGTGAAGCGGGGCATCCGCTACGCGCTCATGCGCGGCATTGATATTATCCGGCGCTCTGCGGAAAGCCCCGTAACATACCTTTGATCGGATATCCTCCCTCAAAGATCGTTATTCTGCGGCCCGCGCGCCCGAAATGCTCAAAATACGTCTGGATTCCGCCGGCGAGGCGATTTCACGCCCCAGAAGTTTTGCTATTTTCACCGCCTTTTCGACCAACTCACCGTTGCTCGCAGCCAATACGCCTTTTTCTAAGTAAAGATTGTCCTCAAAACCTACCCTGACATGCCCTCCCATAATGATAGCCGCCGCCGCCATATCAAATTCCGATTTTCCGATGCCGGCCGCCGTCCATGTGGAACCCGGCGGAACGCTGCCCGCCATAAAGGCCAGATCGCGCACGGTCGCTGCTATCTGCACGCCCATGACGAAATCAAAATGCAACGGGTGGAGGAGCAATCCCTTTCTGTCTACCCTGAGAGCTATGTCTATCATCCCCTTATCGAATACTTCCAGTTCGGGTTTGACGCCGCGCTCTTTCATGACAGCCGCGAAATTGAATATGGTGTTGTCCGTGTTCACGAATATTTCATCGCCGCCGAAATTAAGCGTTCCGCAGTCCAGCGTGGCAAATTCGGGAGCGGGCGTAACCTCCGTGGATTGCAGGCGTTCCAAATCGGTCATGCCTACCGCGCCTCCGGTTGACGGCTGTAAGATGACTTCGGGGCAGACTTTGCGAATAGCGTCCATACATTCCTGAAAACGCTCCCTGCTTTGAGTTGGCGTCCCGTCGTCTTCCCGGACGTGCAGGTGGATGACGGAAGCGCCGGCCGCACAAGCTGACTCTGCCTCGCGCACTATCTCATCAATCGTATATGGAACCGCCGGATTGTTTTTCTTTGTGACCTCGGCTCCGCAAATCGCCGCGGTGATAATCAACTTTTCCATATCAAATCCCTTTTTCTTATCTCTTTATTTCCGCAATAATCGTAACTATATTGCCCATCGGCGGGGGCCGGTCGTCATCGAAGCAATACTGTCACAGATCTCTGTGGATAAGCGTGACATTATAACCTTTTTCCGATAATTCACTGAAAAATGCGTGCGCCATGGAAACAGAGCGATGCTGGCCGCCGGTGCAGCCAAACGCGATATTCAAGTGATATTTCCCTTCCCGCACATAACAGGGGCTTATCCTTTCCACCAACGCCAGAACCGTATCCCTGAAAAAAGAGCTTTCCGGCCATTTCATTACGTATTCCCGCACTGTTTCGCTGTTTCCGGTCAGATGTTTAAGTCCGGACACATAAAAAGGATTGGATATGAAACGCAGATCGAAAACCATGTCCGCTTCCGCAGGCATTCCGTATTTGAAGCCGAACGACACTACGTTGATCTTGAAATCGTCCGCCTTCTCGCCGGCGAAAAATAATTCCCTTATCTTCTCGTTAGTCTCCGCAGGTTTCAGATTCGACGTGTTGATAACGAAATCGGCGGCTTTTTTCATCTCTGAAAGCTTTTCCCGTTCCATCCGGATCGCTTCCAGATTCGTCAACTTCCCTCCAAAGGGATGATTCCGGCGCGTTTCGCTGAATCTGCGCAGCAGAACCTTATCAGACGCGTCCAGAAACAGAATCTTATAATCCAGCTTCGCCTCGCTAAGTCCGTTCAGGCTGTCTCTCAGGTCGCCGAAAAATCCGCCGCCCCGGATGTCAATGACGAACACCGCCCTCTCCATTTCCCATTTGCTGCGGCGGATCAGGTCTACGAAATTCTGGATCAGCAAAGGCGGAAGGTTATCGATGCAATAATATCCGATGTCTTCAAAACAATTGATCGCGCCGCTTTTCCCGGCCCCCGACATGCCGGTCACCACAATAATTTCCATATTTTTACATCTCCAAATTCACTATCCTGGAAAGCTCTAGGCCGGAAGCAAGCGCCAGTTTTAAAGCCGGAATGAAATCCCCCACCCTGTCCGGCGAATGAGCGTCGCTGCTTATTACGAATTTCACGTCCGTCAGCGCCATCGTTTTCAGATCATTTTCCGTCAGATTTTTATGCCACGTGTTGATCTCGATCCACGTTCCTTTTTGAGCGCAGACCGCCGCGACCTCAAGCATATCGACCGGAGCTTTGTCGCCGGGATGCGTCAGGATTTTAATGTCGTTGGAATGTATCGCGCTAAGCACCAGTTCCGTATTACGGATCATCTGCTGCTTCGAACATCCGCCCGCTTTGCGGGATATCAGATTCCCGCCGTGAATCAGCGCCGACCGCAGCGGATTTACACCCGCGACACCGTAATGATACCCGGCGATCACATAGTCGAAGAGCGAAAATTCGCTGGCCTGCACGTCCAGCCACCCCGATTTATTTATGATGTTCGCTTCCACGCCGAGCAGCACATCCATATCCGGATAGATATCTTTCAGTCTGTCGATCTCCCGGCGCATAACAGGAATATCTTTCCGCTTTATCCCGAAAAACAGATGGCCCGGGCCGTGATCCGTTATTCCGACGCGCATGACACCCTTCGCCCTTGCCGCCAGCAGATTTTCCTCTATTGTACCCGTTCCGTGAGAGAAAACAGTGTGGGTATGCAGGTCGAATTTCATGCGGTATCCGATATTTTCCGCCTTACGTTCCATTCAGCTCTCCCCGCCCGTTTTCAGCCGCGCGAGCCTTCGCGGGCAAATCCTCTCCGACAATGCGCACCTCCGGCTCGAGCAATATTCCAAAGCGTTCCAGCACAGATTGCCGCACAGCGCCGATCAGGCTTATGATATCCGCTGCTTTCGCGCCTCCCGTGTTTACGATAAACCCGGCGTGCAGCGTCGAAACCTGCGCGCCGCCGCATACCAGCCCCTGAAGCCCGGCTTCTCTGATCAGACGCCCCGCGAACGCGCCTTCCGGACGTTTGAACGCGCTGCCTGCGCTGGGCATATTCACGGGCTGTTTTTCATTTCTCTCTCTCACAAATCCCCTCATACGCTCTCTGATAGCGCGTGGATCATCTTTTTTCAGAAAAAACGCGGCGCCAACGACGATATCCCTGTTTTTTTGGAATATGCTGCCGCGATAAGAAAACTCCAGAGAATCAATATCATCCGACGTTTTTTCCGCATATCCGTTCCTCTCCGACAGCAAAGTAACCGACGCTAAGATATCTCTGATCTCCCTGCCATACGCCCCGGCGTTCATGAAAACCGCGCCGCCGACGCTTCCCGGTATCCCGCACGCGAATTCCAATCCTGAAAGAGAAGCCTCGGCAGCCGCTTCGGCGGCCATGGAGAGCAGGGTCCCCGCCTGAGCGTAAAGCGCGTTTTCTCTGATTTCCATCGCGGAAAACATTGCGCCCAGACGCACTATAACGCCACGAAAACCTCCATCCCGCACCAAAAGATTGGAACCGTTTCCGATAATCATCCAAGGCGCGCCGGATTTTTCTAAAAAGCCGGCGCAGGCGGTCAGTTCGCCACAGCTCGCGGGTTCGGCCAGCAGATCCGCCTTCCCTCCTGCTCTGAAAGATGTATATCCGGCCATAGAAACGTCACGGACGAGTGTGCCGCGAGAGAGGATTTTTCGCAGTTCCGCCGCGATTTTATCGCGATTATATTCGCCATTCATGATATTCAGTATATCACATAACGCTTATTTTCACTATATTCATTCAATTATATTAAATTTTGGCTCCGTACAAAATTGAAACCCGCAAGCGCATTCAAATTGTTGAACGGATATCTGAGAGGCAGAGGCTTTGCCCACCGCCGCGCGGACTATAAGCCAGCGGCAGAACACATGTTTGGATAAACAAAATTTTGACGTTTTTCCCGCAAAACATCAAAACTTATGATATACTAATTTTGTTTGGTTCTGCCAACAAAGCCCGGCGGAAAAAAGACCGCCGCGACTTTTTTTGTTTCTACCATATTAAGTACCGGGGTAATAATTAAATGAAAGCCGGAACAGACCACGCGGAATTGGCGAAATTGCTCTTCCCTGACATAACGAAAATCCCGGAAGATTATGAACTGCGCTATCCGGAACGCGCTATCCCCGCCGGCGCCTGCGTGACCAGGCTCGGACCCAGCCCGACGGGTTTCATCCATCTCGGCAATCTGTATATGGCGTTCGCGAACGAGCGGATGGCCCATCAGAGCGGAGGCGTATTCTTTCTGCGCATTGAGGATACCGACAGGAAGCGCGAGATGGAAGGCGCCGCGGAAACTCTCGTCGACTCTCTGGCCTATTACGAGATTCATTTTGATGAAGGCGTCGCGATCGGCGGCGAAACCGGAAATTACGGCCCGTATTTCCAAAGCCGGAGAAAAGATATTTATCTTTGCATAGCAAAAAAACTGGTTGAAGAAGGCAAAGCCTATCCTTGTTTTTTGAGCGAAGAGGAAATAAGCCACATCCGCCTTACGCAAGAAGAACGGAAGCTCACTCCGGGAATATACGGCGAATGGGCGAAACACCGCGACCTGTCCCTCGGGGAAGTGCGGGATCGCATAACGAAAAATGAGCCTTACGTCGTCCGTTTTCGCGCGGACAGCACTTCTGAACATTACATATCCGTAGAAGACGGTATCCGCGGCCTTCTCTCCATGCCGGAAAATAAATCCGACATCGTGCTGCTGAAAGCCGACGGTATGCCTACTTATCATTTCGCCCACGCAGCGGACGACCATCTTATGCGCGTTACCCACGTGGTCCGCGGCGAAGAATGGCTTTCTTCCTTGCCTATACACATCGCTCTTTTCAGCGCGATGGGCTGGGAAGCGCCGGTATACTGTCATACCAGTCTGCTGATGAAGATGGAAGGCGAAACAAAGCGCAAGCTTTCAAAACGCAAAGACCCTGAGTTGTCTCTCGGCTATTACCGTTCGGAGGGCTACCATCCCCTCGCGATCCGTGAATACCTGCTCACAATCATAAATTCAAATTTCGAAGAATGGCGGCTCGAAAATCCGCTGCGCCCCATAACGGACTTTACCTTTACCATTGAAAAAATGAGCCGTTCCGGTATACTGTTTGATCTGGACAAACTGCGGGACGTGAGCAAAGAAGCGCTGTCAAAGATTCCCGCTTCGGAACTCAGCCGTTTCATCATCGCTTGGGCCAAAGCGGAGCGCCCGGAAATCGCCGCGGTTCTCGAATATGATATTGATTATCTTACGATGATATTGGATATCGGAAGGTCGGCTCCCAAGCCGCGTAAAGATTTATCCTACGGCGCACAGATAATCAATCACGTCGGTTATTTTTATGATCGTCTCTTCGAAATAAAAGACCCTTATCCCGAGAGCGTTCCGCCGGAAGATATCTCTGTTTTGCTTTCGGAATATTTGGCGGGATATAAGCATTCCGACGATCGGTCAGTTTGGTTTGAACGGATAAGATCCATTGCTTCCGCGAACGGCTACGCGGCGAAACCCGGAGAATATAAAAAAAATCCCGGCCAATACAAGGGGCATGTGGGCGATGTAAGCGCCGTAATCCGCGTCGCTTTGACAGGACGCGTGAATTCGCCGGATCTTTGGGAAATTCAAAGGACCATGGGCGAGAAAAAGGTACGGGAGCGCATCAGCGCGGCTGTCCGCGCGAATTCAAAATAAACACGGAAAACGTCCTTATTTATAATTAATGACTCAAACTTGCCACTTGATTTTCAGCCATGCACCTTAAAAGTTCAAGATGTGCGTCATGAAATATATCAGAATCATGCTGCTGTCAGTGAAAAATCTTGCTTTAGGATCCGAGTAAGAGCCTTGGGCAGTTCTGTGATAAACGCATCCATGAGCGCATCAATCTGCGCTTTGTCGAGATCAATGGAATCGTTGTTTACGATGGCAAAAAGGCTATCCATGATAATGAGCATGACGTCGTCAAACGATATATCTTTTATCCCGTCGCCATACTCATAGAACATACCGCCAATGGTTCTCGGGTCGGTATTTTGCTGTTGCTCTACGGCAAGGGGCATATATCTGAGCGCTACGATTGCGGTGTGCGCGGTGATCGCTTCGTAGTATGTCTGCTGAAATTCCCCTGTAAGCCTAAG
>JAITPU010000008.1 GCA_031289235.1 Eubacteriales Family XIII. Incertae Sedis bacterium
AGACGCAGCGGCTGGTTATCGAATCGGACGCAAAGAATATTTTGGTGTCGGCGGCGGCGGGATCAGGCAAGACAGCCGTGCTGGTCGAGCGCATACGGCGGCTTATTGTGAAGCAGCGGGTATCCCTGAATGAAATGCTCATACTCACCTTCACGAACGCGGCGGCGGCGGAGATGCGCCAGAGAATCGCGGAAGCCGTTTCAGGGGAGCTTTCCGGCCGTGACGACCCCTTTCTGCGCAAACAGCTTGCGGGGATTTACCAGGCTAATATCAGCACATTTCACGCTTTCGCACTGGACGTCATCCGAAGGCGCTATTACAGTATAGATTTGGAGCCGGGCTTTCGCGTCTGCGACGAGGGCCAACTGGCCATTCTCAGAAACGAAGCCGCGGAAGAGCTGTTTGCCCGGCGTTTTGAGGAGGATTACAGCGCGTTTACAAAATTTTTGAGGGCTTATTCCTCAGACAGAAACGAGGAAGCGCTCAAAGAGAAGGTTCTGTTCAGCGTGTATGACGCGGTGCGCATCCGTCCCGACGCGTTTGAGTGGCTGCGGGAAAAGACGTTGCTCTTGGCCGCCGGCAGGGATGAGCTTCTTGGCGGGGCCGTCATGGTAGAAATCAGGGAGGATACGCGCGCCGAGCTGGAACGCGCGGAAACCGGCGCGCTGCATTTAAAGAGGATGTTAGAGCGGGCGGGAGTTTTCTCCTGCCTTGATTTTTGCGCAGCGGACGCGCTTAATCTGCGGGAACTGCGGGAAAGCTTAGAGCGGGAAGAGTTTGAAGATTTTCTGGCGAAACTGAACGGATTTGAATTCGTGAAATGGAAAACACCGAAAAAAGATGGAGAGAAAGAAGCCTATCGGGAAATTGAAGACGGAGTGAAACGGCTGCGGAACGACGTGAAGCGCGTCATAAAAGAAAATGTGCGGAATCGTTACGGCCGGCAGTCTTTGGACGCCTGCGCGCGTGATATAAATGAAACGGTGTGGTACGCGGGTTATCTGTATGATCTCGTGATGGATTTCCACCGGCTTTTCACGAAGAAAAAGACCGATAAAAAGCTCATGGACTTCAGCGATGCCGAACATTACGCGTTGCGGATACTTTCGGACGAAGAAGCCGCCGCAGAATTCCGGAAGAAATTCAAATATATTTTCATAGACGAATATCAGGACAGCAACATAATGCAGGAAACCCTGATCGGCAAAATCAACGGGGGGAACAGCCTGTTCACAGTGGGCGACGCGAAACAGAGCATATATAAATTCCGGCTCGCGGAACCGGAGATTTTCATACGCAAGTACGAGTCTTACGGCAGAGACCGCGAGAGCGGCAATCTTTGCGTCGATATGAACCGGAATTACAGGAGCAAAACTCCTGTGATACGCGCGGTCAACGATGTTTTCCGGGAACTCATGAAAGGATCCGCCGGAGGCGTCGATTACGACGAACGCGCCGAATTGAGAAAAGGTGCGCGAGTTCCCGGAGAGGAAGCGTGGGATCGTCCCGTGGAGCTTTATGTGATCAGAGGCGGCGCGGCGGAAACGCGGGAGGCAGAGCCTGACGGTTCGAGTTTGAATCCGGATCCGCCTGTTGAAGAAGAGTCCGGCGGCGACGGCGCGCAAGCGGTCTTGGAGATGGAGAAAGCCGAGGCGGAAGCAAAAGTCGCGGCGGAAATCATACGGGATCTTATGTACGGCGAAAAAAAGAAGATCTTCGACGCGAAGGCCGGGAAAGAGCGCGATATCTCATTTCGCGATATAGTGATCCTCTTCCGCAGCGCGAAAAACATGGCGGAGCCTTTTTACAGGGTGCTGTCCGAGGAGGGAATCCCGGTTTTCGTAAGCGCGGGAGAAGGCTATTTCGACACCGTTGAGATCGAGACCTTTCTAAACCTGCTGCGGGTCATCGACAACAGGCGGCAGGACGTTCCGCTGCTCTCTGTGATGTATTCTCCCATCTTCGGATTCAGAACCGAAGAACTGATAGAAATCAGGATGTCAAAGCGGGACGGCGCCTGGCACGAGGCGCTGTTTCGTCTGGCGGCGGGCGGTGAGGCGGGCCGCGCGAAACTCGCTGATAAATGTCAAAAATTTATCAGGCGTATAGGTGAATGGCGGGAAAAATCCGCGTTTATGCCGCTGGACGAATTCCTTTGGATGCTGATGAAGGACACGGGGTATTACCTCTATACCGGCGCGCTTCCCGGCGGCGCGCAGCGGCAGGCAAACCTGCGGGCGCTGGCGGAACGGGCCGGGGCTTTTCAGACAGGACAGATGAAGGGGCTGTTTGGTTTTATCACCTATATGGAAAACATCAGGAAAAGAGTGGATATCGGTCAGGTGAGCGTGATCGGCGAAGGCGAGGATGTGGTGCACGTCATGACCATCCATAAGAGCAAGGGGTTGGAATTTCCCGTCGTGATGGTAGCGGGCTTGGGAAACAGGTTCGTCGCGGAGAAGGATTCTCTTGTGAAAATACATAAGGATATCGGCGTCGCGCTGCGGTGGCGGGATCCGGAAAATAACCTGTATAAGAAAACCCTGCTGCAAAACGTCATCACGCGCAGAAAGCACAGGGAAGAAATGGCCGAGGAGATACGAGTTCTGTATGTGGCTTTCACGAGAGCGATGGACAGGCTGATTTTGCTGGGAAGCGCGAAAGGCGGGCTTGCCGGGTTTCGCGAAGGAGGGCCGGCCGTTAAAGAGGCGTCCTCCTATCTGGAATTTCTGCTGCCGATGCTGGAAAAGACGGACATCCGCGCGTACGAGCGTTCCCGGGAGGATATCGCAGCAGGCGAGCGCCGGGTGAATCGGCAGAGTGAGAAGGCGCGGCGCCTGTTTGACGAAATATGCGCGGGCGCGGCTGATGAAAAGGACGCCGCGGCGGAAATAGACAGGCGGCTTTCTTTCGTCTATCCGAACCGGAGCGCGTTGGCGCTGAAATCGAAGTACGCGGTTTCGGAACTCGGCGGGAGTTTCGCGGGAATGGCCGGAAAAAGCGCGCTGTACGCTTCCCGCCCGTCTCATGACCGCCTGATGACGCCCGCTTTCATCGGTAATGACATCGGCGCGGGCAGAAAGTTCTCCCCGGCGGAGAGGGGAACAATCCTGCACCGCGTCATGGAATTGCTGGATTTCAGGGAAGCGAGGCTTCATCTGGAAGAACCGGAATGGCTGCCGGAGTTTCTAACAGGCCTCGCGCGCAGAGGCTTGCTGCGCGGAGACGAAGTCCGCGCGGTGGACGCGGATAAACTGCGGGCTTTTCTGCTTTCGGATATAGGCGCGCGGGCCGCGGAAGCGGAAATGATATATAAGGAAACTCCGTTTGTCGTCATGCGCGAGCAAGACGGCGAGGAAATCCTGATACAGGGCGTCATAGACTGCTATTTTTCGGAAGGGAGCAGGTTCGTTCTGCTGGATTACAAGTCCGGCCGGCCGCCCAGATCGCCCGGAGAAAGCGCTGAAGAAGCGTTGAGCCGTTTCGCGGAAGGATACCGCGTACAGATGGACGCGTACAGGGATGCGCTGGAAAAGATAAAAAGAATCCGTATCGACGAAGTTTGGCTGTATTCATTCAGCGAGAACTTGGGATTCAGGCTGACTTCCGGGACGTCCGTGCAGTTATCCCGCGCGTAGAGCTTTAAAAACGGCGCAAATGAATTGAAATTAGAAGTCATTTACAGTGATCGACGACGCTCTGCTTGCGGGCGGGGTGAATGTGCTGATAGAACGGGGGCTAAAAAAATGGACAAGCAAAAGGTTTTGGTGGGCAGTCCGATCTGTCAAAAACCGGAAATATTGGAAATGTTTTTAGCCTCCTTAAAAAATCTTGTAAGCCATAGTATTTCAATTGATTTTAT
>JAITPU010000085.1 GCA_031289235.1 Eubacteriales Family XIII. Incertae Sedis bacterium
GTAATATACTTTTTAGCTGTATATGAGCAAATATGCGCGTCTTTTAGAAATTCTGAAGATAACGGGCGCTGGAAATATATACCTAAACAGGCAAGAATTGGTGACTTGAAGAGTGGATAAAAAAGCAGACTTTTGTATCCACTCTCTTTTATTTGGGTTTTTCACGAGTTTTGATTTGGAATAGTTAGCTGAATTGCTGTTCAAAGATTCGCCCATAAGCGGGCGAAGATGAGAGGTTTATGAGATTACGTCGGGTTTTATTGCTCCAGAAAGTAGACACTGAAACAAAGAGGCGAGTTTTTTCGTCAGGCGCGGTGGCAGGTTTCGGAGGAGATGACAGAGTCCCCCTGCCGATGTTTGCATAGCCATTCACGATGGGTATCGTCACCAAGCGGAACGAATCATGTAGTCGCAGGGCGGGCGTAACCCGGAGGCGGGCTTGCGGGCATTCCGGCGGAGTGAGCGAAGCGAATGGAGCGCCCGCACACGGTGAACTCTTAGCCGGCTACCTCTGCTGTCCGTTTTTACATTGCGGCTGAAGCCGCGTAAAAAAGGCAAAGCCGGAGAGTTCTACGGTAGCAAAGCTGCCGCATAAGGTTCGCTTAGCTATTTCCTGCCTACGGCAAGAAATAGAGCGAGACCATTATCAAGTGGCGCCTACCGACCATTTGCTGCGCAAACGGGGTTAGGCGCGCAAGCGACAGCGACCCGACCGGAGGGTTATGCCCACTCTGCGGCAGCGTTATCCATGCTGTTGTTCATGCTTAAGATTCATAATGGTAACACTGCCCGTGTTACGAGAACTCTTAAAGACCACAAAAAAGAACAGACACCTTTCTAATTCAAGGTATCCGTTCTTACTGGACGATCTCGTTTTAGTCGATATTTCCGGGTTCTACGCTGCTTTCATAACGAAACTCCATTAAAGTATAAACTTGAGATTTCCTGTAGTCAGGCGAGGTTTCGCTCCGTCCGATTTTCCATAATTTTCTCAATTGTGCTCCGTTCTGCCAGCTTACGCAAAGCGGCTACAGCGGCCTGAAAGTCCATATCGGCAGCGTATGGATTGTCCGCCTTATACTGCTTCCAAAGCCTCGCCATATCCGCGCTGCCCGCAATCGTATCAATGATTCGGCCCCTCCGGAACCGCGCTGACGCGAGATTTATCAAGCCTGTTGCCGCAGCAGCGGACTCAAGCGCTTCACGAGTATAACGCTCAGGACGATCTTTAAAGCGTCGCCCGGCAGGAATGGAATGACGCAGATAAACAACGCCTCGGCGGCGCCTGTACCCGCAACGTGCATGAACCACAGTATACCGGGCAAATAAGTGGCGAGCAAGCCGCAAATCATCGCCGCCGACAATACCCTGACAGATTTGCCATATCTGTCGATGATAAGCCCCGTTAAAAAAACACACGCAATATATCCGGCGATAAATCCCCCTGTGGGACCCAAGATGGTTCCGATCCCCCCGGAGAATTTCGAAAACACCGGCACGCCGACCGCGCCGAGAAAAACAAAAACTGCCTGGCTGACGACGCCGTATCTCGCGCCCAACAGTCCGGCCGCGAGAAAAACGGATATGTGCGTCAAATTGATAGGAACAGGCCCTATTGGAACAGATATTTGCGACAATATGGCGCTCAACGCGGCAAACAGGGCGCACAGCATCATATTGGCGGTATTCAGCGTCTTCATTAAAAGCCTCTCACATATTGCTTCATGTTTTCACTGCCATTAAGCGCGGCGATATGGCTGCGCAGGAATATTATTACTCCGGCAATCACCGCTCCGCCGAATAAGTGTTGGCGCAAAACGGCGAGGTTTCTGCCGGACGAGACGGCACGGCGGGAAAAGAGCAGCGCGCCGCGTTTAATCGCTGAGCTGACAAGCGCCGGAGCGATATATAAATCAATCATATCAATGCTCCTGCATATTGTCAACTTATTTTACTTATTTAGTTTACAATCGCCCTGCGCCGGCGAATATACCTTATGCAGCTCAAAAAAATATTGGGCAAGAACCGTTCCGCCCCTGACGAAACAATTCTTGCCCTTGTTTTCGCTATGCGTCTATGCGTCCGCACTACTGTCCGCTGTTTTTAATTTCTCGCCAAATTTGCTGTGATCCGCGCCGCCGCAGAGATGCATTGTCCCGTCGTAGGCATCTATCTTGTCTTTCGCTTCAGCGTATTTTTCATCGGCTTGCTCCTGCGTCAATGAGCCAACCGTAACTGCCGCGTCTAATTTTGATTTCGCCTCAGCAAGGTAGGCCGCTTTGAATTCGTCTACCTTACCCGCCTCAACCAACAAATCTCCTACCTTGCTGGTCTTGACCGATTCCTTAACTTCTTCCTCTGTTTTGCCTAACACTGACGCCGCTGCTGAAATCACATCCACACGGGCGTCGCTTTTCCCTCCGGAGTGATCCTTATGCCTTTTCACCTGCTCCCGCGCGTCGGCCGCAGAGCCTGTCGCGCCGGAAACGTCCGGCACGCTCAATTCGGAAGCGGCGCTTGACGAGCCTTCGGCTGACGCCGCCATGACGACAGCGCCGGCGCTTCCTATGAGCAATACGAGAGCAAACACGCCGATCAACATTCCGATAGATTTTCGCATAAATTAATCTCCTTTCAACAATTTTTTTTACTGTTCTATTTAATATCTTACTTTTCTCATCTCTACATGGGACTCACCCCCTTTCCCGCGCCGCGCCGTCGCTTTTTTTGTTGATGACGCAAGTTTAGCGCTTAAATGTGGCGCGAAAAGGGAACGAATTTGACAGCATTATGGAGCAACAGGGCGCGATGAGCGGGAAGAGGCATAATTCGGGTGAATTGCGGCGCAAATGTGAATGAATGTATCGGTTGCGGCAAAATCGTTGAAAGGCCGACGGTTTGTGCTTATAATATAGGTTACAGTTAATGTACGATTGACGGGGGCGGTTGACATGGCAAGCACCACAAAGATTTTAATCTGCGACGACCAGCGAATGATCCACGAAACACTGCAAGAATACATTGAGGCGGAAGGCTTTAGCTGCGTTTCCGCCTTTGACGGCGAGGAGGCGCTGGGCAAATTCGCTTCCGAAAAGCCGGATTTCATCGTGCTCGATTTAATGATGCCCAAGAAAAACGGTATCGACGTATGCCGGGAGATTCGCAGAGAGCATGACACGCCCATCATCATGCTGACGGCTAAAGGCGAGGAGATCGACCGGATTCTCGGGCTGGAACTTGGGGCGGACGATTATATCGTCAAGCCGTTCAGCCCGAGAGAAGTTGTCGCGCGGATCAAGGTTGTGCTGCGGCGCGTGTGGGAAAAGCCCCGGGAAGAGGAACCCATCCTGAATTTTCCACGCCTTCAAATCAATATAAGCAGCTATGAGGTGCGCGTGGATGAGAAAATCGTACCCTGCACGCCGAAAGAAGTAGAACTGCTTTACAAACTTTGTTCCGTTCCGGGGCGCGTGTGGAGCCGTGAACAGCTTTTGTCCGATGTGTGGGGATATGATTATTACGGCGACACCCGGGTGGTGGATACCCAGATCAAACGCATCCGCCAAAAGCTTCCGGACAACGAGCATTGGGGCGTCCGCAGCATTTATGGCGTAGGTTATAAATTCGAGGCGACGACATGAGAAACAGCGTGCTTCTGCGCAGGATCGTTCTGCTGCTGCTCTCCGCGGTGCTGCTTGCGGGGATATTGACAGCGGCGATCTATATACTCGTCACCCAGCGGATGTATATGAATATGCGGGTGGAGGAATTGAGGCCTATCGCCCACACGATAGCCGACATCATGGCGGACATGCAGCAAAACGGCGAATACGGACGCGGCGTATGGCCGCTCTTAGAACGCGATAATAAAAACTTTTTGGGCGCGTCCCTGCATATCTACAACGCGAAGGGCGAATCCGTCATGAATCCGCCGCGGAATTTAAAACAGGAGGAACATAACATGCGTTCGGCGAACGGCGGCTATGATTTGACAGACGAAGAAATCGCGCCGGTAATCGCCGCTGATTTGAGGACAATCCTCTCGGGCGCGGATGTTTCCGGGATCCGGAATTCGACTGACAGCCGCTCATATTTAGTCGTAGGAGTACCCATTAAAAACGAAACTGCCGTTACAGGAGCTATCATCTTCACCAAGGCTATGAACGAATTGCAAGACGCGGCAAACGGATTGAATCTTACATTATTTATCAGCACGCTGATATCTTTCTTGATCATGCTGATACCCGCTTACTTCGCGACGAGGAGGATTGTGGTTCCAATCCGCCAGATGCGCGACGTGGCTAAGGCAATGGCGCAAGGCGATTACTCCGTCCGCGCGGATGAATCCCAAAAAGGCGAGATTGGCGAGCTTGGCCGTTCCATGAATCACTTTGCCGCGGAATCGGAGCGGCTGGAGCAAACCCGGCGGGACTACGTGGCGAACGTATCCCACGAGCTTCGCACGCCCATCGCTTCCATACGCGCAATCGGTGAAACTCTGCGGGATGGCATGGCGAAAACCGAAGAGAAAAGAGCGCTCTTCTATAACAACATCGTGCGGGAAGCGCTGCGGCTTTCCCGGCTGGTGGACGACCTTTTGGAACTTTCCCGTTTGCAGTCGAGCGCGGAAGCCATGCAAAAGAAACTGTTTGATTTGCGCGAGGTATTCAAAAACGTATCGAACAGCTTCAGCTACGCGGCGGCGGAAACGGCTGTGCGTTTCATCACAGAAGCGGACATGGAACATCCTATCTGTGTTTTCAGCAACCCGGACCGGATCGAACAGGTTCTGGTCATCATCTTAGACAACGCTGTCAAGCACACGCCGGCGGGCGGCGCAGTTACACTGACGAGCGCGGCCCGTGAAGGGAAAATCGAGGTTTGCGTGTCAAACACCGGGGAAGGCATCCCGCCGGAGGATTTGCCCTATATTTTCGAACGGTTCTATAAGGCGGACAAATCCCATTCGGGAGGCGGCACGGGCTTGGGCTTATCCATAGCTATGGAAATCATGAAGGAACTGGGCGAGAGCATCCGGGCGGAAAGCGAGGGAAGCGGCGCAAGTTTTATCTTCACGCTGTCTTTGCCGTGAAATCGTTACCGCCAGATAATACGCGAAGCGTCGTACACTCCGGAACGCAGCACGCTGAAAGCCGCGCTCTATCCCGCCTGCGACCGGCAGGCGTACTCCGGAAGCGCACAAAATGACGTCCTCGTTTCTTTCGGCACAAACATTCGCGCGGCGCACAGATTCGCGGCCGGAGGCGGGTTTCATGCTTCCAGCAAAGCGTACAAAGCCAAAATATAGCTTTTGCCGCCGAAGCCGACTATCGAACCTTCGCACACCGGCGCGATCATGGAAAAACGCCGGAACTTTTCGCGCGCGTGTACGTTGGAAATATGAACTTCCACAACGGGCGCTGCCACGGCCGCTATCGCGTCGCGGAGCGCGATGCTGTAATGGGTATAAGCGCCGGCGTTTATGATGATCCCGTCCGCGTCCGCGGCGTCTTGAACCGCGGACACCAGCTCGCCCTCTATATTGCTTTGAACGAACCGGCATATCGCTCCCAGTTCCTCCGCCTTGGCTGAAACGCGCCGGTTCAGGCTGTCCAATGTTTCAACTCCGTATTTGTCCGGCTCGCGCCGCCCCAACAGATTCAGGTTCGGCCCGTTGACGACCACAATCTCTTTCATAGCTCACTCCACGATCATATCATGTGTTCCGCCGGGGCAACAGTAACAACCTATCACCTCGAAATAGGCGCAGGAAGCCGCCGCTTGGCGGAGAGTGGAAACGATGCCTTCGTCCAGAATATTCCCCTGCAGTTCCGCGAAAAACCTGTATTGACCGGGCGACGCCGGCCGGGATTCAATGCGCGTCAGATTGATATCCCGCGCCATGAAAGGCAGCAGCGTCTCGCACAGCGCGCCGGAACGGTGGGCCGTGGAGAAAGTGACGGAGATCAGATCGCTGCCTTCATCGTATTCCGGTTCCGTGGCGATCATCACAAACGAAGTGCGGTTGGCCGCGGAATCCATTATATCGGGCACGAGCACCTGCAGGCCGTTGATCTCCGCAGCTCTGCGCGAACCTATGGCGGCGGTTTTTCCGCTTTTCAGTCCCGCGGCGGTCTTTGCCGCGACAGCCGTATTCCGGCAAGCTTTCAGCTCCCAAGCGTATTTTCGCAAAAAACCGCCGCATTGCCGGAAACCCTGCGGATGTGAGAATACCTCGCGTATGTCCGCCAGCGCCGTCTCCGCCGGCGCGAGAAGGCAATGCCTGATATCAATCCATATGCGCTTTACGATAAAACAGCCGTATTTTCGCAGCAAATCATAAGTTTCGCCTATTGCTCCTGTCTGAGAGTTTTCTATGGCGACGACGCCGTAACGCGCCCTTTTCTCCTTCACAGCCTTGAACACGTCCTCAAAAAACTCCTCAGGCCGCAGGTCCGCGTCCGGCAAAAGCCTCGCGGCGGCCTGCTCGCCCCAAGCGCCCGGCGCCCCCTGAAAAGCGCAGACGATGTCTTCTTCCACCGGTTTCGCCGGCGGGGGCAGCAACGGCGTTTCGCCGTGAAACAAAATTTCCCGCTGATATTTTCTTGACAAAGCCATTATGGAACGCATCAGCAGCGACGCTTCGCCCCGCAGGCTCTCCTCCGCTGAGGCTGCGGCGCGCTCCACAACCTGCCGCTCCCTCTCAGCGTCTAAAATTGCCATGTTGTTTTCCCTTTTTATCCCGGCGACCCGCCTGGATATCTCCATGCGGCTCTGAAAAAGGGCTATCATCCCTTCGTCTATCCCGTCGATTTGCCGCCGCAGTTCTGTCAATTCTTCTTTTGCATCCATTTTACGCAATCCTTTCCATTTTGTCCGTCCGCGTTCATCCCTCGCGCAGAGCTTCGCGAAGTTTTCTAAGCTGCCGCATGAGTTTGTCGAACAGCACGGGGGTGATCGACTGCTGCCCGTCGCACAGCGCCTTTTCGGGATAGTTATGAACTTCGATCATAAGCCCGTCGGCCCCGGCGGCGGCGGCGGCGATTGCCATGGGGAATACCAAATCCCAATAGCCTGTGCCGTGCGACGGATCGACTATGACCGGAAGGTGAGAGCGCTTTTTCAGCGCCGGAACAGCAGAGAGATCCAAAGTGTTGCGCGTGGCGGTCTCAAATGTGCGTATGCCTCTTTCGCACAAAATCACCTGACTTTTCCCCTCCATGAGAATATAGTCGGCGGCCATCAGCAATTCGTCGATGCTGCACGAGGGTCCCCTTTTCAGTAGCACCGGTCTGCCCAGCCCGCCCACATCCCGCAGCAGCGGGAAATTTTGCATATTCCGCGCCCCTATCTGTATGATATCCGCGTCTCTCCCAAAGATATCCGCGTATTCCTGGGACATGATTTCCGTAACGATAGGAAGTCCGGTTTTTTCCCGCGCGATTTTCAGCAACTCAAGACCGTCTAAGCCAAGCCCCTGAAAAGAATAGGGCGAGCTGCGCGGTTTAAACGCGCCTCCGCGCAAGAAATCAGCTCCGGACAGCTTTACGTCTCTGGCTATGGACAATATCTGATCTTCGCTTTCCACCGAGCAGGGACCCGCCATAACCGCAAAATTTCCGCCGCCGATTTTCCGCCCGCCGGAAGTCTCTACCACGCTGTCGTCAGGGTGAAAGCGCCGGCCCGCCAGCTTGTACGGTTCAGATACCTTCACCGCCCGCTCCACGAATTCGAAGCGCGTCAGAGCTTCGGCGGACAGCGCGGAAGTATCCCCTATCAATCCGAGTATGTGAGCGCCTTCAAGCTGAATATCCCTGATTTCCAGTCCCATCCGGGCCAGTTCTGCCCTGATGCCGTCGATCTGAGCCTCAGTCGCGTCCGGTTTTAATACGATGATCATCTTTTATTTCCTCTTTCACGGCGGAGTACAGCGCGGGCCTGTCCAACTCCCGGCCTAAAAATATCTGATCGGCCAAAATTCCCTGATAAATGAGCATTCCAAGCCCGTTTTGGACGGCAAGCCCAATTTCAGCCGCCTTTCGCAGCAGTTCTGTCCGGACGGGTTTATAAACAAGATCATAAACCAAAGCCCCCGCGGGCAGCTTTTTAAGGAAGTCGAACGATCGAAAATTTTCTTTTGACCCTTCCATGCCCAGAGGCGTCGCGTTTAGCAGGACATCCGCGTCACAGGCGGCTTCCGACATCGCCGCGGCTTCCATTTTCTCCGCGTGAACGAGGACGCCGGGGAAAAGGGCTTTCAGACCGGCGGCTAATTTTTCCGCTTCTTTCAAATTTCTCGCGAGGATTGTGATCTTCGACGCGCCTTCGCGCGCGGCCATAAACGCTGTGCTTCCCGCCGCTCCGCCGCTGCCTGTGATCACTACTTTCCGCCTGCGGCATCCTCGGCCGCTCTCCCGCAGAGATTCAGAAAGCCCTTCGATATCCGTGTTGCGGCCCAAAAGCCTTCCGTCCTCCACAACAACCGTGTTAACCGCCCCGCAGAGCCTCGCGTCTTCCCCGATATCATCCAGATGCCGAAGAATATCTTTTTTATTGGGAATCGTTACATTAAAACCCTTAAGCCCGCTGCCCGGGATTTTCTTTACAAAGATATCCAGTTTCCCTTTTGGCACATGTATAGCGCTGTATTTCTCCGCGATCCCCAGCGCGTTAAACACCGCCCCGTGTATGCGCGGAGACAAGGTATGGGCTATCGGGTCTCCTATCACGGCGTATCCGTCCGGAAGCGCCTCCGCGCGGATCGCCGCCAGCAGTTCCGCCAGCCCGCGAAAAAGATCTCC
>JAITPU010000088.1 GCA_031289235.1 Eubacteriales Family XIII. Incertae Sedis bacterium
GACGACGGCCCTTTGTTCAGGAGGCTGAGAGGCGGAAAAGCGTAGCGGAAATTTTTGCGCGCGCCCGCGGCGGGCGGCTCTTTCGCGGATGTTTTCGCACCGTGGCCGGCTTCCGCGCCGGACGACGATTCGGGAGCGTCTTCATACGCCGGAGCGGACACGGCGATTTCTTCAGCTTCCTTAAATACGTCAAACAAGTCCGGCGCTTCCGGATCTTCCTGAAAACCCTCCGCGTTTTTTTCAAAAAGACTGTCGTCGTTCATGTAATCAAGTATCCGCGTCCGCCGTTCGGCAATCGTGCGCTTTCGCGCATTCGCCTCAAAGATGTCGTATCCGCCGTACGCGTCCCCTGTTTCGGAATATTTCCCCTTCTTTTCACTCCCCCCGCCCTTCCGGCGCTTCTTCCCCGGCTCGGACGCCGGCTTTGCGCCGCCCGCGGCAAGACCGGGATTTCCGTACACACCGCCCATTCCCCCGTTTCCTTCCGGTTCAAACACGCCGTCAGCCTCCGCGAGCAGCCTTTTCTCTTCGCGCCTTGTTTTCCACGCGTCGAAAAACTGGGATAAGGGAGTGTTGATCACGAGTAGCAGGGAAATGCAGATCAGAACCGTGCAAAAGATATAAAGACCGACTTTGCCGAGAAGACTGACAAAGGCCATCGCCGTGAGAGCGCCTAAAAATCCGCCGCTATTTCCCTTTACGCCATCGCCAAACAGTCCCGATATCGTGTCAAACGAAAATGATATCGAAGCCGGATCTATAAAACCGGCGGCGTTTATGACGGTAATCATGAGAAAAATCAGCAACAGAAACACGGCCGAACGCCCGCCGGCGCGGACAGTTTTTTTCGCGAAAACGAGTATTCCGTAAAAAATCATACAATAAGGCAGCAGGTAAGCAGTCGCGCCAAAGATTCCCGTCATCACGGTCTTTATGACGGCGCCTAACTGTCCTGCCGCGGGAGTCTGAAGCGCAACGGCAAAAAAGACGCCGACGGCGACGACGACTATAGCCCAGATTTCGTCTTTGAGACGGCCGGAAGCCGCGGGCTTTTCGTCAAATTTTTTCGGCTGCTCGTCCGACGCCGGACTTTTCGCCGTCCGCGCGCGTCTTCCTCTGCCGCCCGCCGTGGTTTTATTCTTTACGGCCATCGGGATTTACCTCCGAACGCGTTCATGAACCATAACGCATTACGACCAATTATCGCGATAATGGATTATTTTAAAAGAGAATAAAGGATTACAGCCGCGCCGACAATCCATGTGTAAAATGAAAAATAACCCAGCTTTTTGTTTGAAACCACGCGGATCATCGCCTTGATCGCGATGAAGCCCGTAAGGGCAGAAAGCGCGACGCCGACGATGACCGGCACGAGTAACTCGCCGTCTATCCCATCCCGGAACGCGTCCGGTGCTTCAAGCACGACAGCGCCTAAAACCGACGGGATGGAAATCAAAAACGCGAAGCGCACGGCCAATTCCCGCCGCAAACCGGAAAAAAGTCCGCCGACGATGGTAGAGCCGGATCTGGAAACGCCGGGGCACAGGGCCACCGACTGCAGCACGCCCACAAAAACCGCGTCGCGAAATTTCATTTCAGCGATATCTTTTTCCCCGCGGGCCAATTTGTCCGCGAACCAGAGAAGGCATCCCGTTATCAAAAGACCGGCGCCGACGGCGATTATCGCGCTGTAAAGCCCCGAAAACAATTTTTCAAAGAGAAGGCCGATTATGGCGGTGGGTATGGTGGCCACAATTATCATAAATCCCAGCCTTCTCGTCTCATTCGCGTTGATCAGAGGGCCTTTCCCGGTGCATATATCCCTGATTGTCGCGCAAAGCTCCAAGATCAGCGCGCCTATCTCCCGGTAGTACACGGCGAAGATCGAAAACAGCGTTCCTACGTGCAAAAGCGCGGCAAACGAGAGGACGCGCTCTCCGTCGATGCCGAAAAAATACTGCAAAAGCGCCAGATGGCCGGAACTGCTTATCGGCAGAAACTCCGAAAACCCCTGCGCCAGACCCAGTATGACCGCTTCAAACAATGTCATGATGCCGTTCCCCTGAACAATTTTGCTTATCGCGCCAATATTACGCAATTATTAAAAAAAAACGAAATATTTCCGAAATTCCAGTTTATAGTATATAATAATATTGTTATAAAATCAAGAAAACGCGGAACGGGATGTTTTTGCGCGGAGACGACTGTCTTTAAAGCAAATATTTCAGAAGTATTCAAAATGGAGACGTAAAATGAAAAGAAAACCGAATCTCGCGATCGTGGGGGCGACCGGCCTCGTAGGCGGCGCTTTTTTGAAGGTTTTGGAAGAGCGGGATTTCCCCTTTGAGCGTTTGTATCTTATGGCGTCCGCAAAATCCGCGGGAAAGGCCGTGCGCTTCCGGGGCAAAGACTATATCGTGGAGGAACTGAGTGAAGCGTCATTCGACAAGCCCATAGACATCGCGCTTTTTTCCGCCGGCGGCAGCGTGAGTGAAAAATTCGCCCCTATAGCCGCGGCGAAAGGCGCGGTGGTCGTTGACAACAGCAGCGCGTGGAGGATGGACCCGGAGGTCCCTCTCGTCGTGCCTGAAGTAAACCCGGAAGCAATCGCTCTGCACAAGGGCATAATCGCAAATCCCAATTGCTCGACCATACAGGCTGTTGTCGCGCTCAAACCGCTGCACAGCCGCTACGGTCTCAAGCGGGTGGTTTACTCCACATATCAGGCGGTTTCCGGCTCGGGCCTGAAAGGCATCAGGGATCTGGAAGAAGGGCTGAAGGGCAACGATATTATGAAAGCTTATCCTCATCCCATAGCCGGCAACTGTCTGCCTCAGATCGACGTGTTCCTGGAAAATGGTTATACAAAAGAAGAGATGAAAATGGTAAACGAAACCCGCAAGATACTCGGAGACGACAGCATCGCGGTGACGGCGACGACCGTGCGGGTTCCCGTGTTCGATTCACACAGCGAGTCCATAAACGCGGAACTCGAAAGGCCGTTTGAGGTGGCGGACGTCAGAGCGCTTCTCTCGGAATCTCCGGGGATCGTCGTGGTAGATGACCCGGTGAAAAGCGAATATCCGCTTGCCAGAGCCGCCACGGGAAAAGACGAGGTGTTCATCGGCAGGATCCGCCGGGATTTCAGCGTCGAAAACGGCGTCAACCTGTGGGTCGTCGCCGACAATATCCGCAAAGGCGCCGCAACAAACGCCGTGCAGATCGCGGAAGAACTGCTGAAAAAGCTTTAGCATACGGGCAGGCGGCAATGAGAGTCGAAAAGGCCGTTTAGGCTTTCCGTAAAGCGTAAAGGCGGAACGCCGCTTTTACGCTTCCGACGCCACGATTTCCCTGCCGTCGTAATAATTGCAGTTGGGGCAGACTCTGTGAGGAAGTTTGGGTTCGTGGCATTTTGAGCATACGGAAAGGCCGGGGCTGTTTATCTTCATATTCGGCGCCCTCCTTTTATCGCGTTTTGATTTTGAGGTCCTTCTCTTTGGAACGGCCATTTTACACCTTCGCTTTCTTCAGGATCTGTTCGGAAATAAGCCTGTTATATCAGTAAAGAAAACTCTGCGGTTACATTTCAGGGGTTTAATCAGGGATATTATCGCTTCATCAACTAAACATCAGAATAAAGACTGATGCAACTTTTATGTTTAGTTGGCGGCGCAATATTTAAACAATAGCCTCGACAGCACAAAAATATCAATTATATTATATATACAAAACAGCCGTTTGTCAAGACGCGGACTCTTTATTTCGCCAAAGCGTAAGTGTCTCTCGCTATCATCAACTCCTCGTTCGTCGGGATCATCATGATCGTCACTCTGGAATCATCACGGCTGATGATTGTTTCCTTGCCTTTGACTTTATTCTTGATAAGGTCAAGTTTGATGCCCAGATTTCCCAGCTCGCTGCATATGATGTCGCGCATATTGATGTCGTTCTCGCCGATGCCCGCCGTAAACACGAGGGCGTCAACTCCGTTCATCTCCGCGATGTAAGCGCCTATGTAGAACCTCACCTTATGGGCAAAAACTTTTAACGCGAGGCCGGCTCTTTTATTCCCTTCCCCGACAGCGATTTCCAAATCTCTGAAATCGCTGCTGACGCCTGATATGCCCAAAACGCCTGACTCTTTATTCAGCTTATCGATCACATCCGACAGGGAAAGATTTTCCTTCTTGCTGATATAGGATACGATGGCGGGATCCAGATCGCCGGAGCGCGTTCCCATGACGAGGCCCTCAAGCGGTGTGAATCCCATGGAAGTGTCGATGCATTTCCCCCTTTTGATGGCTGAAACGCTGGCGCCGTTGCCTAAGTGGCAGGTGATTATTTTCATGTCGTTAAGGTTCACGCCCATGATGTCGGCGGCCCTTTCCGCGACATATTTGTGACTGGTGCCGTGAAAGCCGTATTTCCTGATGCCGTATTTCTGGTAATATCCGAACGGAATCGCGTAGATATAAGCTTCCGGCGGCATAGTCTGATGAAAAGCTGTATCGAACACCGCGACCATCGGCGTGTTTGGCATCAGTTCCACGCACGCGTGTATGCCGAGCAGATTAGGCGGATTGTGCAGGGGCGCGAGCTCTACGCAGTCTTCCAGAACCTTTATCACCTCCGCCGTGATCATCACAGAACCCGCGTAATTTTCACCGGCGTGAACCACTCGATGACCCACGGCGTTTATTTCGTTCATGCTCAAGACAACGCCGTGCTCTTCGTCGGTCAGCGCGCTGATAACATGGGATATGGCCTCCCTGTGGCTGTTCATAGGCGCAACGGATTTGAATTTCTCGCTTAGGCCGGTCTTCTCATGGGTTATGCTGGAACCCTTATCGCCGATCCGCTCCACGAGTCCCTTCGCCAGCAGGTTTTCGTTGCTCATCTCAAGCAGCTGATATTTCAGCGATGAACTGCCGCAGTTGATTACCAATATTTTCATACACACCTCCAGACGGATAGCAGAACGTTATTACGCGGCCCGGACTCGGGTTTAATCCATTTTTACAAAGGGTTTCTTCCTGTAATCCGAATCCTCCCGCATCTCTCCGTTCTTCGCCAAATTGTAAAGATCGGAAGCTAAGATATCGTATCGCAGCAAGGGCCAGACCGCTTCCGCCGCCCGCCTGCTCTTGCTCAAATTCGTGATGACATGAAACGAGGGATCTCCGCCGTTTTTAATCCGCCTCAAAATCCGCGCGCCCCTGCCGTTAAGCGCGAGCACGCGCCCGTACGCGGCGCCGCTTTCCTCAATCGAACGCAGGGAACTCTTTTCGAGTCCGAACAGAGCATGAAGCAGAAAGCGTCTGATCCTCGTCTCCGTATATCGCTTCGATTTGATCGCCGCGACGAGCGATTCCATATCCACAGCTCTTTCCACGGCGGCCTTCGCCCGGTTTTCAAGGCCTTCCGAGGCGGAAAAGATATCGCCGAGTTCTTTCGCCTCTTTCGTGCGCAAGGCGTATGCGATCATCTGATAAAAACTCTGCGATGCCGCTAAGCCCCGGTTTTCAGCGAGCGAAAGGACGCGTGCCGCCGTTTCGGGCAGGTAGGCGAGGGCCTCTTTGCTCTTTCCGGCGAGGAAAAGCTTCCTCAGCGCGGAAGCGCCCGCAACGCGCGCTTCGTCGTTTCTGCCGTCGTACTCCGCGCCGCGCCGCCGGACGGTCACGGGGCGTATATCGCTGCCTGTCATAATAAGCTGTTTCAGATATTCTATCGCGAGAATGTTGTTCGGCTGTTTCAGCAGATCCGCGCTCCGCGTCCCGGCCAGTTCCCGCAGCGCTTCACAGCGGGCCTTCGGAAAAGAACAGCCCTTACCGGAAAAGGCCCTCAGACTCGCTCTGAAACCCTCCGGCTCACGAACGATTATCTCCGCCGCCTCGGAAAGCCGCCCAAGATCTCCGCATTCGCTTCCGAAAGAAAGGTGCGTAACGCAGCCCAAGCGGTTCAACAGCCTCACGGCGCCTTTCGCGAAATATTCGGCGTTGTTGCACGCGTAAACAAAAGGAAGCTCTAACACAAGGTCCGCGCCGTTTTCCACGGCAATCCGCGCCCGCGTCCATTTGTCCCAAAAGGCGGCCTCGCCCCTCTGCGCGAAATCGCCGCTCATAACCGCGACGACGGTTTCCGCTCCGGTGAGGGATCTCGTTTCCCGCAAATGGAAACTATGCCCATTGTGGAACGGGTTGTACTCAGCGATGACACCCGCGACCTTGAGATTTTCGCCCGCTTCGCCGCGCGTCCGCATCTTTGCGGCTATTCCCCCTTGGTAAATCAATTCGTTTACCAAACTATATTGTTTAGTAAATAACGCATTTTAGTACGCTCCTTGTACTATTTCTACCCATATTCTGTTTTTGCTGATTTTTTGCTATCAATGCGCTATCAGGCATAGCGCAACGCTATAGTTCGATACTTTGTCCACGCATAGAGGATAACTCCTACAACTCCATCTTAATCAATGTTAATTCTATCGTAATGTGATTTCTCCTTT
>JAITPU010000073.1 GCA_031289235.1 Eubacteriales Family XIII. Incertae Sedis bacterium
TTTCCTCCAATCAAAACTGTTACACCGGCGGAACGAAAGTAAAACCCGGCGCCGGGAGGAAAACCAAGGCAAAATAGCGGAATCGCAAACAAATCGGCGGGAAACCGGACTTAAGGGAAACGGGTGAAACAGAACCTGATGAAAAGGGGAGGCGCGCGATGAATATAAAAGAAATAACTCAAAAGGTGAAATCGGACAGTTTCCGCATGGCGGCGCTCCCGGAAGATCTGCGCAACGGCGCGTTAAAGCGCATAGCGGAGGCGCTGCTGGAAAACAAAACGGCAATTTTTTCAGCGAACTCGGAGGATCTATCGCGGGGCGAGGAAAACGGCCTTTCTTCCCCCATGATGAAACGTCTTCTCTTCGACGAAAAAAAACTCGCTGAGGCGATCGACGGAATTCACAGCCTGATCGCTCTGCCCGACCCGCTGTTTCAAACCACACTGAACCGCAGGCTCGACGACGGCCTCGTCCTGCGCAGGGTAACCTGCCCCATCGGCGTCATAGGCGTGATTTTCGAATCCAGGCCCGACGCGCTGATACAAATCGCTTCACTTTGTCTGAAAAGCGGGAACTGCGCAGTGCTGAAAGGCGGCAGCGAGGCGCTTGGCACCAACAAAGCCCTGTATGATATTATTTACGAAGCCGGACTTGCTTCGGGGATTCCCGAAGGCTTCCTCACGCTTATAGAAACCCGCGCCGACATCGGCGAACTTCTTGATCACCATGAATCTATCGACCTTATCATCCCCCGCGGTTCCAACGAGTTCGTGCAATACATCATGAACCGCTCGAAGATCCCCGTCATGGGCCACGCCGACGGAATCTGTCACATATACGCGGACGCGGACGCGGATGCGGAAATGGCGCTTTCCGTCATACGGGACTCCAAAACCCAATATGCCGCTGTATGCAACGCGGCGGAAACGCTGCTCGTACATCAAAAAATCGCGCCGGTCCTGCTGCCCGCGCTGGCTGCAAAACTTCCCGACGTGGAGCTGCGGGGCTGTGAGAAGGTAAGAGCCGTCATTCCCTGCAGCGCAGCCGACGAAACGGATTACGCCACGGAGTATCTCGACTACATCCTTTCACTGAAAATCGTCGGCAGTTTGGATGAGGCCATCGCTCATATCAATAAATACGGCTCCCACCACACGGACTGCATATTGACTGAAAACAGCAAAGCGGCCGAACGTTTCATGCTTCTGGTGGATTCCGCCGGAGTTTATCAAAACTGTTCCACCCGGTTCGCCGACGGCTACCGTTACGGCTTCGGCGCGGAGGTGGGCGTAAGCACGGGCAAGCTGCACGCTCGCGGCCCCGTAGGTCTTCGCGGCCTTGTTACATATAAATACAGGCTTTACGGCCACGGTCATATCGTGGCGGATTACGCGGAGGGGCGCAAAAAATTTAATTTTAAAGATTTGGATTAAAAATCCGCGCTTCGGGATTTTTCGCTGGACGTCCCACCCGGATTTTAGTATACTGTCTTTCAGAACATTTTGCGGCGGTTTTCGAAGAATCATCGCGACGAGGTGTGGCTCAGTTTGGCAGAGCGTTGCGTTCGGGACGCAAAGGCCGCAGGTTCAAATCCTGTCACCTCGACCATCGAAAAACCCTTGGATTTTAATGTTTTCAAGGGTTTTTATTTTGACTGGAACTTCTGAATATCAGGCGAAAAATCGCGCTGTATCACGGCGAAAACGCGGGATATGATTATGGAAATAAATATAGAAAAAGGGAAAGTATAGGAATAAATTCGGAAAAGGGAACAGGCATTGATCAATCAATTACAGAAACGCATTTTGATCCTCGCTCTTTTCGCGGGGGAACTCATGATGAAGAGCGGCGCGGAAATTTACAGGGTCGAGGATACCATAATACGCATATGCCGCGCGTGCAACATCCCCTATGTGGAATGCTTCGCCACGACGACGGGGATCTTTCTGTCTTTGGACAGCGGGTCCGACGACGGGAACATGCACACGTTTATCAAGCGCATTCATCGCATCTCCATTGATTTGGACAAAATCTCGCGGATCAACGATTTTTCCAGAGTATTCACCAGCACCCACCTGTCTGTCGCCGACGGCTTCGAAATGTTGCGGGAAATCGAACGCGGCGGAACTTACAGCCTGCCGGTGAAGATGCTCGGGACGGGAATCATCGGCGCCACGTTCTGCATGAGCTTGGGCGGCTCACCGGCGGACGCGCTCACGAGCGCGATGATCACCTGCTTCACCTGGCTGACTTCCCGCGGCATAGAGAGACTTCAGGTCAATCCTTTCATACGTGTCTTCATGAGTTGCGTCATATGCACGCTGTGTACGCTGACTGCGGTCGCGAATATTCCGGCCGTCAATTCTTCAGGCGCTATAATCATCGCCGCCATCACTGTTTTCCTTCCCGGCGTCGCGATAACGAACGCCGCCCGCGACATGCTTTCCGGCGATATGCTCTCCGGCGTCGCAAGGTTCGCGGAAGCCCTGCTCACGACGATAGCCATAGCCGTAGGCGTCGGCTCGGTCATGAAACTCTGGCATCTCATCGGAAAATATCCCTATTATAAAGAGCTTACGGACTATCCTCCCTACGCGCTTTTTCTATTCGCTTTTTTCAGTACGCTCGGGTTTTGTCTCTTGTTTCATGTCCCGAAAAAGCATATAATCGCGGCGTCATTGATCGGGGCCTGCGGGTTCAGCCTTTACCAATATATCTTGGCGACGGGTTATTCCGTCATCGCCGCCAGTCTGCCGGCCGCTTGTCTTGTGGCCGTACTGGGCGAAATTTTTTCGCGCGCGGGGAAGGACGCCACCACGCTGTTCATAATCCCCGGCATCGTCCCGCTCGTACCCGGCGCCGGCATGTACAACACCATGGTGAACCTGCTCGCCGAAGATTTTTCGGGCGCGGCTTCCACAGGGCTGCAAACTTTCATCGTCGCGGGCGGCATAGCCGTTTCTCTTGTGGTCGTCGCGTCGTTTACGCGCATAATAATAGCGCTAAGAGAAAACACGCTGAAAATCGCGGGACAGGCGAAACAACGCCTACTGCGAAAAACAGGTTCAAAGCGGCGTTAGAAGAGAACCCGTGATTGTTATTTTTTTCACAAATTTGACGGAGCAATTATAGTATCGGCAGGCTTTATTTCAACGTTTTTTTCTCATTCCCCCGTTCGCCACGTTCATACGCGTCAGAGACTTGCTGATCGCGATTTTCGCCCTCAGAACATCGTTTTTGTCTGTTTCTCCCGTCGCGGATTTCAGCCATTCCACGGCCCGTCCCTTTTCATTCATAGCGCGGCCTACATCAATCTCCGCAGGCCATTCGGCCGCGTCGGTGAATATGATGATACTTTCTTTCACGCAGATAAAGCCTCTCGAAACAGCCGCTATCCTGAAATCTTTCGCGCCGGCTTCTCGTATCCACAGTTCGCCTGTATCAAGAAGTTTGCAGGCCCAGGAGTGGTTCGCCATGAAACCTTCGTCTCCCGTCAGCGTCCTGACTATGACCATCTCCGCCTCGCCCATATAAAACAGTTTTGAAGGCGTGACTATTTCCAGGGCGACGCTCTTAGCCATTCCGCTCAAACCTCTCCACGACTTCGTCGATGCCGCCCGCGAACAGAAACAGGTTTTC
>JAITPU010000071.1 GCA_031289235.1 Eubacteriales Family XIII. Incertae Sedis bacterium
TTTGGAGCCGTAAGGTGTCCTCGCGGTATCTCCGAAATAAACGACCCGTTCTTCGGGCAGTGCTTGCGTCAGATATGGGATGCAGGTGAGACCGCCCAGCCCGGAATCAAAAAAACCTACGGGGCGGTTATCTGTTTTCGGTTCCATTCGGCTGCGGTCGCGCCGCGTTTCGTCAGACATTCGAACCCATCCTTATCAAGTCATGGTCGATTTTGGCTCCGTCCAAAGTTTGAGCGCAACGCGCTCATAATATGATGATACCCCAAGCGCGCCGATAATTCAACAGGTTTTAATCCGTCCCGCCCGTAAACGCGCACAATACCAAGCCGGTATTCACATTTCGTATGCCCGCAAAGGCACTCGCGGAAATCTCCGCAGTTATTCCCGTCGACAGCTATTTTTGGACAGTTCGAAAAATGCAACTTTTCAGAGCTGTTTTGTTGTAGTGCTTGTTCATCGCGTTAGAATATGTTAGAATGTTAGAAAATATGTTAGAATGTTAGAAAATGTTAGAATGCGTTAGAATGTTAGAAAATGCGTTAGGAAGGTTAGAAAGAATGCGTTTTAAGGAGGGCGAAACGGTCGAGTTGAAACGAAGCGTCGTTGACGAAATCAAGAAAGAGGTCATTGCCTTTGCCAATTCAAGCGGCGGAACTTTGTACATTGGCGTTGCCGACGACGGCGAAGTTGTGGGATTAGACGACCCGGAGAACGCTTTGCTGAGCGTGAATAATATGCTGCGCGACGCGATCAATCCGGATATTACTCTCTTTGCGCAAAGCGGTATTGAACGCATTGATGATAAGAAGATCATCAGCATCGCTGTTCAGCGCGGAACAAAGCGTCCGTATTACCTTGCGGGCAAGGGCATACGCCCGGAGGGAGTATACGTCAGACACGGCGCGGCGTCCGTTCACGCCACCGACGCGGCCATACGGAGTATGATTCGTGAAACGGACGGCGACAGCTACGAACGTATACGCTCCGTCTCGCAGGAACTGATTTTCACTTCCGCCGAAGCGGAGTTTTCGCAGCGCGAAATTGAGTTCGGTTTAAGCCAAATGACGACGCTCGGTTTGGTGAACGCCGATAAAATTTATACAAATCTTGGACTTCTGCTATCCGACAACTGCGTTCACACGATTAAGGCTGCCGTGTTTCAGGACGCAAGCCAACAGATGTTCAAGGACAGGCGTGAGTTCGGCGGTTCTCTGTTCAAGCAACTGAATGACGTCTATGATTTTCTGGATTTGCGCAATCAAGTCAGAGCAACCTTCGATAAGCTTTTGCGCGTCGATACGCGCGACTATCCCGAGACCGCTTTGCGCGAAGCGCTTCTAAACGCAGTCGTTCATCGCGAGTACGCCGTCAGCGGCGCCATTCTGATCAAGATGTTTTCGGACAGGGTCGAGTTCATCTCACCCGGAGGTTTGTTTGGCGGCGTTGAGCTTGACGATATAATGAGCGGTTACTCAGTTTGCCGCAACCCGGCCCTCGCGGCTGTGTTTTACCGCCTGCGTCTGATTGAGGCGTACGGTACGGGTATACTGAAAATTTTCGAGGCCTACGACAACTCCACATCGAAACCAAAGATTGAAGCGACTCCGAACGTGTTCAAGATAATCCTTCCGAACATCAACGAAGCGTTGAAAACAGCCCCGCTTCCCGTATTGGGCGAAACGCCGGAAGATCGCGTCTTGCGTTTCGCGCGCGATAATGGCGCGATTACCCGCGAGGAGACGGAGCACTTGCTGGGTATAGCGCAAACCACCGCCGGACAGATATTGCGGCGTCTTGTTGACGCCGGTACTCTTATAAAAAAAGGCGGTTCAAGGAGCACTATATATTTGCCCCCGCGAGCGTAGCGCCCGCACGGAGCGCGTCAGTGCGGTTCCGCAGGGGATGATAGAAGCCCGTTGCAGATATTTGAATAGTAAAGACGGTTCAAAACGTTGAATTTTAAGCGTTTGTAACTTTTGCATAACCGCTCATTTTATGATATAATCTTTTGAAAGCTATATGGTCGCACCGGAGACGGCAATGCTATTTTGTGGAAATAAAACCATTAAATGTTATTTCCTGCTTGGAGTGAGGAAATGTTTGTATTGAAAATCATCTTTGTCGTATTGTTTTGTGTCCCACTAATAGCTCTCGCGTGTTTTCTGTTCAGCAGGCTTTGCGACGGCGTGATCGAACAAAGCCGTAAAGAGTGAGAACTGTATATGGAAAAGGGCTTGTTTATCACATTCGAGGGAACGGACGCTTCCGGGAAATCTACGCAAAGCGGGTTGCTGGCCGCATCCTTGGAGCGAAGAGGGTATGATGTGATTTTGACGCGGGAGCCGGGCGGAACTGATATTGGGGAGAAAATAAGGAAAATCCTCCTTGACAAAGATAACGCGGAAATGTCCGGCGCGACGGAAGTTTTGCTTTACGCGGCGGCGCGGGCGCAGCTTATCTCGCAGATAATCCGGCCGGGTCTTCTCGGTGAAAAAATCGTGATCTGCGACCGTTTTCTTGATTCAAGCGTCGCGTATCAGGGCGCGGGCAGGAATTTGGGCGCGGGCATGATAGAGTCTGTCAACGCTTACGCAGTGGCTTCTTGTATGCCGGATATCACTTTTTTGCTGAAAATCAAGCCCGAAACAGGGAAAATCAGACGGCGCGCCGAGGACGAGGATCGAATAGAGAGCGAGACGGATTTGTACCATAAGACGGTGTATGACGCGTATCTGGAATTGGAACGCCGGTTTACGGAACGGATCGTCGGCATAGACGGAAACGCGGCTCTCGGGGATATAAGCGCGGAAATCGAACGGCATGTTGAGAAACTGCTGCGTCGCGTGAAGCGCGATAACGGAGGAGAATAGAAAATGAATTTTCGGAATTTGGAGCGCGGTCAGGTGAAAAGCTGGAAACTCCGGCAGCTTTTGAAAAGCGGCAAACTTTCGCACGCTTATATATTTGAAGGTGGAAGTGAAGCTGAAAGACGGCTGGCCGCGCGGGAATTCGCGAAAACCGTGTTCTGCGCAGAGCCTGTCGGAGGCAATGCCTGCGGGGAATGTATTTCCTGCGTAAAAATCGCTCATGACAATCACGAAGATCTGATATATGTGGAGCGGGACGGAAACAGCGTCGGCGTGAAGCAGGTGGAAGAGCTGCAGCGTCGGCTGAAAAACAAGCCTTATATTTCTGACCGGATAATCGCTGTCATCACCGACGCGGATAGACTTACGGCGCAAAGCCAGAACAAGCTGCTTAAAACGCTGGAAGAACCGAATCCCGGCGATATCATCATCCTGCTTTCGGAAAATCCTGAGAATTTGCTGATTACCATACGCTCCAGATGCGTTTCCTTTCACTTTTCGTCCGAAAAAGAAGTTTTCTTCAGCGACAGGGAAAAAAAGGCGGAGGAGATAGTTGATTCCCTCGTCGACGGGCGTCCTTTCCATGAAACCTCGGCGCTACTCGGAGATTTCGCGGGAAGCCGCGATGAGAGCGTCGAACTGTTGGACGTGATGGAATTATGGTGCCGAGATCTGATGATGGCTTCGTACAGTGAAACGCTGATATGGCAGAAGGAACACCTGAATGAGATCAGAGAAGTGAGCGCAAGATCGCGAAAGTTTGATGTTGACCGGTTGATCAGTTGTATCGAAGGAGCGCGGAAAGATATAAATGGCGGAGTCAACGCGAATTACAGTTTAAAGGACATGATTCTGCGTTTTGCGGCTTTGCGCGGCAAAAGGAGAAATTTGAATGATTAAAGTAGCTGGGGTATGCTTCAGAAAGGCCGGCAAGGTCTATCATTTTGATCCCGGCGATATAGAAGTAGCGTGCGGCGACAATGTTATCGCTGAAACAGCGCGAGGGCTTGAGTTCGGCACGGTGCGGTGCGGCGTCAGAGACATTCCTGAAAGCGATATCACGTTGCCTCTTAAAAAGATCGTTCGGATTGCCAATGACGAAGATCTGAAACAGCATGAAGAAAACCTGAAAAAGAAAGAAAAAGCGTTGGAGCTGTGCCGGGAAAAGATAGTCGGGCACAAGCTTGAAATGAAATTCATCGACGTGGAATACATCTTTGACAACAGCAAAGTGATCTTCTATTTTACCGCTGACGGAAGGGTTGATTTCCGGGAATTGGTGAAAGATCTGGCGGGAGTGTTCAAAGCGCGGATTGAGCTGCGGCAAGTCGGCGTCCGGGATGAGGCGAAAATGTTAGGAGGCATGGGAATTTGCGGCAGGAGTCTGTGCTGCCATTCGTGGATGCCGGAATTTGAGCCGGTTTCCATCAAAATGGCAAAGGTACAGAATCTTTCGCTGAATCCCATAAAAATTTCGGGAACATGCGGCAGGCTGATGTGTTGTTTGAAATACGAGAACGAAACTTATCATGAATTAAAAAAGGGGATGCCGAACGTCGGGGAGCGGGTGGAAACGCCGGATGGAACGGCGGTGGTGACCGATACGAACGTGCTTATGGGTCAGGTGAAAGCGAGACTGATTCTTGAGGAAAAGACCGGCGAGACGTCGGAAAAGTTCAGCGCGGAGCTGAATACCTACCATAAAGACGATGTCAAGCGGCTGTTGAACCAGAAAAAGAAAAAATCCGAAACCGACGACGGCACGGTTGCCGAAGCCCTTCCGGATGAATTTGAGAAACTCTCGGATGAATAGCTTAATTCGCAGGCCGGGCAAAGCGCGGATTTGATCCCGCGATTAAAAGTAGGCACTTGCGCACCTAAGCCCATTTGCGCAGCAAATGGCGGGTAGGCGTCCTAAAGATTTTTCATTTCCGAAAGACAGTCTTCGCAGACCGCTTTATCGTAAATCCGCTTCACATTTTTCGCGTTGCCGCAGAAAATACAGGCGGGTTCGTATTTCTTCAATAAGATGGTATCGCCGTCAACATAAATCTCAAGAGGATCTTCTTTTTTGATATCGAAAGTCTTCCTGAGTTCCACAGGCAGAACGACCCTTCCAAGCTGATCAACTCTTCTTACAATTCCTGTCGCTTTCATGTTTCTCTCCTATGATCAATAACGCTTTGTCAGCTGGCATTCGCCGCTGCGCCGAACTATCGTTCCGCCGACCGAATTATATCTTTTAGATATCGCTCCGCCAAAGCAAATGCCGGATCAATAAACTCAAAGACTTCCCGCGGTCGGAAAATAAAAATTTAACGATGCCTGATTTTAGCATTCCCGGAGCAAAAAGTCAATCGGTTTTGGTTTTTTTTCCCTTTTTAAATAAATTTTTCAAAAAAGCCAGACTGTTTGCTATAATCACGATTGCCGAGATCACGGCTTTATTCAGTTTGACTGTTTCCGTTGCGCTGCCGACAGATTTGGAAACTTCGCCGATCAGTTTGTCGGCGTCCTTGCTCCGTTCTGCGGCGATTCCGGAAATGATCTCGGTATCTTTCAGGATCTTATTCATGGATTTTGCGGTCGCGGTCAGATTGTGCAGCAGACAAATTCCGGAAAAAATCAACGCTAACAGGCTTATGCCTAAAATGATCAGGCCGGCGTCTTTTAATGTGATCATTGTGTCCATATCGCTCCACTCCTTTTCGAAGAAGGCGTCCTGCAGGACGCCTCGTCCGTTTGAATAGTGCCGGTTTAAACGCCATTGTAATACTCTGGCGAAAAAGCCGCGTCAAAGTCCTGAGATTTCTTTACTCGCGCTTCTTTAGCGCCGTCTATATATTATCACGCAAAACGGGGAAATTACAAGTAATTTCTGGAGTCCTCGGAGATTTTCATAATAAACGATTGAAACGCGGCGCAATAGAATGTATAATAAACTGTATTTGTAGATACAAAGGAGGCTTGTATTGGCTAAATTCCTGATAAGCAAGAGCCGTCCGCTTTCCGGCGAAGTGGATGTCAGCGGGTCTAAAAACGCTGTTTTGCCGATCATGGCGGCGTCTTTGCTCACGGAAGGGAAATGTGAGATCTCAGACGTACCGTTGCTGCGCGATGTCGATGTGATGTGCGGGCTTTTGCGGAGCATCGGTTCGTCGGTAAATGAAAAGGACGACGGGCATACTATTGAAATAGTCACAAAAAACATCGCATTGCAGGAAGCCCCTTATGAATTGGTAAAGAAGATGAGGGCGTCCATACTTGTTATGGGTCCGTTGCTGGCGAAAACAGGCAGGGCGAAGATCGCTCTGCCTGGAGGGTGCGCGATCGGTTCGAGGCCGATCAACTTGCATTTAAAAGGTCTTGCGGCTCTCGGCGCGAAAATCGTGGAAGAACACGGTTTCGTGGAAGCGAAGGCGGACAGGCTGCGCGGCGGCAATGTATATTTGGATTTCCCAAGCGTGGGGGCGACGGAGAATATCATCATGGCCGCGGTTCTCGCGGAAGGCGTCACTGTCCTTGAAAATGTGGCGGAAGAGCCTGAAATCGTGGATTTGGCCAGTTTCCTCAATAAGATGGGCGCAAAGATCAAGGGCGCGGGGACGGATACCATAAAAATAGAAGGTGTCGCGGCGTTGAACGGCGCGCGGCATTCGGTGATCCCGGACCGGATCGAAACAGGCACTTTTATGCTGGCGGCGGCGATCACGAGGGGAGACGTCCTTATTAAAAATATAGTGCCGGACCACGTGAAGCCCGTCATAGCTAAACTGAAGGAATGCGGCGTTACCGTGGAGGACACCGACGACGGCGTCAGAGTCAGATGCTTAAAGGCGCCTCTGATATCGACGGATATAAAGACACTGCCTTATCCCGGCTTCCCCACCGATATGCAGTCTCAATTTATGGCTTTTCTTACCACCGTGACCGGAACCAGTATGGTGATCGAAACCGTTTTTGAGAACCGGTACATGCAGATCGGGGAACTCAACAGAATGGGCGCCAACATTAAGATCGAAGGCCGCGGCGCCGTTGTGCAGGGAGAAAGACTATTGCAGGGGACACAGGTGCTTGCCACGGATCTCAGAGCCGGCGCCGCTCTGGTGCTGGCCGGTTTGGCGGCGGAGGGGACGACGGAGATCTCGGAAATCTATCATATAGAGAGAGGTTATTCAGATTTCATTGAGAAATTGCGGAAGCTGGGGGCCGGCGTCACGCGCGTGGAGGAATAGTTTTTCGCGAATAATAAATCAATAATTGAACGGTTCGCGCGCCGAGGTGAAGGCAAAGAAAAAACACCGGCGCGTACGCAGGTGTTTTCAGGTTTTCAAATTCAAAATTCAGATCAGAAAGGCTTTATTTACAGCGATGTGTCCGGGTTTTCTTTTTCTTCCAGAACCTTTTCGTATTCCGCGAAGATAGCCTCCTTGATTCTGTTCCGCGTTTCGGATAGGAGCGGATGGGCGATATCGCGAAAATCGCCTTCACCCATTTTGCGGCTGGGCATGGCTATGAACAAACCGTTCTGACCTTCGATGATTTTAATGTCGTGGACGACGAATTCATCGTCAAAAGTTACTGAAACAACCGCTTTCATCTTGCCTTCATCACTTACCTTACGGATCCTTACGTCGGTTATTTTCATACGAAACCACCCTTTCTGGCTGACTTGGTACGGGAACAGTGACAAGCCGAATAAACATACTAATTTTGTTGTTCTTATTATATATGACAGGTTTGAGATTTACAAGGTTTTTTTATAAAGAATTGAATCGCTGCAATTGGGCAGTGTGAACCGCCGGAGACGCCGGCTTGCGCCGGAACAAAAAACAGGTGGAGAGAAAAGATGGCGGTCTTGTTGGGAAAACAGCGTGTTCACTGCGTCGGGGCGGGCGGAATCGGCCTGAGCGCCATAGCGGAAATATTGCTTGCCAAGGGATACGAAGTATCCGGTTCCGATATGAATGAGAGTGATGTGACCGACAGGCTCATCGCTTCCGGCGCGGCCATATATCTCGGACATCGGGCCAAAAATGTGGAAAACGCGGACATTATAATATATTCGGCGGCGGTTTCCCGTGAAAATCCAGAAATCGTTCGGGGATTTGAACGCGGGATACCTGTTATAAGCAGGGCGGAAGCGCTCGGAGAACTTATGTCAGGCTACAAGCACAGCGTGGCGGTCGCGGGAACGCACGGAAAAACGACGGCGACATCTATGATATCGCTGATTTTAAAGGATAGCGGAAAAGATCCGACCATTTTAGTGGGCGGAAATCTTTCCGAAATCGGCGGCAATGTAAGGGTAGGAAACAGCGAATATTTTGTCACGGAAGCGTGCGAATATATGGACAGTTTTTTATGTTTGGCGCCGCGATACGCCGTTATCCTGAACATAGATTCGGATCATTTGGATTATTTCGAAGATATCGGTCATATCGCGCGTTCTTTTGACAGCTTTGCCAATCTGACGCCCGACGACGGCGCTGTCGTCGCTTACGACGCGAATCCTTTCGTAAACAGCATTCTCGCGGGGCTAAAAAGAAGGGTCGTCACGTTCGGTTTTCATGATATATGCTCATACCGGGCGACGGATATAATGTTCAACTCAGCGGGGATGCCCTCCTTTACGGTCAATCACGGAGACGGATCGGTTTGCCGCGTGCAGCTTGCGATCCCGGGAGAACACAATATCGCCAACGCTCTGGCGGCTTTTGCCTGTTGTCGCGATATGGGCGTGGAAACTGAAAGCATTGTGAAGACCTTGGAAGCTTTCGAGGGGACGCAAAGGCGTTTTGACGCGCTCGGGGAGACAGAAAACGGGATAAAGGTCGTTGATGAGTACGCGCATCATCCGGCGGAAATACGCGCGACGCTCAAAGCCGCAAAGAACATTCCGCATAAAAATCTTTGGTGCTTGTTTCAGCCGCATACTTACACGCGCACCATAGCGCTTTTCGAAGAATTCGTGGAAGCTTTCGCGCTGGCGGATAAGGTCGTCATGACGAAAATCTACGCCGCGCGCGAAAAAAATATTCACAAAATCAGCTCAAAATCGCTGATAGACGAGATCAAAAGGAGATATCCTTTCAGAAACGCGTATTATTTCGAAAGTTTCGAAGAAATCGCGTCTTTTGTGCTAAATAACGCGGAACCCGGCGATCTGGTGCTCACTATGGGGGCGGGAGATATTTATAAGGCCGGCGAATTGATTTTAGAAAATATGTAAAGAATAGTTACCACTCAAACGCGGGCGGAGGACCGCTGCCATCCCCTCCGGGAGCGCGTTTACGCGACACGCGGTTAGATTCATTTATCCGAATTATATATATGTTATACTGGTAATCTGAAAATTATGCTTCGATCAATATTTAACGGAGAAGGAGATGAAAAGGGACTGTTTATTATGGATGATTTGACTGTACAGTATGAAAAAGAGGCCGAAGCGCGCCTTGCGGTTAATTTGCGTCACGCGGCGCGGGGCGTGAGGTTTATAGATCCGAGAGCGGCTTATATAGACGCTGACGCCGAGATAGGGGCAGGGACGGTCGTTTATCCCGGCGTGATACTTGAGGGAAAGGTGAAGATCGGCGGGAATTGCGTTATCGGCCAGAATACGCGCGTCAAAGACGCCAAGATCGGCGATTACACGAAAATCGAACAATCCGTCATAGTGGGGAGCGAGATCGGCAGTCACAGCCGGATAGGCCCGTTCGCCTACATACGGCCGGGAAGCGTGGTTGGCGACCATACCAAGGTCGGAAATTTTGTCGAGGTGAAAAATTCCACGATAGGCGACGGCTCCAAGGCCTCGCATCTGACATATATAGGGGACGCGGACGTGGGCGAAAGGGTCAACTTGGGCTGCGGCGTCGTTTTTGTCAATTACGACGGCAGGCGCAAGCATCGCTCGGCGGTGGGCAACGGCGCTTTCGTCGGATGTAACGTGAATCTGATTTCTCCGATTGTCGTCGGCAACGGCGCGTACGTGGCCGCGGGTACTACGGTGACAAAAGACGTGCCGGAAGGAGGTCTGTCCATCGGAAGGGGAAAAGAAAGGCACATCGAAGGCTGGGTAAAGAAAAGGGGATTTCCTGAGGAGAAAGCCGAAAAAAAGACTGAACAGATTGGGATCATAGATAAAAAATTGAAAAAAAGAGAAGAAATCCCGCCGGAATATAAATGGGATATAGAGTCCATGTATCCCGATGAAAGGGAGTGGAAGAAGGAATACGCGCGGGCGGAAGCAGCCGCGGAGGCTTATGCCGCCGAATTCGCCGGAAAACTGAGCGGCGGCGGCGGTACGCTGTTGGCCGCGCTGAGGAAGAAAGACGCGCTGTGGCTTATCGTTGAGCGGCTTTTTGTTTACGCCAAGATGCGCAGAGATGAGGACAACCGGAACGCCGGCCGTCAGGCGATGGCGGACAGGGCGCAGGCGCTGATCGCGCGGGTTTCGGCTGACCTTTCTTTCTTCGCGCCGGAATTTCTGGCGATCCCCGAAGAAACTCTCAGGAAGTTCGCCGAGGAAGAACAGTGTCTCGGGCAGTACGGGCATCTGGTCCGCACACTGCTGCGGCAGAAGGAGCATGTGCTCCCGCGTGCGGAGGAAGAGCTGCTTGCGCGGCTCAGTGATGTAACCTCGGCTACCGGTGAGATATTTTCGATGATCAATGAAGCGGATATGAAGTTCGGCGCCGTGACCGGCGAGGATGGCGAAGAAACGGAGCTGACTCACGGCAGGTATATCGGCTTTATGGAATCGCGCGACCGGAAAGTGCGGCGGGAAGCCTTTTCCAAGATGTACGGCGCTTATATCCGGCAGAAAAACACGCTGGCCGCCACATATCGGTATAATACCAAAGCCGATACGGTTATCGCGCGCATACGCGGCTATTCTTCATCCTTAGAGGCGGCGCTGTCTGGGGACAACATCCCGCTTTCCGTTTATGACAGCCTGATCGGGGCGGTGAACGGGCGGCTTGGCGCGCTGCACAGATATATGGATATCAGGAAAAAGATCCTTGGGGTTGACGAACTGCATATGTACGATGTCTACGCGCCTCTCGTGGAACGCGAAGAAAAACCGGTACGCTATGAGAGGGCCGTTGAAATACTGCGCAGGGGCCTGTCGGCGCTCGGCGGCGATTATGTGAAGAGGATGGAGAGGGGGCTTTCGGAACGCTGGGTGGATGTGTATGAAAACGAGGGAAAAACCAGCGGCGCTTATTCTTTCGGCAGCTATGACAGCAAGCCGTATATATTGCTGAATTACACCGGTAAATTGAAGGACGTGTTCACGCTGGCGCATGAAATGGGCCACTCGATGCATTCGGCCTTTACCCGTGAAAATCAGCCCTTCGTATACGGCGGACATTCGATTTTCACGGCGGAAGTCGCTTCCACGGTGAACGAATCCCTGCTGATGCGCCATCTGCTCGCAGAGACGCCGGATACGGCGGAGAAAAAATATCTGTTGAACCTCTATATAGAAGAATTCCGCGCCACGCTGTTCAGGCAGGCCATGTTCGCCGAATTTGAGAAACTGACCCACGCGGCCGCGGAAAGGGGGGAATCGCTCACCTCGGACTGGCTGTGCGGGGAATACGGGCGTCTCAATGAGAAATACTTCGGCCCGTCTGTGAAGCAGGATGAGGAGATCGCCGTGGAATGGGCGCGTATCCCTCATTTCTACCGCGCGTTTTACGTTTACAAATACGCAACCGGATATTCCGCGGCCGTCGCGATAGCGGACAGGATCCTGAACGAAGGCGAGAGCGCGAGGGATGCGTATATTGATTTTTTGAAAACGGGGGAGAGCGGCGACCCGATCGACCTTCTGAAGATCGCCGGCGTGGATATGAGCGCGCCGGAACCTGTGGAAAGGGCGATAGACACCTTTGAAGGACTCGTTGACGAGATGGAAAAGCTGTTCATTTGACGCTGTTATTGCAATATATGGAAAATAAGGGATATTGTGGAATTAAAGAAGGTCAGTATATTTGCCAACGGCGAGCCGCAGTCGGAGCTGATAAGCGGGCGCCTGAAACAGAAGCTGGAAAAAAGCGGATTTACGGCGTCCTGTGAGTTCGATCCGGACGCCAGTCTTCTCATATGCATCGGCGGGGACGGTTCCTTTCTTCACACCCTTCACGCTTATGATTTCCCGGAGATACCCATAGTGGGCGTCAATACGGGACATTTAGGCTTTTTCCAAGAGTTGCATCACGCCGAACTGGATGAGTTTATTTTCCGCTACGAAAACCGCCTGTATGAGATACAGAGCCTGCGGCCCGTCGTCGCGGAAATTGACTCCTGCGGATTGATCGGCGATGAACACGGCCGCGCGCCCGCGGAGGAAGCTGCGCCGGAAAAGGCCGAAACGCTGAAAAAAGCGGAAAGCGGCGGCGGTTTCCCGCGCGCCCTAAAGGGACTCAACGAAATCGTCGTCAGGAACTCTCGTTCGCGCGCGGCCCATCTGAACATATTCATAGGGGAAAGCTTCATTGAGCGCTTCAGCGGCGACGGCATTTTAGTTTCTACCCCCGCGGGAAGCACGGCTTATAACTACGCGCTGGGTGGCAGCATAGTGGATCCGAGGCTGAGCCTGCTGCAGATTACGCCCATCGCCCCGATTAACAACGCAGTGTACCGCTCCTTCACCTCCAGCGTGCTGCTGCCCCCGGACCTGTCGGTGCAGATCTTTCCCGAATATACGAAAGACCAGGAGATGTCGGTTTCAGCCGACGGCATGGAATGGCGGTTTTCCGGCGTGAAAAGGATACGCGTCGGTTTCGCGCGGCGGACAGTGCAGCTTTTGCGTTTTGACTCGTATGATTTCTGGAAAAAAGTAAAGGGAAA
>JAITPU010000020.1 GCA_031289235.1 Eubacteriales Family XIII. Incertae Sedis bacterium
AATTATAAATCTGGATAGCGATAGAAGACCTCTTGGCGTGGACGCCTGCCGCGCAAGCGATACGTGGATCGCACGTAAAAAATCAGCATATCGAAAAAGTGGCCGTTTATCAATCTCCCTTCTTTACAATCTCTTCATACGATTTCCAACAGCAATCCGCGGAGCGTTTCGAGTTCTTCCTTCGTGAACGTCAGCCCCTTGCTCATCTTCTCATGCTCCGGACCCCACTCGCGGATATCATACTTTGGTTCGCGCCCGGTCCAGCTCACAAGGTTGAGTTCCTTCGTCCAACCCTTCGCGCTTTGGGACAAAACGCCTATTGTTTCTTTGATTTCAAATGTTACATCAGCCATCTACCTGCTCCTATTCTGAATGATTGTTCAATCGCATATTACCGTTCATTTGTTTTGTTCATATGTGGCTACGTCAGCTAATTCAGAGAGATTCTAAATTTTCCTGCCTTATCTACAATATAAAATAAGCGACCCCGCGTGTCAATAGGGCGCGGCATTTTCAGCGGTTAGCAAGCTGACAATCATGACGATTTTTTCCGGGACGGGCAAAGAAGCCTCCTTTTACATATTACATGTTCAAAAAATTCTTCCGCCCTTCCAAACTTTTGATTGTGGTAAAATTGTCTAATAAATGTCGGGCCTGACAGAATGCGACAATATTAAAAGGCGTTAGAGGATAAGGATATGAATATGGATAATCAATGGTATTTAGCGATAATTGCCGAGAAAGAGCGTTTTTACAGACTTGCGTACAGTTATGTCAAAAACGAGCAAGACGCGTTGGACATCATGCAGGAATCAATGTACAAAGCGCTCAAGCAATACGGCAGGCTTCGCGAAAAGGACGTTGTGATAACCTGGTTTTATCGGATTGTCATAAACACATCCCTTAATTTTTTAAAGAAAAACGCAAAAAACATTTACATTGAAGACATTGATCAGGAAAGCATAGCCGCGCATCCTCGAAAAAACTATTTTGAACTGCGGCAGGCCGTAAATGAACTGCCGTTTCAATATAAAACGGTGATAATCCTGCGCTACTTTGAAGATATGAAGATATCCGATATAGCGGGAATCCTCGGTGAAAATGTCAATACGGTAAAGACCAGGCTTTATACCGCGCTGAAAAAACTCAGAGTTGAAATATCAGAGGAGGATGTGTGAACATGAGTAATAATTTATATTCGAAAAAAGATTTAGAAGTTATCGCTCGGGAATGGCGCCATGCAAAAGCGCCGGAAAAACTCGAAAGGATGATGATTGATATGGCAACGCAAAAACAGAAAAAATTCACAGGATTCAGGATCGCGGGAACGAGCGTGGCGGCAGTCGCCCTTGCCTTTGTGCTGGGACTCAATGTAAGCTCCGCGTTCGCGGCGACGATGAGAAACATTCCGCTGATAGGTTCCGCAGCAAAATTCCTGACCTTCCGCGAATACGAAAAGAAAACCGATACTTACGCAGTGCAAATCGATACCGCTAAGATAAGCGGAATGGGAAACGGCGCTCTTGAGACGGCGTTGAACGAAAAATACATGGAACAGTCAAAGCGGCTCTATAACGAGTTTATGTCAAAGATTAAAGCCGGCGACGAGAATATAGGACTGTTTTCAAATTACACCGTGAAAGCGGACAACGGCGTGACTGTCAGCATAGAAAACGCTGTGACGGAAACAGCGGCTTCCGGTTATGAAAAGCTTGCTTATGATACGCTGGACGTTAAAAACGAACGCTACATCACTCTTAAATCCTTGTTTGTTGACGACAGCTATATAGACGTGATCAGCAAAAATATATCCGAACAGATAAGCGCTCAGATGTCCGCTGACGCGGCAAAGGTGTATTTCACGAATGAAAATAAGTTTAAGGCTATAAGCGGAGACCAGGCCTTTTATATAAATAACGACAACAAACTGGTCGTCGCCTTTGACGAATATGCGATAGCACCGGGATATATGGGGACAGTAGAGTTCATGATCCCCACGGAAGCACTGCGAAATATACTCGTAAGCGGGGAGTATATTCACTGATATAATCACGGCTTAAAGGCTTAAACCCGCTTTTATAATATAGTATTGCTGCAGCAATAACGAACCCGGGCTGCCGGCACTATTCGCCGGCAGCCTGATTCGTTCGTCTAAGCCGTTTGGCTCATACCATCAGCGTGGGACGCGGCAATTTGTTTTCAGTGAAAATCTCCTATTGCGGATTCTGTTGCTGCGCGGCAGAGGTGAGTCCAATGCCGGTAGCGTAATTCAGTTCATACACCGCGAGATCGTACTCAGCGATTTGCGCTGCGCGCGCGAGCTGCGCGCGATAGGAATTTAACTGAGCGCTCTGCACGTCTACCAGCGTCTGCATACCGGCTTCATATGAAAGACTCGCGAGACGGTAAGCCTCCTGCGCGTTGGAAACCGTCTTATCCAAAGCGAAGATCGCTGCGTTCAGGCTGTCGAGTTTCATAAACCTGCCGCGGATATCCATTTCGATCGACGTCCGTTGGGACTCAAGCTGCATCTGATATTTTTTGATTTCCAGATCGGCGTTGAGCACGGTGGAAGAATCACCCGGATAAGCGCTGACGCTTTCCCTCTGCAACAGAGCTTTTTGCAGGTTATACTCGACTATGTTCAGCTCGTTTCGATTTGTGAAGGCGTCGGAAATCGCGCTTTTCAAATTCAGAATCAGAGGTCTGGCCCTCACTAAGGAATCGGTGAAAGCCACGTTTTGCATAAGCGGATAGTTCAGTTGAAAATTGAAGCCCATGCGCGCGCTTTTCAGCGTGTTTTCATTTTCGTTGACAGTGGTGAGAGCGTCCTGCATGGCGCTTTCCGCGAGCAGCACATCCATTTTGGCTGATACGCCGAGTTCGAATTTTTTGTTCGTATTTTCGAGGATTTCGTTCTGTACGCGCAGGTTGTCCTGAGAGATGCGCAGGTTGTCCTGAGCCAGCAGCACATTGTAATAGGACTTGATCGTGTCATGTTCCAATTGAGCCAGCGCGATATCAAAGCCGATAGTCGCCTGATTTGTCAAATATGGCCTTGTGATTTCTATGACTTTGGCGTCGATGCTCTGAGCGGGATTTGCCGCGCGCACGTTTCCCTGCTGGATCATCCTGCTGACGGACTGCATGTAGTTCCAGCTTTCAGCATAACCCTTGGCCGCCGCCAAGGTTAAATCTCTCGCCAGCACCGCGGCGTCGTATCCCGGCCCCGTGGATTTCATCCGTTCCGCGGCCCCCGCCAGGGACAGCGAAATCGTTTTGCCCGTGAAATCCATCGTCGGTACAATGACGCTGCTATTCAGAACGTCGGCGTCCGCCTCCTGATTCGTTGTCGGTTCGGCCGCAAACGCCGGAATCACCCCTGCCAATATGATGGCGACGGTTAAAACGATGCTGATTATCAGCCTTTTTTTCATAGTTTTCATAAATTTACCTTTCTTAACTTGCAATTGTATTGTTTTGAGTATTCTTCCTGAACGTGAACTTTTGCGCCCCGCATTCGGGGAATTTTGTAACTATCCATAAAAGCAGCCGCCGATAGAGACAAACGCGTGGGCATCCTCTGCTTCACGCGTTTGCGCGCAGCGCCAACATGCGTTCTGCGAGCGATCTCGTTTATGTTTGTTCGATCGCGTCGTTCTGCTTTTTCAGGATAATGTTGATCGCGATACCGATGCCCAGCAGGCCGTAAAACATCGGCATGACGGACACGGAGCTGTCGTTGACGAGAGCGGATGTCAGGAAACCGCATACGCCGAGGAAAATACCGAAGCCGACGGTGGAATTAAAATCGGCGTATTTTTCGCGCCAGTACAGGCGCAAGCACTGCACTGTGTATATGCCCCAAAGCGCGAGCAACGCGAGCATGGAGATTACGCCTGTTCCGATCATAACGCCTATATACATGTTGTGCGGTTTATCGACGATGATGTTTATATCCCAGCCTACGTTGTATTTCCCGATATAATCTTCGTGGGGGAAATAAATGCAGAAAGTGTCCGCCCCGTACCCGATGAAGATCGTGTCCTTCAGCAATGGGAGACTTCTGGACCAGATGTAGCCGCGGTTGCTGCCGAAACCCTGGTTGTTTTCAAAGCCGAATGAAGGCACTTTTCGGAGCTTTACCGGCTTGCCCATATCGTTGAGCAGAGCGACGCCGTCGGGATCAACTCGAAAATTCCACGCCTGATCAGAACCGTCCAGTTTGAATACGCAGTAATTAAAGCCGCTTTCGTCGTTTGCCGGCGTTAAAGTGAAGATATCGAAACGCGGGTCGTTCACTCTGAATACGGGTGAATTGTCAACCTCCGCCCATTTGACGCCAAGTCCGCTTCCTTCCGCGTCCTTGACGGTTATATCAAAAGGATCGACCGGGTTGATGCTTATCGTTCCCTCATCGCCGTTTACGCTGAATATTATGTCAAACCCGTCGTTGATGAAATAATCAATGCGGCCCGTTTCCGCGGCCGCGCCGTCGCCGCTGTTTTCATCGGAGATGTTCAGGACGCTCCGGATCGCGCTGCCTAATTCGGGAATCCATCTCTCATGCGTAAATCCGGCCATCGCCAGCGTGATCGCCATCAGGACAATGACGGGTTTCCGCCATTCCCATATTCTTTTATTGAGGACGGCTATGCCAAGTACGACGACGACGAACATTCCCAGAAAGCCGCCGGAAGAAGCTGAGCCGATAAAATTAAAGATCAGCAGTGAAAACAGGCAGCCCCAGACGATTTTTTTCACGACAGACTTTTCACGGATGAAAAGCATTCCGAAAAGAGGGACGAGCAGGTTAAGATAAAAAGAAACGTAGTCTATGTTGTAAACAGTCTGATAAATTTCTTTATTCCTGAAAGTAAATTCCAGGAAGGTCATTCCCTGTTCCGCCGCCTCGTCTATTTTCTGCCAGACTGAGACGCCTTCCGCGTCTAATACATTGGGAAGGATCAATTTTTGCCCGGCCACAGTCCTGAAAAAATCCATGTCTGCCGCCTGGCTGACACCCAGCAAAGACAGAATCCCACTGGAAACCGCGAGAGGATATATGATATATTTCACGTTTTTTTCCGTGTTTACCGTGTTTATCACATAAAACAGCATGAACATGTAACTCAGCAGTATATAAGTTCCTTCAAGCCTGTCGTTCCAGCCTTCCCAGGCGATATCCCTGTAATCTGAGAAAATATAAGACAGAAGCACAAATATTATGTAAACCAGCATTGGTACGTAAAAGACGCTGCGCTTTATCGCGAGGGATTGGGTGACCAGCCGATAAAGAAGCATAAATAAAGCCGAAAACACGCACACGACGATAGCCACTGATTTATAATGACTGAAAAAATCTGAAAGCCCCGTCTCGTTGGGATACCAGAAGAAGGTGGGCATTATATCTCTGTCGTAATAATACGCCTTCGTGATCATGACGACGAAAGCCGTGAATATCGCAGATGGTAGAAACTGCGGAGGATATACACTTTCGTCGACGCCGATGGCGTGGCTCATTGCCCAAAGATATTCGTCCTTGCGGGAGCCTTTAAAAAACATGCCTCCTGAACGCGGGCTTTTCTGTTCTTTTCGCTTCATATCTCCAGACTTTGCCTTATCAAAGCCCGGTTTGAGCTTGCCGGGGTCTTTATTTCCGTTTTCTTTGTCTTTAGGCATTTGCGTAAACTCCCGCGATGTACGCGCCGTCTCGCCGTGCGAGCCTGTTTCCGCACAGCACGCGCTGAAAGCCGCCGCCAGACGGCAGACGGCAGAAAATTGTTGCGGCTCAAGCCTGACTGAGGGCGCGATTTTATAATATTGCTCCGGTTCCGCCTGAATCGCAGCGGAGTTTTCGATGTCACGAGTCGAATAATAATTATATTCCATTTTGCCGGACAGTTCAACAGGCTGACGTGAAAAAATGATTTGCTTATTCAACGGAAAGCGGTTAAAATATATACGGTTATCGCGATAAGGTCTTATGACTGTTTCTTATTTAGATTTCGCTCCAAATTTTGGAACGGATGGCGGAAAACAGTATCTACATGTTTCGCTTTATGGTAAGGTTTTAAATGCGAATCAGTATTATACGGCGCGACGGTAAAAGATCGTAACGACGTTCGATATTCAGTCGGCGCATGGCGCAACGATAAAATATATGATAATAACGGCAATATAAAATATACGGCAATATTGAAATACCGCAGCAAAAGGAGAGCCGTGCATGGTAAAATACCCTAAGATTATCATGTTGATGGCGGCGGACGCTATCATCATCAATATATCTTATATCACCGCGTATCTTTTGTGTTTTGAGTTCAGGATAGCAGGCGTTTTTCAGGAGTTTTTCTCGGTTTACGCTGATAATATCTTCATGATCACGCTGATTAAAGTCTTCGTCTTTTCTTTGTTCGGCTTATATCAAAAACTTTGGCGGTACGCTAGTTCGGACGAAATCTTAAAGATCTTAGGCGCGGCGCTCATCGCGAATTTTGCCGTAATAACTTTCCTTTCTCTCACCCGGCAGCAGATGCCCAGAAGCGTTTATATCATAGCCTGCGTTTTCGATTGTGTGCTCATCGGAGGTTTGCGCTTCCTTTTCCGTATAGCTTGGGACTGGCGCGGCCACAGCAGCGTAGGGATCCGTTTAGGCAGCTTTGAATTTATCAGGGACAAGGCGACGAGGGTGATGCTTGTCGGCTCCGGCAACGCGGGCGCGTCTATTATTAAGGAGATCAAAAATCATCCGGAGCAGAAGAAACGAGTGGTGGTCGCTGTTGACGACGACCCCGTGAAACGCGGCAGGCGGATTTTAGGAGTAAAGATAGGCGGGGATCACGCTAAAATCAAAGAGATCGCCCGAAAATACGGCGTTGACGAGATCATAATCGCAATACCTTCCGCGAACCGTGAAGAAATGCAGGAAATCGCCGGCGAATGCAGCAAGACCGGATGCAAGCTGAAGATATTGCCCGCATTCATTGATTTGATCAACGAAAAAGTGAGCGTCAACGCCCTCCGTGACGTGGATATTGAAGACCTTTTGAGCAGGGATACAGTAAAGGTGAATCTGGAGGAAATAAGCGGATATACAAAGGGCCGTATCGTCATGGTCACCGGCGGAGGCGGCTCCATAGGTTCCGAGCTTTGCAGACAGATCGGGAAGTTCAGTCCCAGGAAGCTTGTCGCGGTGGATATCTATGAGAACACGCTGTTTGAACTTACTAATGAGATCAAAGAAAAATACCCGCTCTTGGAATTTGAAGCTGTGATTGCTTCGGTCAGAAACAGGGAACGTATGGAGGAAGTCTTTCTGAAATACGCTCCGCATGTGGTTTTCCACGCGGCCGCCCATAAGCATGTGCCTCTCATGGAAATGAATCCGAAAGAAGCTGTGATCAACAACATCCTCGGCAGCAAAAACTTGATTGATCTGGCGGATATGTATGCAGTGGAAAAATTCGTGATGATTTCCACCGACAAAGCGGTGAACCCGGTGAATGTGATGGGCGCGACGAAACGTGCCGCGGAAATGATTTTGCAGAAAAAAAGCGAGACATCGAAGACCTGCTGCTATGCTACGGTGCGGTTTGGAAACGTTCTCGGCAGCAACGGGAGCGTGGTTCCGGTTTTTAAAAAACAGATCGCGAACGGCGGCCCGGTCACGGTTACTCACGAGGAGATAACGCGATATTTTATGACCGTGCCGGAAGCGGTTCAGCTTGTCATACAGGCGGGTGCAATGGCGAAAGGAGGAGAAATATTCATACTTGACATGGGGGATCCAGTGAATATCAAGTCCCTCGCGGAAAATCTCATACGGCTTTCAGGCTTCATTCCTTATGAGGATATAGACGTTGTCATGACGGGACTGAGACCGGGGGAAAAGCTTTACGAGGAACTGAGCTTCGCTGAAGAGGAAGCGAGCAAGACAGGACATGAAAAAATCTTCATCGGCAAGCTGTCGGTTCCTTCAGAATCCCTGAAAAACATCCTCAATGGAAACGGAGGGATTGAGAGCGAAATCATGGATAAGCTCCAGCGCATGACAGACGACGAAGTTAAAGAATGGCTGCACAGCATAGTGCCGAACTACACGATATCCGAAAAGAAATCCGAAGAAAGCGAGTTAAACGATGAAAGATGGGTTAAAAATTCAGTTTAACGGTTGTCCCGAAGCTGACGTCGAAAACGGACCTTTAGCGGAACACCTGACGCGAATTGAGAAAAGGTTGTTTGCGCGGAAGGAGCCTTTTACCGGTTGGGTGGGCTTGTCTGCCGGGCGCGGCGAAACGCCAAGCCCGGACGCGGAAAGAAAGCGGATCACAGTCGTCGCTGAACGTGTCAGGAAACAATGCGATGTATTCGTAGTCATTGGGATAGGCGGATCTTATCTGGGCGCGAGGGCGGCGGTCGAAATATTCGGAGCGGCGGATGAAGCGGGAAGCGAAAACGGAGCGCAGGATGGCGGAAGCGGGCGGAAAGCGCCGGAGATCCTGTTTGCCGGTCAGAACATCAGCGGCACGTATCACGCGTCGCTTCTGAACAGCATAAGAAACAGGGAAGTCTGCCTTTGCGTGATCTCAAAATCCGGAACCACCGCTGAACCCAACATCGCTTTTTCCGTATTGAAAAGTTTTCTGATCGAAAAATACGGCCTTGCAGAGGCGCGAAAGAGGATTTACGCGATTACGGATCCCACGGGCGGCAGCCTGCGTGCGGAAGCCGCGGAACAGGGTTACGAAACCTTTGAAATACCGGCGGATATAGGCGGAAGATATTCTGTGCTGTCGGCTGTCGGCTTGTTTCCTATGGCCGTGGCCGGCGTTGATATCAACCGGGTGCTGTCAGGCGCGGAGCGCGCCGCATCGGAAGATTCAATAAAGGCCGCGAAAAAATACGCGGCGGCGCGAAAAGCGCTTTTTGACGGCGGGAAAGCCATAGAAGTGATCGAGCATTATGAACCCGCGCTTTTCTATTTCGCCGAATGGCTGAAGCAACTTTTCGGCGAAAGCGAAGGAAAAGACGGGACGGGGCTGTTTCCGGCCGCCCTCTCGTTCAGCGCGGATCTTCACTCCATGGGTCAGTTCTTACAGGAAGGGCGTCAGATATTCTTTGAAACGGTGCTGAACGTCGTATCCCCTCCCGGAGATCTGACCACGCCGCAGAGCGCTGACCCGCTGCTGGCGGGCAGGAGCATGAACGCGGTAAACCGCGCCGCTATGGAAGGCGTGATTGCCGCTCACCGCGCCGCGGATATTCCGATTATCCGTATCGACGTTCCCGACCTTTCCCCGGAAAACTTCGGCCTGATGGTGTTCTTCTTCGAGTTGTCCTGCGCGTTTACGGCGTATCTCATGGGCGTAAATCCTTTCGATCAGCCCGGCGTGGAACAGTACAAGAAGGAAATGAAGCGGATATTAGCGGAAACGCGCGCGGAAAATCGTTAAAAACTCGCGGCGCGCGATATTTGAATTAGCGTTAAGCGCAACAATATTTCAGACGTCCGAGAGGGCGAGAAACAAGGAGGTTCTTTATGAAAAAAATAGGTGTATTAGGCACGGGAACGATGGGAGCGGGAATCATTCAGCTCCTCGCGCAGAACGGGTTTGAAGTTGTATTCCGGGCGAGAAGAGAAAGCTCGGTGGACAGGGGCCTCGCGACAGTGACGAAAAATCTGGACAAGCTTGTCGCCAAGGAAAAAATTACCGCGGGGACAAAAGATGAGATTCTCAAAAGGGTACAAGGATCCACCGACATCAAAATCGTCGCGGGCGCGGATCTGATCATAGAAGCGGCGACAGAGGATATGGCGGCGAAGAAAGCTTTGTTTGCGGAATTGGATGAACTCTGCAAGCCGGAAGCCATCATCGCGACCAATACATCCTCTCTCTCCATCACGGAAATCGCGGCTGCCGTCAAACGGCCCGACAAAGTCATAGGAATGCATTTTTTCAATCCTGTTCCTGTTATGAAGCTGGTTGAGATAATCAAGGGCCTCGCGACATCGGACGAGACGAGGGATGAAATTTTAGCTTTGACGGAAAAACTGGGAAAAACGCCGGTCGAAGTGAAAGAGGCCCCCGGTTTTGTCGTGAACAGGATCCTCATCCCGATGATCAATGAAGCCGCCGGAATCTTGGCTGACGGCGTCGCCGACGCGAACGGCGTGGATAACGCCATGAAATTAGGCGCCAACCACCCGATGGGTCCGCTGGCGCTGGGCGATCTTATCGGCCTTGACGTATGCCTCGCGATCATGGAAGTGCTGCACGGAGAATTCGGCGATGACAAATACCGGCCGCATCCGCTGCTGCGGAAAATGGTTCGGGCCGGGTGGCTCGGGAGAAAGAGCGGAAAAGGTTTCTTCGACTACCGTTAAATAAGCCCCCGCTTCCATTTTGGCTTCGTCTAAAATGGAGGGCGCAAGTGCGGTTAGATACGCTGAACAAACGTTCGGACCGGCGTTTGTTCAGCCTTTACATTGAATGGGCGCGGGCGGCGCGCTTGTGGAGAGAGAGATGCGAGAAAAAACAGCGGAGGGAAGCAGGAAGGCTAAAAGAGTTTTTTTGACGACTTTTTTGCTCGTGTTTTTCTGTTGCCTTATCCTGTTCGTTCCGTTGCAATACAGCATAGGCAAGCTCGGCGAAGTGCGGGTGTTCAGCGGAACAGAAAATCTGATGGATGAAATGGATCCGATCGTAGGCAGAAACAGCCCGTTCTTTCAGATATTTCAGGATTCCCAGCGCGTGAACGTGCTTGTCATGGGCGTGAACGGCAAGCTGACGGACACCATAATGCTGGGAAGCTATGACATGGAAAATCAGCGCGTCGATGTCATTTCGGTGCCGAGAGACACATATTTCCCGGAAGAAGGAGTGCAAAGCGCGGCGGCAAAAAAAATCAACGCGGTATATGGCCGGAGCGGAGCAGTCGGCTCGGCTGAGGCCGTGAGCAAAGTTCTTATGGGTTTTCCCATCCATTATTACGCTGTGATCGAGTACTCCGGCGTTGAAAAGATCGTGGACGCCATTGGCGGCGTACCCGTCACCATCCCCTTCGATATGGATTATGAAGACCGTTACGACAAGCCGCCGCTCAAGATCCACTTCAAAAAAGGTGAAATGGTGCTAAACGGCGCGAACGCCGTGAAATTCCTGCGTTACAGAAAAGATAACAAAAAAGGAGATTACGGCTACGCGCAGGGCGATATCGGAAGGATAGCGGCGCAGCAGGAATTTTTGAAGTCCGCGTTCCACGAAGCTTTGGGATTCAGTTTACCCAAAGTCGTGGAAACCACTCTGAAAAATGTGGATTCCGACCTGAGTTTGCAAATGGCGGTCAAAATAGCGAGTAAGGCTATAGGACTCAGCGCGGAAAACCTGCATACATATCTGACGCCGGGTCGTTCGGGAACGAGAGACGGATCTTCTTATTGGTTTGCCGATTCTGAGGCTGTGGGGGCAATGCTGACGGAAATATACGCGCCGGAACCGGAAACGACGACAGAAGAGGGCATCGGCGCCGGGGCGACCGGTGACGCTGTCGCCCTACCGTAACGGCGCGGCTGGCCGGGTTTGCAAACAGCGTTCAGCGTCATTCTTTCGAAAATCATCTTGTCTTTGTATTACCATATTTTACCAAAATGATTATTGTTCCGTAGATTAAATTTCGCGCCGGAGCGGCGAGGATTTTTTCGCATCAAACTATCGGCAGGAGTCTCTGTCGTCCTCTCCGGAACCGCGCTGACGCACTTCGTGCTGCGGCGCTGCGCTTCTATGCCCGCAGTATTCATTCGGGGAAAACAGAGACTCACGCCTGTTTACAGTCAAACTTTTAAACTACAACACGTTATTGCACCGCCAAATAGACAGCTGGAACAAAGTGTCGAAGATTTATTTTGTCAGGGGTCGCGAAAGAGCCCTGACGGGGGATCATGAAGAGGGGAAAAGGGAGAAAAATGGAAGATAAAGAACTGAAAGCAAAAAAGGTTGCGGAATTGCGCGATATCGCCATGCGTCTGCGGATACCGAATTATGGAGAATTGAGAAAATCCGAACTCATCGAGGCGATTTCCGGCAACACCGCGTCAGCGCCTGTCCGCGTAGACGCGAAGCGGGCCACATCGGGTGAAAACTCGGAAACGGGAGAAATCAAAAAAACGGAAACACTTCCGAAGGAGTCTGTTTCCGGAGAAAAAGCGGAAGAACGGGGGGCGGAAGAACGAAAAGACCGGCAGGAGCTTGAGGGCATTCTGGAAATTGCCGAAGGAGGTTTTGGATTTCTGCGCTTTAATAATTTTCTTACCAGCGATAAGGATGTGTATGTTTCTCCCTCTCAGATAAGAAAGTTCAGGCTGAAGACCGGCGACAAGGTCAGGGGAGTCGCGAGGCGACCCAACGAGGGGGAACGTTTTGGCGCGTTGCTGTACGTGCTCAATGTGAACGGCGATGATCTTAAATCGGTCGTCCGCCGGCCGAATTTCGACGAGCTGACGCCGATTTTTCCAAACAAGCGATTGAATCTGGAAGACAGTTCGCGGGATCTTTCCATGAGGCTTATAAACCTCGTAGCTCCGATAGGGAAAGGCCAGAGAGGATTGATCGTCGCTCCGCCCAAAGCAGGTAAAACGATACTCTTAAAGAAGGTTGCGAACACCATTGAAAGGCAGCATCCCGAGGCGGAACTCATCGTGCTTCTGGTTGACGAACGTCCGGAAGAAGTGACGGAAATGCAGCGTTCCATCGCCGGAGAAGTGATTTATTCCACTTTTGACGAGCTGCCGCAAAATCACGTAAAGGTTGCGGAGATGGTGCTGGCGCGGGCGCAAAGGCTGGTGGAACACGGCCGGGACGTGGTGATCCTGCTGGACAGCATTACGCGGCTCGCGCGCGCCTATAATCTGGTGGTGCCGCCTTCGGGCAGGACGCTGTCCGGCGGCCTCGATCCGAGCGCGCTGCATAAACCGAAAAAGTTTTTCGGCGCCGCGCGGAACATGGAGGAGGGCGGCAGCATCACGATCCTTGCCACGGCGCTGGTTGAGACGGGAAGCAGAATGGACGACATGATCTTTGAGGAATTCAAGGGAACGGGAAATATGGAACTCCATCTGGACAGGAAGCTTTCGGAAAAACGCATTTTCCCGGCTATCAACCTGAACAAATCCGGAACCAGACGGGAAGACCTCTTGATGGACCGGGACGAGATGGAAGCCATATGGATCATGCGCAGAGCCATGGCGAACATGGGCACGCAGGAAGTGACAGAACAGATCATTGATCATCTGTCCCATACGAAAACCAATTCAGATTTCATCAATGTCATACGCAAGACATTGAGCAGGAATTGAGGGCTCGCTATCGTTGCGCGCCGCCGGACGACGCCTGAGGATAAGCAGAATGAGTTTGAAAATAAAGGAAATTTTGGTAACGGGCGAAAACAGGCTGCGCGAAGCGGGTTGCGGCGATCACAGGCTGGACGCGGAGCTTTTGCTTCTCTTTGTGCTGAAATGCGGCCGAAGCAAACTGTTTACTATCAAAAACGCTCCGCTCGACGAAAAACTTTGCGAGGAATATTTCAGGCTGCTGGACGTCAGGGCAAGCGGTACGCCTGTCCAGTATATTACGGGCGTCCAGGAGTTTATGGGCCTGTCGTTCTTGGCGGACCGGCGGGCGCTGATACCGAGGCAGGACACGGAAACTCTCGTAGAGCGCGTGTTGGAACATATGAAGAACGCGCCGCGCCCCCGGGGAGACTGGAAAATTTTGGATTTATGCACGGGGAGCGGGGCTGTCGCCGTGAGCCTTTGCGCGCACGCCGGACACGCGCGGCTTATAGCTTCAGACATCAGCGGCGAGGCGCTCGCGCTGGCGAAGGAAAACGCGGCGCGGACAGGCGTGAGAAAACGCGTCAGATTTGTGCGCGGCGATATGTTCGCGGCGTTTCGTTCCGGCTTTGCAGGACGCAAATTCGATATTATCGTGTCGAATCCGCCATATATTCCCACGGATGTATTACCTGCGCTGCAGCGGGAAATATACGAACATGAACCGCTTTTGGCGCTGGACGGCGGCGCGGACGGCCTTGACGCTTACCGGAAAATCGCGAAAGCGGCGGATTATCTGCGGAAAAACGGGATGTTGTTTCTTGAAATCGGATATGATCAGGCGGACGCCGTGACAGGGCTGCTGGAGGAAAGCGGCGCTTATGCGGATATTGTGCGCGCGCAGGATCTCGCGGGGCGCGATCGTGTGATCACGGCGCGGCTCGCGGCGGGTTCCGGTCGGAAAAACAAGCGTTGAAATTAGCGCTCGGGGCGCGGCTGTGTGAAAGACTATGCTGAATATTTACTACGGAAGGGAAGACCTTGATAAAGAAGGCTTCCTGTTCTCTGAAATCGGGAAAACTCTCGAAGCCATACGTGAGGAAAACGAAAAGGGCGGTTTGCGCGGCTGTTGCAAACGCGTTTTTTTAATTGTGCCCGATCAGTATACGCTGCAAGCGGAGAGAAACGCTTTTTATTATTTGAAAGCGCCGGGATTTCTGGAGCTGGAAGTTCTGAGCCTGTCGCGGCTCAGGCAAAAAGTCCTGACGGAAACAGGGAGCGGCGAACTTACTTATATTAACAAAAATGGAAGACAAATGCTCCTTTCGTGGATTTTGCGCGAGGAGGCAAAACGGCTGAAAACATTTCCGGGACTTGTACACGCGCCGGTATTCGCGGAAATGATGAATGATCTCATCGCCGAAATGAAGATGTACAACACGACGGCTGACGAGATACGGCAGGCCGCCGAGGAAAGCGACGACGCTGTTCTCAAAGCTAAACTGTCGGACATATGCGCTGTTTTTCAAAATTATGAAGACCGAATACGAGGCAAATATATCGACACGGAGGATTTTCTCAGCCTTTTCATGTCGAAAATCCGGGAATCCGACATTCTGCGGGAATCGGAAATATGGATGTACGGCTTTGATTATCTGACGCCAAA
>JAITPU010000021.1 GCA_031289235.1 Eubacteriales Family XIII. Incertae Sedis bacterium
CGTCAGCACGGATTTCGACACTTCGGACAAACTTTACTTCGAGGCTCTTCACACGGACGACGTGATGAACGTCGTGAAAAAGGAGCAGCCGCTTGGCGTCATCCTCCAGCTCGGCGGGCAGACTTCCCTGAATCTGGCGGAAAAACTTTCAAAACGGGACGTCCGGATCTTGGGAACCCCGTTCTCTTCCATTGATCTGGCGGAGGACAGGGAAAAGCTGAACGGATTGCTGGGGGAAATGAACATCCCCACGCCCGTGGGCTTTGCCGTGACAGACGAGGCGCAGGCTTTTGCCGTGGTTGAAAAACTGGGCTTCCCGTTAGTCGTCCGCCCGTCCTATGTCATAGGGGGAAGGGCGATGCAGGTGGTATACAGCAATGAAGAAATGTGGAAATATCTGAAAGAAGCGGTCTCCCTGTCTATGGAACATCCTGTGATAATCGACCAATATATAGAAGGGAAGGAGATCGAGGTGGACGCTGTCTCCGACGGCGAAGATATTCTGATACCGGGCGTCATGGAACACATCGAACGCACAGGAGTTCATTCCGGCGACAGTATTTCCGTATACCCGCCCCACACCATATCCGGCGAAGTGGCCGGCCTGCTCGCCGAATATACCGAAAGGATATCCAAAAGCCTGAATATTGTGGGGATAGTCAACATCCAATACGCTTACGACGGGGAAAAATTATTCGTCATCGAGGTGAACCCGAGAGCGTCCAGAACGGCGCCTATTCTCAGCAAAGTCACAGGGGTTCCGATGGTCAAACTGGCGGTTTCAACCATGCTGGGAAATAAACTGCGCGATTCCGCCTACGGGACAGGGCTTTACAGAAATATGAATTTCTATGCGGTAAAGACGCCGGTTTTTTCCGGAGCGAAACTTACGGACGTGGACATCGCGCTGGGGCCGGAAATGAAATCCACCGGCGAAGCGCTGGGGCTGGATTCGGATTTAAGAACCGCGATATATAAGGGATTTTTGGCCGCCGGCGTGAATATTCCCGTGCGGGGCGGCTTTTATGTCGCCCTCAGCCCTCCGGAATGGACGGCGGCGACGGCGGCGACGCTGAAGAAATACGCCGCGGAAGGCTTCAGACTGTACAGCTCAAACGGAACATCCCCGTTTTTAGCGGAAAACGGAATTGACGCGGCGGTTTTGGGTTTCGACGAAACGCTGCGCCTGATCGGCGACGAAATCAACGGTATCATCAACGTCCCGGAGATCGCGAACGTCAAGGGCGGCAATTCTTTCGACATACGCAGAAAGGCCGTGGAACGCGGCCTGCCGCTGCTCACCTGCATGGATACGGCTGAAGCTTTTTTAGACGCCGTCAGGATGAAAAAAGAGAATATCCCGCTGCGATACAGAACCTTGGAAGAATATCTGAGTCTCTGACGACTCGACCTATTTTGCGCCGCCAACTAAACATTGAAGCCGTGGCGGTCTTTTTTCGTAGGCAAGGCGGCCGTTCGCTCCGCCCGGACCGGAATTATTTTTCCGCGGGCCCTGTTTTATTTTCGGCGCGCCATTTCCTGATCTGCGCGAGCCTTTCCCCTACCTTTGCTTCCGTCCCCTGATCGGTGGGATGGTAATATTTCCGCCCGGCGAGGGATTCCGGCATACACTCCATGTCCGTCAGCTTCTCTTCCCCGTCGTGAGCGTACTTGTAGCCTTTCCCGTAACCCAGCTCCTTCATGAGCTTCGTCGGGGCGTTGCGTATGTGCAGGGGTACAGGTTCCGCGAGCATTTCCAGCGCGTCTTTTTTCGCGCTGCCGTAAGCTGTGTACACGGCGTTGGATTTCGGCGCGACAGCGAGATAAACTACCGCGTGCGCCAATATGACGCCGCATTCGGGCATACCGATAAAATGGCTGGCCTGATAGGCCGCCACGGCGATCTCAAGGGCGCGGCTGTCGGCCATGCCCACATCCTCGCTCGCAAAGCGCACTATTCTCCTCGCCACATAGAGCGGGTCCTCTCCCGCCTCCAGCATACGGGCGAGCCAGTAGATCGACGCGTCCGGCTCGCTGTTGCGCATGGATTTGTGCAGGGCCGAAATCAGGTTGTAGTGTTCTTCCCCGTTTTTATCGTAAAGCAGGGATTTCCGGCTGACGCACTGCTCTAATATCTCCCGCGTCACCGTCGTGACATCTCCCTCCCTGACGCCGTTTAACACCACCATTTCCAGCGTGTTCAAGGCGGCGCGCGCGTCGCCGTTGGCGAAAGCCGCGATCACGGCCAGCATCTCGTCGCCGATTCGCACTTTCTGCTTTCCAAAACCCGCGGGGTCGTCCACAGCGTTTCTCAGGAGGCGCGTCATGTCTTCTTCCGACAGCGCGTGAAGCACGAAGACTTTGGCACGGGAAAGCAGAGCCGAATTGATTTCAAACGACGGGTTTTCAGTCGTCGCGCCTATAAGAATTATGCTGCCCTTCTCGACGAAAGGCAGGAAGGCGTCCTGCTGCGCCTTGTTGAAGCGATGGATCTCATCGATGAAGAGTATGGTTTTTTCACCCATGCGCCGGTTGTTTTCCGCCTTGACCATGACTTCTTTGATTTCCCGTATGCCGCTGGTCACAGCGCTGAAATCTATAAAAATCGCGTGGGTCCCGCCCGCGATGATCCGCGCCAGCGTGGTTTTCCCGACTCCGGGCGGGCCCCAGAAAATCATGGACGGTATCTGATCCTGATCTATCATCTGCCGCAGGACCTTTCCCTCGCCGAGCAGATGTGTCTGTCCCACAAACTTGCCGAGGTTTTCCGGCCGCAGCCTGCTCGCCAGCGGGCTTGTCATTCGCCTGTCGTCAAACAACGATTCCTGTTCCATGCTCCGACCTTCAAACTAACTTCCTGCTTATGGGCAAATCTTTGAGTAGTAACCTGCTCAGAGGCGGGCGTTGACAGTGCCGATGAGGGGGCTTTCCGCTCCGCCTATTGTTCCGCCGATTAAACATTGCCCACAAAGCGGCGGAAAATTTTCGCCGGGAGAGAACGGCAGAACCCGCTGATGCGACTGCGTCAACGGGTTCTGTCATCACCGCCTGAATATACTTATTCTTCTTCAAACAACGGCGTGGAGAGATAACGCTCGCCGTTATCCGGCAGGATCACGACGATGGTCTTCCCCGCGTATTCCGGACGCTTCGCCGCTTCCGCGGCCGCCCAGACCGCCGCGCCGGAGGAAATCCCCACCAACAGGCCCTCAGACTTTGCCAATTCCCTGCCGACCCTGAACGCGTCTTCGTTTTTTACTTTGATTATCTCGTCGTATATATCGGTATTGAGTATGTCAGGGACAAAACCCGCGCCGATTCCCTGAATCTTATGCGGACCCGCTTTCCCTTCGGAGAGAACCGGCGAATCAAAAGGCTCGACCGCGATGATTTTAAGATCGGGATTCTTGGATTTAAGATATTCCCCGGCGCCGGTAATCGTGCCGCCGGTTCCGATGCCGGACACAAAAACATCAATCTTTCCGTCGGTGTCGTTCCAGATTTCCGGCCCCGTCGTTTCCCTGTGAACGCGCGGATTCGCGGGATTCACAAACTGCCCGGGGATAAACGCGTTTGAAGTCTCCCTCGCGAGTTCCGCGGCCTTTTCGATGGCGCCTTTCATCCCCTTGGCGCCTTCGGTGAGCACAAGCTCCGCCCCATAGGCTTTCAGCAGCTTGCGGCGCTCTATGCTCATGGTTTCCGGCATGGTCAGTATGATGCGGTATCCTTTGGCCGCCGCCACCGACGCGAGACCTATCCCCGTGTTCCCGCTGGTAGGCTCAATGATCACCGAACCCGGAACCAATTTACCGCTTTTCTCGGCTTCGTCGATCATGGCTTTCGCGATGCGGTCCTTTACGCTGCCCGCGGGATTATGATATTCCAGCTTCGCGACGAGCGGCGCGGACAGTTTTTGTTTTTCGGAGTACCTTACAAGCTCCAGCAAAGGGGTTCCTCCGATGAGATCCGTCAGATTTTTGACTGCCTTTGACATTTTTTCCTCCTTTTCGTCAGAGATCAAAGCCTGTCCCGGACCAGCGCCTTGACGAAGCTCCGAAAAACACGAAAGCGGACGATGCGACGGGCTAAAGACAAACTTTTACTGATGAATAAATCATAGTTAACATATATGTTATTCTATTCCTTTCGTTTTCGTTTGTCAATAAAAATTTCCGGCCCGGATCGATTTTCGGCAGCCGCCGCGTTACAGTTCAAACATCGGCAGGGAGCCTCTGATCATACAAAGCCCTTCGCTATTCTGCCAAGTATACTCATTCCCTTCACTATATCCTCCTCAGGCATATTGGAAAAATTCAGCCGCATTTCATTGTTCTTTTCCGCGCCGGGATAGAAAGCGCCGCCGGGGACAAAGGCCACGCGCTCTTCGAGCGCCCGCTTTAAAATCTCCTTAGTGTCCACATGTTCAGGGAAAGCCACCCAGAAAAACAATCCGCCTTCCGGTATGTCGTAGCGCGCCTCCGCCGGGAAGTTCGCGCGTATCGCCTCAAGCATGACGTCCCTGCGCCTGCGGTAAAGCTTGCAAATCCCCCTGATATGCGCGTCGAGATCCCTGCTGCGCAGATAATAGGCCATCTGCCTCTGCAATATGGCGGCCGGTGAAAGATCCACGTTTGTTTTCAGGGCCAGCAGTTTATCTACGACTTCCTTCGCGCCGCAGACCCATCCGATGCGCAGCCCGGGGCAAAACGTTTTGGAAAACGTTCCTAAATAAATCACCTGCCCTTTTTGATCGTATGAAACCAGCGGCCTCTGCTTTTGGTCCGAAAAAGAGAGTTCCGCGTAAGCGGCGTCTTCCAGAACGGCCGTGTCGCAGTTTTGAATCATCTCAATGAACGCTTTCCTGCGCTCCTGCGACCAGCTTCTGCCCGTCGGGTTCTGATGATCCGGATTTACATAAATCAGCTTGATGCGGTCCCCGTAACGTTTCAGCGCCTGCGCAAGCTCTTCCAGCACCATTCCGTCACGGTCCGTCGGAATGGCCACAAGCTCCGCCTCATAGGTTTTCAGCGCGTTCAGCGCCCCGAGGTACGACGGTTTTTCAAACAGGATGACGTCGCCCGGATCGATGAACAGCAGGCCGTTCAGGTCAAGCCCCTGTTGTGAACCCGCGACCAGCATCACGCGCTCCGCCGGAAAATCAAGCCCGAAATGTTTCTTCATGCGCGCGGCGATCTGCCCGCGCAGTTCAAGATAGCCGGCAGGAGAGCTGTAACTCAAAGCCCCCTTCGCGTCGTCTTCCATGATTTCGATCATCGTTTTTTTGATATCATCTATGGGATAAGTATCAGGCGACGGAAAACCGCCGGAAAAACAAAGAATGCCGGGCGCGTCCGCCAAGCTCATCAAATCCATCAAATCCTGAGTATCTTCTCCGAGAGTTTTCATTCTGCGCGCAAATCTCAATTTTATCTACCTCGTTCCCATCCTATTCCACCGTCACCGATTTTGCTAAGTTCTTGGGCTTATCGATGTCGCAGCCCCGCAATTTCGCTATGTGATAAGCCAAAAGCTGCAGCGGAGCCACAGCCAGCAGGGGCGTGACTTCGTCCGCCGTCTCGGGAATGTAAATGACGTAGTCCGCGTGCTGTTCGATTTCATGGTTGCTCTCTTTAGCTATCCCGATCACATAGGCGCCTCTCGCCTTTACTTCCTGGATATTGGACAGCATTTTCTTGAACAGTCTGTCCTGAGTCGCCAGCGCGACGACGAGGCTGCCTTCCTCAATCAGCGCGATCGTTCCGTGCTTCAGTTCCCCCGCCGCTATGGCGAACGAATTTATATATGATATTTCCTTCAGCTTCAGCGACCCTTCGTAGGAGACGCCGCAGTCAGGCCCCCTGCCGATAAAGAACGCCTGTTCTTTTTTGTAAAGCTTTTTCGCCAGTTTCAATATACTTCCTTCGTTTTCAAGAAATTTTTCAAGTTTTTCGGGGGTCTCCCGCAGCTCTTCGATGATCCTGCGATATTCCCCCTCAGGCAGCACTCCCTTTGTATATCCCATATACAGGGCGAGCAAATACATGCACACCAGCTGAGTGGTGTACGCCTTCGTGGACGCGACGGCGATCTCCGGCCCCGCCCAGGTATAAAACACATCGTCGGATTCCCGCGCTATCGAACTTCCCACCACGTTCACCACGGAAAGAATCCTCGCGCCCTTGCGCTTCGCCTCCCGCAGGGCCGCCATAGTGTCCAGAGTCTCCCCCGACTGGCTGACGCAGATAAACAGCGTGCGATCGTCCACAAACGGATCTCTGTAACGGAATTCCGAGGCGATGTCTGTCTCCACGGGGATACCGGCAAATTTCTCTATGGCGTATTTCCCCACCAGCCCGGCGTGATAAGCCGTCCCGCAGGCGACGAGGTATATTTTGTTTATCCCGAACAGATCTTCCTTCGTGAGAGAAATACCGTCCAAGCAAATCAGGCCGTTTTCGTCGAGCCGGCGGCGCAGCGTTTCAAAGATCCCCTTCGGCTGTTCATGAATCTCCTTGTGCATGAAATGGTCGTAGCCGTCTTTCTCCGCCGCGTCAGCGTTCCATGTCACGTTGAACACATCCCTGCGTACCCGTTTCCGCCCTTCGTCGAATATGGTTATGCGGTTCTTTTCCACCATGACGGTCTCGTTATTTTCGATCAGATAAATCTTTTTCACGTATTTCAGAAGCGCGGGAATATCTGAGGCTAAAAAATTGCAGTCTTCGCCGATTCCGGCGATAAGGGGCGTGTCCTTCCGCACGGCGACGATCTTGTCCGGTTCGGCTGCGGCCACCGCGCACACCGCGTAAGCCCCGCGCATCATCGACACCGCCTGATAAACAGCTTCAAGAAGGGAGCCTTTGTCCTTATAGAAAACGCCTATCAGATGCGCGATGACCTCTGAATCCGTCTCGGATTTGAAGACGACGCCATGCTTCTCTCTCAGCCATTCTTGGAGCTCCACGTAGTTTTCGATGATGCCGTTATGCACCACGGCGATCGACCCGTCGCCGTTCATATGCGGATGAGCGTTCGCATCCGACGGCGCGCCGTGAGTAGCCCACCTTGTATGCCCTATCCCCACATTCCCGTCAAAAGGCAGCGATATGATCTTCTCCTCCAAGTTCGCGATCCTGCCCACGGTCTTTTCGACTACGATGCGCCCGTTCTTCACTATCGCGACTCCCGACGAGTCATATCCTCTGTATTCTAAGCGTTTCAGTCCGTCGAGAATGATTTTTCTCGCGTTTCCGTCGCCTATATATCCTACTATCCCACACATACGCTACCTCCTCAGGCTTGTCTTTTTTGTAATCATTACTTCTGAAGACTGCTCCGCCGATCGTCGCCGCTATGAATTTCACTCCCGACGGCTAAATTCGCGCCGTCCGGCGGCTACGCCGCAGTCTTGAACGAGTATCAAAAAGCGACCGTCGATAAGGGCGGAACATGCCTTTTCATATGCCAAACGAGATTTACCGCTACCCCAGCTTCTTCGTGATAAGCTCCGCCAGTTCCTCCGCCAGCGCGGTCAGTTTTTTCAGATCGTCGCCTTCCAGCATCACCCTGACCATAGGCTCCGTGCCTGAAGGGCGTATCAGAACCCTGCCTCCGCCGGCCATCTTTCCCTCCATTGCGCCGATGGCTTCATTTATCACGGGATTCTGCATATAGACTGTCCTGTTTTCATTTTTAACGCGGGCGTTGCACAGCACCTGCGGATAGATCGTTACCCGGTCCGCCAGTTCTGAAGGACGCCCGCCGTCGCTCAGGACAGCCTTTATGAGCATCAGCGCGGCGAGAACGCCGTCGCCCGTGGTGCTGTGGTTCAGAAAAATAATATGCCCCGACTGTTCGCCGCCGATCACTCCGCCCGTCCTCAGCATCCGCTCAAGCACATAGCGGTCGCCCACCTCTGTACGCTCCAGACGGCAGCCGATGCCTTCCAGCGCAATCGTCAGCCCTATATTGCTCATTACCGTCGCGGTAATCAGGTTGTCCGCAAGCTTTCCCTGTTCTTTCAGCATACGTCCGCAGATGTACAGGATCTTGTCGCCGTCGATAAGCCTCCCCTTTTCGTCGGCCGCGATCAGCCTGTCCGCGTCCCCGTCAAAGGCAAGCCCCAGATCAGCGTTCTCGCGCAGCACGGCTCTTTGCAATTCCTCCGGATGGGTTGAGCCGCATCCGTCGTTTATGTTGACGCCGTCGGGCGAATTTCCAAGCATTACCGTTTTCGCGCCGAGCTCCTGAAACACCTTTTCCGCCGTCTGATAAGCCGCGCCGTTGGCGCAGTCTATCACTAACTTCATGCCGTCCAGCCGCACACCGGCCGCGGCTTTCAAGAAGTCCACATAAATCCGCGACGCGTCTTCGGCGCTTTTCAGGCTTCTGCCCATATCTTCCCCGACAATGCAGCCGTCGGTTCCGGAGCCGTCCAATATCACGCGCTCAATCTCATTTTCTATGCTGTCGTCAAGTTTAAAGCCCTCGCCGTTAAAAAATTTAATGCCGTTATACTCAAAGGGGTTGTGGGAGGCGGAAATAACCACGCCCGCGTCCGTATTTAAACGCCTTACGAGATAGGCGACGGCCGGAGTGGGCAGAACCCCTGTTTTGATCACGTTTCCCCCCATGGAAAGAATGCCCGCGCTTAAAGCGTCCTCAAGCATATCGCCGGATATCCTCGTATCCCTGCCGATCAAAATAACCGGCTTTTTCCGGGAAGCGCCCAAGGCGCAAACGCCGGCGGCGCCCAGCTTATAAGCGAGTTCCGCGGTCAAATCCATGTTCGCGATTCCTCTGACGCCGTCCGTTCCGAAAAGTTTTTTCATAAAACTTCCTTTTCAGCAAAAAACACCGCTGTTTATTTCATTGCGGCTCCAATGTTTAATTGTCAGCGCAATAAATCCTTCAGCCTCAAACCGCCCCCTCGCGCGGAATCTGTTTCCACTCCGGAATCAGTGGGCGAAGAGCCCTCCGGAGCGGTTTCCGGAGCGATATCCGCGTTAAAAAGCACATGAACCGTTTCCGGGGAGAACTCGACGCGGGTAAGTTTTTTTTCATAACGCGCCTGTACCGGAACATCGGCGGAAACCGCGGTGAGATCCACCTGCGAAAGATCTATGTAAAGCTTAATATCCTCCTGCGTGAAATCAGTGATGACGCTTTCCCTCCCGAAGATCGACGCGCTGACGCTTCCCGTGTTTATATAGGCTGTACGGCCCTCCGTGAGGCCCTCTATCCCTATCACGCTGGAAGCGTATTGGAAACTCTTCGCCGCGATCCCCTTGATGCCTATGGATACCGCGGCCCCCTTGGAAGCGTCGGCGATCTCGGCCTCATCGAAAAAATTAAAGGTCAGCGGTATTTTGGAGGTAACGTTCACAGCGCTGATATCCACCGGCGCGGCCGATATTGAGCTTATACCGTCAATCACGCTTTTTTCTCCGCGGATCGTCACCGTTACAGGCACATTTACGTAAGTAAGCTCATAATTCTCAGAGACATCCCCTGTGACCGGGGCTTCAAGCGGAACTTCCTTTGTGCTGCACAGCTTAGCCGTGACTTTAATTTCCGTCTGTGAGAGCTTCAGCGAATGCACCGCCTCTCCTTTGCTGTTTACAGGAACCGCTTCGGCCGTAAATGTCTCGGACCGTTCAGTCAGCATATCCGATTCGATTTGAGCGCGCACATAAGCGATATCGTCCACGTCGCTCTTCGCGCCGGAAACATCGATCTCTTCAGGAATCATGGTGATAAAGCCCGGTTCGGTTCCCTCCGGAAATTCATCCGTAAATTCCACACGGATCGGTTTATTCACCGTGACCAAGTTCTCGATCAGCACATTGACCTCCGCGGGGCGTTTTTCGATGACGCTGATCTTTTCCGGCGCCGTAACTTCTACACTAACGCTGTTTTCACCCTTCGTGAAACCCCGCAGGTTCGCTCTCGCCACGATACTGTCACGCGAAAGGTTCGCGAGATCAGAACGCTTCCCCTCCACGGAGACATCGACGGTAAGGGCAGTTTCGCCGGAAACGGCGAGCCCTTTCAGCGCCAATATATCCAAACTGGTGAACTGGACAGGCACGGCGCGAATCAGCTGGGTCGTCGGCGGGTTTTCGACAGTGATCACATACGCCCACAGAGTGAGCGACACGGCGACCGCTATGATTCTGTTCACAGTATTACTCTTCAGCATCGTTTTTCCTTTTGAAGAGGTTCCATAAACGCAAAGGCGGAGCTTCTTCCGTTTCTTTGAGGAAGACGCCGAGCAGTTTCTTTTCTACCGTCCTGATGTCCAGAAATCTCGCAAGTCTGCCGTCCACGGCCATGGATATTATCCCTGTTTCCTCCGATACGATGATGGCTACCGCGTCCGAACGCTCTGTGATCCCGATCCCGGCCCTGTGGCGCGTGCCAAGGTCGGAGGAAAGCTCCTTGTCCTCGGTAAGCGGGAGCACGCAGCCCGCCGCCAATATCTTGTCGCCCCTTATGACGGCCGCTCCGTCGTGCAAAGGCGCCCCCTCGTAAAACACGTTTTCCAAAAACTCCGACGAGATGTCGCTGTTGACCGTGACGCCCGTTTCCGCCACATCTGACAGGCTGATCTCCTGTTCGACTATGATCAGCGCGCCCGTCTTCGTCCCCGAAAAATAATCCACGGCTTTGACTACGGAAAAGACTACGGACTTGGCTTTCTCCTTATCCATATTTCCGAACTGCGGCTTAATAAACTTGCTCCGGCCTATGTATTCCAGCCCTCTTCTGAGTTCCGGCTGAAATACGATCACGAGAGCGATGACGCCGAACTGCATGGCGCCGATGAGGATCCAGTTAAGCGTATAGAGATTAAGTATCCCCGAAAAAAATGTGGCCAGCAACAAAAGCAGCAGCCCTTTCAAGAGCTGCTCCGCCCGGGTTTCCCGGATAAACCCCAAAACCTTGTATATAACGAAAGCGACGATCAGCACATCTATCACATCTCTGACGCCGACGTTCGCTGCGATCGTCTGAAAAAACCCTGACATTCCGTCCCCCAAAAGCCAATTTGTTTATAAAGACTATTCTACAAAAAAACAAGCCGCATTACAATAGCTTTTGACGGTAAAATTATATTGTTCGTTATTATTCAAAGGTCTAAGCAAAACTATTCGAATACCGGCAGGCAAAACTTTGAACTGTAAAGGCAGGCGTCGATAGGGCCGGATGCGAGGGCATCCGTTCCGTTGCGCACCAAGCGCGCGGCGGCCATTTCACGGCGCGAAAGTTATCTTTTTCAGTATTCTGTCTCCAGCAAACCGTAATTCCCGTCATTTCGCTTATAAACGACGCCGACGCCGTCGCTTTCCATATCGAGAAAGACAAAAAAATTATGCTCCAAAAGTTCCATCTGCAAAATAGCCTCGTCCACGGACATGGGAAGCAGATCGAATTTTTTCCGTTTCACGATTTTCATCTCTTCCGCTTCCTCGCTTTGCGGAAGATCCGGAATATCAAGAAACATGATCGCCTTGCCGTCGTTATGTGTCCGCCGCAGTTTGGTCTTGAATCTCGACATCTGAGATGAAAGTTTATCGACTACGCGGTCCACTTCGTTGTAAGCGCCGTTCGTGGTGTCTTCGGCCCGGAAAATCGTCCCTCTGGCGTTGATCGTCGCTTCGATTTTCTGCCTGCCCCTCTCCGCCACCAGCGTCACGTTCGCCACAATGTCGTCCGAAAAGTATTTCCCGAGTTTCTGAAACTTAGCTTCGATGACTCCCTTCAAATGATCGCTCGCGTTAAAATTTTTACCTGTGATGATCACTTTCATAAAGCGTACCTCTCTCTTTTTTTTAAATTCGCGCGGCGGTCTTTGCAGAAACAGATTTCGGAACCGGCCGGCTGACCTGACCTTTGACCCCACACTCGCCTGTCGGCTTTCGCCGGAGGACTTACATCTAAACTACGCCATGATCACTGCCGCTCCGCGGTCCAGCTTACGTGGGTCCCTTCGCCCGTAGCCGGCATGGACTTTCAGCCACAGACCCGGCCGGTTCCGAAATTCGCTTCTGTCCGGTCAGCCCCGGCGGCGAATACCAGCACGCACACCGATTCCGCGCCGCATTTTTTAAGCGCGTCCGCGCACGCGTCCGCCGTGCTTCCCGTGGTGAAAACATCGTCAATCAACAAGACCTGCCTTTCACGAACAAATATTCGCATATCTTCCGCGACCGCAAACGCGCCTTCCACATTTGAGCGCCGCGCTTCCGCTCCCAGCTTGCTCATGGGCGCCGTATCCCTTGTCCGGACGAGAAGGTTTTTCCTGCATTCTATCCCTGTTTTCCGCGACAGGCTCTCAGCCATGACCGCCGCCTGATTGAAACCTCGCTTCCGTTCCTTCTTTCGGAACATGGGCACGGGAACAAGCAGATCCGCGCCTATGTCCTCGCCCTGAATCCTGTCGCGCATTATCTCCGCCAGCTTCGCGCCGTAATACGCCCTGTCCTTATATTTAAAATTATGCACGATCTGTTTTTCTCTCTCACCGTATCCGGCGCAGCTGAATCCCCTGTCAAAGATGTGTCCGCCCGGAGCGCCGCCGGAAACCGCCGCAACACCTCCGCCGCAGTCCGAACAAAGCGGCGATTCCGCGCTTTCAGCCAAAACCTTCCCGCACTTCGCGCAGGTTTTCCCGTTCGCCCAGCCTATCTCGCGCACACAGACGTCGCACAAGGCGTAAGGCCTTGAATCGTCGATGAGATTCCCGCAGGCGAGACAATATATGCTTGAGGGATACAGCAGCTCCAGCAGCGCGCCGGCCGCGGATCTCGCGCTCCATTTGTTTTTCATACGCCTTTCTCCTCAGGCGCGGCGAGACGGATCTCCGCTCTCGTGCATCTCCGGGATTTATCGCTCCGCCAATCAGACATCGCGCGGCGCGGCGGTCTTTTCCACGCCGCTTCCGGCCGGAAGCAGAAAAGCCTTCAAGCGCGCGCAAAGGCCGGAATACCGCTCTTTCGTCCGGTTATTGTCAACCATATCGTTCAGCGTCCGCTCCATGCCCACGAGCACCACCGCGCGCTTTCCCCGGGTTACCGCGGTGTAGAGCAGGTTCCTCGTCGCCAGCGCGGAGGGTAAACGGAAGACAGGCATGACGACCACAGGGAATTCGTTTCCCTGGCTTTTATGCACGGTAATCGCGTAGGCAAGCTCCAACTCTTCCGCCTGCGAGAAATCGTATTCCACAAATTTAGCGTCTTCATAGACTACGGTGATCCGCCCCTCTTCATGATCGAAAGCCCGCACATATCCGACGTCCCCGTTGAAAACGCCCTCCCCTTCGGAAAAATCGTCCCGCCGCTTCCACTTCAGCCCGTAATTATTCCTGACCTGCATGACCCTGTCGCCTTCGCGCAGAAGTTTTTCCCCAAAAGCCTTTTCTTTCATTCCCGGCTTCTTGGGGTTGAGCGCCGCCTGCAGCTCCCTGTTCAGGTTTGCGCATCCCAGCGGCCCTTTGCGCGTCGGGCTCAGCACCTGTATGTCCCTGACGGCGTCGCAGTCCGCGTAATACTCGGGAAGCCTGTGCGCGCGCAGATCCAGCAGCGCTTCCAAAACAGTCCTTTCGCCGTTTCGCCGGACGAGGAAGAAATCGCCGCCTTTCTCGTTGCAGGAGGGATATTCCCCGCGGTTGATGCGGTGGGCGTTCACAATTATGAGGCTTTCCTTCGCCTGGCGGAAAATTTCCGTAAGTTTTACGGACGGTATCAGTTCGCTGTCTAACATGTCCCGCAGCGCGTTGCCCGCGCCTACAGGCGGCAGCTGGTCCGCGTCGCCGACCACGATGAGCCGCGCGCCCGGCGGTATCGCGCTGAGCAGGCTTTCCATAAGCAGGATGTCGATCATCGAGGCCTCGTCCACGATGACTGCGTCAAAACTCAGCGGATCCTCGCGGGTTTTGCCGAACCGCATGGCGTCGCCGTCCTCGGAATAGTAGTATTCCAAAAGCCTGTGTATCGTCGAAGCGTTATGACCCGTGGTTTCCGAAACGCGCTTCGCGGCCCTGCCCGTGGGCGCCGCCACAGCCGTCTTCACGCCGCTGTGGTCAAAAATGCGGAGTATGGAATTGATGATAGTGGTTTTGCCTGTGCCGGGGCCGCCCGTTATCACGAACACCCCGTTGGACAGAGACTGTTTCACGGCGTATTTCTGGTTCTCCGAAAGTTTTACGCCCGTTTCCCGCTCAGTGACGGCGATGAGGCTGTCCGCGTCCGCGTCGATGAGTTTCGGCTCCGTCCGCCCGATGCGAAGCAGATCTTCGCATACGCTCTTCTCCGCGCGGAAATATGGTTCCAGATAGACAACGGGACGGCTTTCTAACGTCTCCTTGTGTATCTCACCCTCGGAATCCATCGCTATCAGATTATCTTCCACTTCATCGCCGGAAATATCCAAGAGTTCCGCGGCCTGTTCAAGCAGAAGCGCCATGGGAGAGTAAGCGCTGCCTTCATTTACGTGATGGCCGAGCATGTAACGGATCCCGCTCCTGACGCGGTGCGCGTTGTTCATGTCGACGCCCAGATTCATGGCTATCCGGTCGGCGGCCGGAAAGCCGATTCCGGACACGTCGCTTACCAGCTGATACGGATTTTCCTTCACGGCGTCTACAGCCGCCGCGCCTAAGCTTTTATAGAGGGCCATGGCCGTCCGCACGGAAATCCCCAGTCTTTGAAAATACAGCGAGACTTCCGCGAACTCGTTTCTCTCTTTCCACGACTCATGAATCCGCTCCGCTTTCTTGGACCCCACGCCGGCGATTTCCGTGAGGCGTTTCGGATCATTGCCGATGATTTCAATCGCGTCCGTCCCGAATTTCGCCACTATAAGCCGCGCCGTCTTCTTTCCGACCCCGCGCAGCGCGCCTGACGCCAGAAAACGCCTGATATCTTCCGCGGTATCCGGCATTTCCTCGCTGTACTCAGTGAACACGAACTGCCGGCCGTATTTCGGATGCTCCTTCCACTCGCCGCGCAGTGTGAGCCGCCGGCCCGCAGCCATATCCGGCAGGCAGCCGGCCGCCGTCATTATATCTTCGCCGCTTTCAACTACCGCGACGGTATAGCCGTTCTCTCTGTTTTGAAAGACGATCTCCGTGATCGTCCCGGTTTGTTCCTCCATGCCGCTTCCTTAACAGCCGCCTGTACGGACCCGTATCCCGCGCGCCCCGGAGCCTCTTCGCGCGGCCGTTATTCCGGCCGCCATTCGCTTTTATACAGTCTCCGGTTTTCAAGCGTCTTCACGCTTTCTGAAAATCCTCCCGGCAGCACGCCGCGAAGCGCCTCTTCCATATCATACATGCGGGCGTCTGCGATATCCAGATAATGCAGGACTTCCGCCTCCGGAAACAGCGGCCTCTTAGGGCTTCCAAACTCCGGTTCATAATGATGCGACAGGATCATATGCTCAAGCATGACAGCTTTCTCACGCGGGATATCAAGCTCTTCCGCCAGACGGCTGACCAACTTGACGCCCTGAATCAGATGCCCTAACATCTGTCCGTCGAATGAATACTCCGAAACAACGCCGTTTTCATCCGATATCATTTCCGTCAGTTTTTCGATGTCGTGCAGGATCACCCCGGCCGCCAGCAGATCATGGCTGAGGTTCGTATACACCCTGCAAAAATAGCCGGCCATCATCAGCATGCGCTTGGTGTGGTAAAGCAGGCCCGCCATTTCCGCGTGATGGTTTTTCGCCGCGGCGGGATAGTAAAGCAGTTTTTCCCGCCTCTCCTCAAGCAGCCGCAGGCAGAGACCGCGCAGATCGGCGTCTCTGATTTCTTCCGCGCTTTTCGCTATATAGGCGTACATTTCTTCGGGCTTCTCCGGGGCGGCTTTTATTAAGTCCGTCTTGTCGACGCCGTCCTGGGCTGCGGCCTTCCGCAGTTTGACGACGCGAAGCTGCCTCGTACCGTTCCACTCCGTCACGACGGCCTTGATTTTCAGCGCGTCCCCCGCGCGGATCTCGTCGAGCGACGGAATCTCGCTGTCGGCCAGATCCCATTTCTTGGCTCTGATCTCGCCGCTGCTGTCCATGAGCAGCAAATCCAGATACTGTTTTTTATTGGAGCCGACTTTCACCGAGATATTTTTCACCATGAAAAAATCGACGATCTCGTCATCGGTTTTCAGTTCGGCGATATAAAATTCTTTCATCAATCGAAGTCCCCTGATCAATAAATTTGCGTTTGTTAATTAGTATATAAAAAAAGCGCCGTCTTGTCAATGAAAATTTCCATTTTTTTACATATTTTCCGTTGTAATATTCCTATTCAAACATCGGCAGAGGGGGATCTGTCATCCCCCCGGAACCGCGTTGACGCTGCGCGCGGGCATTCCTTCGGGGAAAACAGGGACCTCCTGCCGCTTACGGCCAGGCTTTTGAGCCGTAACGCGCCATATGTTCACAAGGCAGAAATATATGTTTTGAGGCTTGACTTTTCATAACGCGCAAATTATAGTTACAGCGTAGCAAGCTGGCAAAGCTAAGAACTCATAATATTCACGACGAAAGCGAGGAAACATTTCCATGAGAATCTCCGTAAAAGGCCGCTACGCGCTGGCGGCGGTCACTGTGATCGCGCAGAACTTTCAAAGTAACGCAAACGTTACAGTCAACAGCATTTCCGAAACTCTCGGCATTTCCAAGATCTATCTGGAACAGGTGTTCGCGCAGCTGAAAAGGGAAAAACTGCTGCTGTCGATCAAGGGGCCGAACGGCGGATACCAGCTATCCCGGCCGCCGCAAAAAATCACCGCGTGGGAGGTTCTGGCCGCCCTTGAAACGAGCCTCATGCTCAACACCGAAAACACGGTGAGCGAAGACGCGCCCGAGATCGAAACCGCCATGCAGCTTCTGGTGTTCAAACCGCTGAACACCGCCGTCGCGGAATGCCTGAAAAATGTGACGGTGCGGGATCTGGCGGATCTTGCCGATAAACAGCAGACGCAGCGGGCGTTTATGATGAATATGTGACGCGCGCATGATGAGCAAAAAGAAAGCTATGGTCGCCATGAGCGGCGGAGTGGACAGCTCGGTGGCGGCGTTTTTAATGAAAGAAGAGGGCTTCGACTGCGTCGGGGTCACGATGAAGCTGTTCGAAAACGAAGACGCAGGCGTCAGCCGCGAAGACGCCTGCTGTTCTCTGGCGGACACCGTTGACGCCATGCGCGTAGCCCATTCCATCGGTATGCCTTATTATATCTTCGATTTCAGCGCGGAATTCAGGACGGAAGTGATCGGCCGCTTCATAAAAGCCTACGAGGAAGGCCGGACGCCCAACCCCTGCATAGACTGCAACCGCCGAATCAAATTCAGGCGGCTGTTCCGGCGTATGCGGACGCTGGATTTCGACTGTCTGACGACAGGCCACTACGCCCGCGTCGCCTACGACGCAGGCAGCGGGCGCTACTTGCTGAAAACCGCGCGGGACTCGTCGAAAGACCAGAGCTATGTGCTTTACGCCATGACGCAGGAGCAGCTCGCGCGAGCGCGTTTCCCATTGGGCGGGCTTCGCAAGTCGGAGGTCAGGGAAGTCGCCGCGGAGAATGGCTTTGTGAACGCGAAAAAACACGACAGTCAGGATATCTGTTTCGTTGCCGGCGGAAATTACGCGGATTTTATCGCGCGGTATACCGGACGGGAGTATCCGGCGGGGAATTTCACCGACACAGAAGGCCGCGCGCTCGGGCGGCACAAAGGCGTGATCCGTTATACCGTCGGCCAGCGCAAAGGGCTGAATTTGGCCTTGCCCGCGCCAATGTACGTGCGCGCCAAACGCGCGGAGGACAACACCGTCGTGCTTTGCCGGGAAGAAGAACTGTACTCCCGGACGCTGGAGGCGGAGGACATCAACCTGATAGCTTTCGAACGGCTGTCCCGTCCCGTAAAAGCGACGGCAAAAATCCGTTACAGCCACACGTCTCAGCCGGCGACAGTCTGGCAGGTCGATGAAGACAGGCTTCATATAGAATTCGACGAGCCTCAAAAGGCGATCGCGGCCGGGCAGGCCGTCGTGCTGTACGACGGCGAAGCCGTGCTTGGCGGCGGGACTATAATCTGAGCGGGCGCTCAAAGACCCTCAGGCTGCTGACGCCGAATATATCCGTGACGCTGACCGCGATCATAGCGAAGCGCCGCCCGATTTTCCGGCAGACGAAATCCCCGGCGGACTTTCTGTTCACCCGGAATTCCTCAGGCCTGTATATAACGCCGTCATAATGGAAATCGACGCTCCAATAATCAACAAAGCGCATCGAATCATCCAAGAGCGCCTTTTCCAGCGCGTCCCTGTACTTCTCTTCCACCGGCAATGTTTCCCCCGCCGGGAACGCGTAGCCGGCCAATTCGACGACGGCAGCCTCCGCGGCGGAACCGGGCGCAGCGCCGCAGCTGTACGCGGCCCTGAATCTGCCGGACGGCGTCCGGCGCGCGGCGTCGGCCATCACGGAAAAACAGGCGCCCGCCTCCGTCAGCCTTCGCCGCGCCTTAGCCACGGCGAACCTCCCGGAGTCGCATGAAAGCCAGCGCCTTCCCACCTTCTCCGCCGCGGCCGCGAGAGTGCCGGAACCGCCGAAAAAATCCGCGCAAAGCTCACCCTCTCTCGTGCAGCTCTCCACGATTCGCGCGAGCAGAGCCTCCGGCTTCTGCGTGGCGTAACCGGTCCGTTCCGCCGACGTCCTGCCGACCATGTTTATCCGCCACACGTCCTTCATGTTCACCATGGTATACCAGCCGAGTTCGTCTCTGTATTCTTCCACTCCTTTAAACCGATACCGGCGATACCCCCTGTTATAGGATTTTTCGCTCTGCGCCTTGAAATAGTAATCGGGCGTTTTGCCGTAAAACAAAAGGGTGTCGTGCTTTCGCGCAAAACGCCGCCTGCTTACGCCGCCGGATTTATAATTCCAGATCACCTCGTTGACGAAATTCTCCGCGCCAAACACTTCGTCCAATATGACTCTCACATAATGCGCGGCGTGCCAGTCCAGATGTACCCAAAAACATCCCGTTTCCGAAAGCAGCTCGCGAAACCCGAAAAACCTGGCCGTGAGCATACGCAGATAGCCGTCCAGACCGTCTTTCCACGAATCCCTGTAAGCGATTTGCCGGAACGCCGGCGCGATCTCGCCGGTCTTCGGCGCAAATTTGATTTCCGCGCCGTAATCGGATCCGGAAAAAAAAGGAGGATCGATATAAATCAACTGAAATTTACCCGCCATGCCTGAACGTGTTAAATATTTCACAAGGCCCAAATTATCCGCCTGAATAAGCGCGTTTCCCCGCCGGATTTCCGCGGCCGCGCCGTCCGTCTCATCCGGATCGTCTGCCGTGACCGGATTATCTATATCGCGCGCGCCTCCAACCCTCTCCGCAGTCACCGGACGCACAGGCTTCGCGTCCTCCCATTCCCGCCGGCCGGCCGCGACGACGCCGGCCATCACCCCGATCAGGGCCATAAACCCGTTTCCTTTCCGGCAATAAAAAAACAAGCGGCGGCTTCCGCGCCCCGCCGCTTATCTCAGAGAGATTTATTGCTCCGCCAATCCTATTGCGTCGCCAACTAAGGAAGTGCTTGAAAATAAACTTTGCAGATTTTGCGCAGGATTTTTTCCGCCACGCTTTGTCCCGGTGTTCAATCGGCGGCGCAATGGTATTCCAAGGCAGCCGCCACTGCCACGGCGGAATAAGCCGCTAAATAATAACAAATATAGAATAAAAAGTAAATATCCTGGCCGGACGGCTTTTACTCGCTGAGCATCTCGAAATCTTTTACCGTTTCTCCCAATTCGCTCAATTCGGCGCTCAGGCTGACAACGAATGAAATTTTATATTTCTCGTTTATCTTACGCAGCCTCGAAAGGAAGCCGGGAATATCCTCTGTGCTCACATCCGCGTGTTTTAAAATGCTGTCTATAAAAACGGTTTCGATATCGTGATCGGAACTGATGATCCCAAAAATAAAACCGATGTACTCGTCGCTGTTCGTGATCTCTTCGTAGTCTTCCATGCAGACCACCCTGATCTTGTGCCGCAAATCGTACATCAGCCTGTGATTTTTATTTATGAACACAATATTTCCGTCGCTTTTTTCGACAAGCTCGTTGGCGAGGGAAATCATTTTTTTCGTCTTCCCCGTGCCTTTCCGGCCGGCTATCAGTTTAACCATAAAGTCGTCTCCTTTCCTCCGTTGAAATTACCGGTAAAGATTTTAGAGTTTTATCGCTCCGGCTGTCTGTCTTCATTACACATCATACATCAGAAGATCTCCGGATTCAATCGGCAGTTATCCCGAGCCTGAGCTGTCCGCAGGCGGCCGCGATATCCCGTCCCAGTTCCCGCCGCACGGTCGCCTGCACGCCCGCGCCGCCGAGTTCAGCCGCGAAAGCCGCCGCGGCTTCCCTGCCGCCGCCGGTCAGGCCGCTTTCCGCGACGGGATTCATTGAGATCACGTTCACATGGCAGTTCATGCCCCGCAGCCGGCCCGCGAGTTCAGCCGCGCAGGCGCGCCCGTCGTTGACCCCGCTTATCAGCGCGTATTCGAAAGTGATCCTGCGCCCCGTCTTCACTGTATATTCCCGGGAAGCGTTTAAAAGTTCGTTCATCCCGTATTTTCGGTTTACAGGCATGAGCATATTCCGCGTCTCGTCGTTTGCGGCGTGCAGAGAAACCGCCAGATTCACCTGCGGCAATTCTTCGGCAAAACGCCGCATTTCCGGAATCAGGCCGCAGGTGGAAACCGTTATGTTTCTGCGGCTGAGCCCGCGGCTCTCCTTTCTTGTGATCGTTTCCACAAACCGCTTCATATTCTCAAAATTGTCAAAGGGTTCGCCCGTCCCCATGATGACGACGCGTCCGGCCCTTTCCCCCGTGTCCTTCTCCGCGAGCAGGATCTGATCCGTGATTTCTCCGGCCGAAAGGTTGCGCTCCAAGCCTTCCCGGGCCGAAGAGCAAAACCGGCAGCCCATGCGGCAGCCGGCCTGAGAAGAAACGCAGACGGAATTTCCGTACCGATACCGCATGAAAACGCTTTCGACGCGGCGGCCGTCGCGGGTTTCAAACACAAATTTCACGGTTCCGTCCAGCGCGGAGCGCAGAACCCGGACCGTGTTGAGACAGCGGATTTCGGCGGTTTCGCCGAGCTTGTCGCGCAGCGCGGCGGGCAGATTCGTCATCTCGTCGAAACCGCCGGCCCCCTGATGCATCCATCGGAACACCTGGGAGGCGCGGAAAGCTTTCTCGCCCGTCCCGATGAAATACGCCCTCAGTTCCTCCGGCGTCATATCTTTCAGATTTACTTTCACGCTATCCCCCTCGCCGGCCGGCGCTTTTACCGCGCTCTCTCGACCGCGATCCCCGTGTCATGTCCGTTCAGGTCATATACCGCGAGGCCTCCGTCCGACGCTTCCAGCGACAGCGCCAGAGTTTCCCTCATTATATACTCGCGATGTTTCCGCACGGCCGCTTCCACTTCACCGCCGCCGCCGTAGCGGATATGGATCCGGTCCATCATGTCGAAATTCCGCTGTTTCCTGATCTGCTGCACCTTGGACACCAGCTCGCGGGCCAGCCCTTCAGCCGCAAGCTCCGGCGTCAGAGCCGTATCCATTATGACGAACAGGCCGTCCTCCATAGCGGCGCTGAACCCACGCTTCGCGGATATCAGGATATCGACGTAATCTTTTTCGATAAGCGTCGGTTCGCCGTCCAACAAAATAACCGCCCTGCCGTCCCGCTCAAATTTATCCCGAAGATCAAGGACGCTCTCCCCGGCCAAAGCTTTCGCGAAAGCCTTGATCTTTCCTCCGAGAGCCGGACCCGCGACCCTGAAATCGGGTTTCATGCGGAAGTCCATGTATTCGTCCAGATTCTTCTCAAACACGACTTCCTTTACGTTCAGCTCCTCGCTGAGCAGCGCGGTCATGTCGCCGACGACGGCTTCGTGCTTCCCGTCCACGATGATTTTGGCGAGAGGCTGCCTGACCTTTACGCCTTCCTTTTCCCGCGCGTTACGGCCAAGGGTCACGAGGCCGCGGACCAGATCCATGCGCTTCTCCGCCGCGTCGTCGACGCGGTCCGCGTCCGCCGAAGGATACATGGCGAGATGCACGGATTCTTCACCTGTCAAATTTTGGTAAATTTCATCCGCGATGAACGGAGCGAACGGAGCGGCAAGGCGCGCGACGCCCGTCAGAATCTCATAGGCCGTGGCGTAAACCGATTTTTTGTCTTCCGTCAGCCCTTCCGCCCAAAACCTGCGCCTCGCGCGCCGGATATACCAGTTCGACAGGTCTTCCAGCACAAAATGCTGTATCAGGCGCACGGACTTCATATGGTCGTAACGCTCCATCTCCGCGGCGACCTCGCCTATGAGACGGTTGTATTTTGACAAAATCCATCTGTCAAGTTCCGGGCGCGCCGCGTGAGAGACGCTGAAGCCGCGCGGATCAACGCCGTCCTGATTGGAATATAAAACGAAAAAATGATATACGTTGCGCAAAGTCCCGAAAAATTTTCCGGCGATCTCTCTCAGCGCGTCCTCGTCGAATTTCGTCGGAGTCCACGCCGGCGACGCGTAGAGCAGATACCATCTGGTCGCGTCGGCGCCGTAGGCGTCGAACAACGCGAACGGGTCTGCAGTGTTGCCTTTGGACTTGGACATCTTCTTCCCGTTTTTATCCAAGATCAAATCGTTGACCAACACGTTGCGGTAAGGCGCGCTTTTCCTGATAAAGGCGGAAATGGCGATGAGCGAGTAGAACCAGCCCCTCGTTTGGTCGATGCCCTCGCAGATAAAATCCGCGGGGAACATGTCTTCGTCGAAGCGTTCGGTGTTTTCAAAAGGATAGTGCCTCTGGGCGAAGGGCATGGCCCCGCTGTCGAACCAGCAGTCCATGACTTCCGGCGTCCGGCTCATGACGCCGCCGCATTTTTCGCACCGGATATGAATCTCATCCACATCCGGCCTGTGCAGCTCTATCTCTTCGCTCACGTTTTCAATCGACTTCTCCGCCAGTTCCTTTCTTGATCCCGCGCAAATAAACTCCCCGCAGTCCGCGCACCTCCATATGGGAATCGGCGTCCCCCAATACCTCGTGCGGGAAACGGCCCAATCGTTCACATTTTCCAGCCAGTTTCCGAAGCGCTTCTCACCGACGAAATCGGGAAACCAACGCACCGCGCCGTTATAAGCCACGAGTTCGTCTTTCAGCTTAGTCATCTCTATATACCAGCTTTGCCTGCTGTAATAGATGAGCGGAGAGCCGCAGCGCCAGCAATGCGGATAATTATGCAAAACTTTCTCCCTGGAAAAAAGTTTTCCCTCCGACGCGAGCCATTTGATGATTTCGACGTCCAGCCCGTCCTCCATGACAAAACGCCCGGCCCACGGCGTTTCCGTATATTTCCCCTCTTCGTCAACGGGATTGACGACCGGCAGCCCGTAACGGCGCCCTGTGTTATAGTCGTCCTCTCCGAACGCGGGCGCCGTGTGAACGACGCCCGTCCCGTCTTCGACGGTCACATAATCCGCGCAGGTCACGTAAAACGACTTCTTTTTCACTTCAATGAAAGGCATGAGCTGATCGTATTCGGCGAACTCAAGGTCCCTGCCCTTCATCTCCGCGATCACGCTGTACGCGCCCGCGCCCAAGGTCCTGTCGGCGAGAGCCTTCGCCAGATAAACCGTCTTCCCGCCGTGCTCCTTCCGATCTCCGTTCAGCCTCGCCTTTATGTAATCCACGTCAGGCCCTACGGTGAGGGAGACGTTGGACGCCAGCGTCCACGGCGTGGTAGTCCAGGCTAAGAAATACGCGTCTTCATCCCTGCGCCGGAACATAGCGGTCACCGTATTGGCCTTTACTTCTTTGTAGCCGAGAGCGACCTCATGAGAAGCCAGACCCGTGCCGCAGCGCGGACAATACGGCAGCACCTTGCGGCCTTCATAGATCAGGCCGGCTTTAAAAAACTCCTTTAAAATCCACCAGCAGCTTTCAATATAATCGTTTTCCAGCGTGATGTAAGGATGGTCCATGTCGATGAGAAAACCCATGCGCCTGCTCATATCCCGCCATACGCCTTCGTACTTGAACACCGATTCTCTGCATTTGCGGTTAAATTCGCGGATACCGTAAGCCTCGATATCTTTCTTCGAGCGCAGCTTCAACTCCTTTTCCACTTCGATCTCGACAGGAAGGCCGTGGGTATCCCAGCCCGCTTTCCTTCTGACGGCAAAACCCCGCATCGTCTTATACCTGCATACGGAATCCTTCAGGGTCCTGGAGAGCACATGGTGTATCCCCGGCCTGCCGTTCGCGGTCGGCGGCCCCTCGTAAAAATTGAAATTGGCGCCGCCCGCCCTTGACGTCACGCACCTTTCCAGAAGCCGGCTGTCTTCCCATTCCCCCGCTTGCCGCGTCTGGACTTCGGCGATCGGCTGATCCGACAGATTTTTAAACATCAACATCTCCCCCGTTGATTTTCCGCTTACCTTATTACCCTGTTTTGCGCTTTTCGCATTTCCACGCAAAAAAATCCCGCGCTGAATTTGTGTCACTATATGCTCCGCCGCTTTATGGGCAATGTTTAATCGGCGGAGCAATATATATATATATGAATTTCGCTCCCGGCGGCCACAAGCAGGCGGAAAGCGCCGCGTTCAGCCCTGTCCCAAAGCCTTAACCGAGGCTGTTTTGTTTGATAAATATCAAACCTTCAGGAGTCTCCCCCGCCCCGCAGCAACAGGCCGCCTGGATGTCACGGCCCGCGCTGACGGTCTCAAAGCGCGCGCCCGGCAATTCGTCAAAAATAGAAAACGAATCAAGGCCAAAGCCGAGGCCTTCGCCCATGTATTTAAGATAGGCCTCTTTTCTTGTCCACACAAAAAAAAACCGCCCTTTCAACGCCTCCGGGTCATCGTTCCCCGCCCGCACATATTCCCGCTCGTCAGCGGAAAAAAAACGGCGGGCGACAGAAAGATACCGGTGATTTCGCGTTTTCCTGAACGACAAGTCCTCAATATCAAGCCCCGCCTCCGCCGTCCCGACGAGACAGGCCCACCACGCGCCCGAATGGGAAACGGAAAATTTGATTTTCGGAAAATCACGGAAATACGGCTTGCCGCCGGGCGCGCGTTCAATCACGCACCGCTCGGCCGCGACGCCGTCTATATCCGCTCCTTTTCGCGCGGCATAATCCCGCAGCACGGTTTTTAACGCGCGGACACCGGCCGGCCGGCCGGCCGATTTATAAAGATATACATACACAACCGGCGCCCGCAATTACTATGTATAACATATATGATAACCTATATAAACAGCCGCCGCCGGTCCGTCGCGGCGATTAACCGCCGGATCCCGGATCAATAATAATTTACGCGTCTTCTCCTGTTCGGTTTTCTGCGGAATATATGAATCATCAGCATCACAAATAATCCGCCCAGAACCCCCGCGAACACCCCCGAAAAATCAAGCAAGACGTCCGTTACCTGACCTGTCCGGCCCTTGACCAAGGTCTGAAAACTTTCGTCCAGCACAGGCGTAAGCAACCCGAAAAATAACGGGACGGAAAGGTGCGATATATATCTTTTCACATAAACAGCCAGCATGACGAACATCAAAAAACCCAGCAGCGTGTATTCCAGAAAATGCGCGAGCTTGCGGACGAAATGTTCAGTCAGCACTAAGGAAATATTCAGTTTTTCAAACACGCCGTTGATCCATTTCGTGGCGACAAGACTTTTGCCGCCGGAAATATACGCGATTTCAGATGAATTATAAAAAATAAACAACAGCGTCGCGATAAAGCATAAGGTGACTATTATCCTCCAAATCAACAGGCTACGTTCTTGTCTGAGCATCCGCCAGTCTCCTGTAGCTTTCGTAGCGTTCCTTCGCGTCCCGCTCCGCAGCCTCGAAAAGGCTTTCCGAAACATCCGGGAATTCTTTGGCCAGCGCGGAATAACGCACCTGACCCATGATATAATCCCGGAAACTTCCCGCTGGCGGCTTGGAATCCAGCGTGAACGGATTTTGCCCCGCCGCCTTCTTTTCGGGGTTGAAGCGGTAAAGATGCCAGTAACCGGCTTCCACCGCGTCCTTGATGTTCTCCTGCGATTTTGACATACCGCTTTTCATGCCGTGGTTTATGCATGGAGCGTAACATATGATCAGCGACGGCCCGTTGTAGCGTTCCGCTTCCAATACCGCTTTTATGAACTGCGCCTTGTCCGCGCCCATACCCGTCTGGGCCACATAGACGTAGCCGTAAGACATGGCCATCATGCCCAGATCCTTCTTCTTTATCCGCTTTCCCGAGGCGGCGAACTTCGCTATCGCGGCCGCCGGAGTGGACTTGGAAGACTGGCCGCCGGTGTTCGAATACACCTCGGTGTCGAAGACCAGTACGTTGATGTTTTCACCCGAAGCCAGCACGTGATCAAGGCCTCCGTAACCTATATCGTAGGCCCAGCCGTCGCCGCCAAGCGCCCAGATCGATTTCTTCACCAAGGAATCTTTCCGCTTGAGGATATCGTCTATCGCCGCCTTTACGCCGCCGTCGCTTTTACCTCTGTTCAGCTCTTTCTCAAGCGCCGCCGCCAAGGCCTCGCTCGCCGGCCGTGAAGCATCCCCGCCGTCCTTATCCGCCAGCCACTTCTTCGCGGCTTCTTTTACGCTTCCGGAAACGCCGGAAGCCAGCAAAACCTCAAGGCTCTCTTCTATCTTGGAGCGCATCTGACGATCCGCCAGCAACATGCCGTACCCGTATTCCGCGTTATCTTCAAACAGAGAATTGGCCCAGGACGGTCCCCGTCCCTTATCGTCCGTACAGTACGGCATGGACGGCGCGGAACCGCCCCATATGGAAGAACAGCCCGTGGCGTTCGCTATCATCATCCGGTCGCCGAAAAGCTGAGTCACCAGCTTGATATAAGGCGTTTCCCCGCAGCCCGCACAGGCGCCCGAAAACTCGAAATACGGTTTCGCGAACTGACTTCCCTTTACGCTTTCCCTGCTCATGCGGTCGTCCTTCACGGGCGTCTTTACGGCGTATTCCCAGTTGCCCGCTTCGCTCAGCGATTCCGCAAGAGGCGCCATTTCCAACGCTTTGTTCTTCGCGGGACAAATATCCGCGCAGTTCCCGCAGCCGAGACAGTCGAGGGGTGAAACCTGCATCCTGTATTGCAGCGTCTCCAGCCCACGCCCCATGGCTTTCAAAGTCTCAAAGCCGGCGGGAGCGGCGTTCTTCTCCGCCTCGTCCAGCAACACCGGCCTGATAGCCGCGTGCGGGCATACGAAAGAACACTGGTTGCACTGAATACAGTTGCCGGGCTTCCACACAGGAACGTTCACAGCCACTCCGCGCTTTTCGTAAGCGGACGTCCCCGGCGGGAAGGTTCCGTCCTCCCTGCCGGCGAAAGCGCTGACCGGCAATGAATCGCCTTCCTGCCTGTTTATGGGTATAAGAATCTCTTCGATGAACGCGGGGACAGCTTTCGCCTCTTCGGCGCTGTCCCGAGCCTCCGCCCATTCCGCGGGGATATCGATCTTCCTGATTTCCACGACGCCTCTGTCTACCGCGGCATAGTTCATATCCAGCACCTTCTGCCCCTTCTTTTCGTAGGCGGTTTTTATGCCTTCTTTCAGATATTTGACCGCGTCGTCGATGGGGATCACTCCCGTCAGTTTGAAAAACGCGGCCTGCATCACCATGTTGACGCGATTGCCGAGGCCGATTTCCTCCGCTATGGAAACCGCGTTGATCGTGTAGAAGCGCGCGTTTTTCTTCGCCAGAGCCCGTTTGACCGGCGCCGGCAGTTTTTCAGAAAGTTCCTCCGGCTGCCAGATGCAGTTCAGGAAGAAGACGCCGCCGTCTTTCAGATCTTTCAGCATGTCGTACTGCCGCAGATACGCCTGATTGTGACAGGCCACATAGTCGGCCCTGTTGATCAGGTAGGCGGAAAGGATGGGGCTTTTGCCGAAGCGCAGATGCGATATGGTGACGCCGCCGGATTTTTTCGAATCGTAGGAAAAATAGCCCTGCGCGTACATGTCCGTCTTATCGCCTATTATCTTTATCGCCGTCTTATTGGCCCCGACTGTCCCGTCGGAGCCCAAGCCCCAGAATTTGCAGCTTATGGTTCCCTCCGGCTCGCTCGAAAAGGAGGGATCATAGGAAATGGAATGCCCCGTCACGTCGTCTTCGATTCCGACGGTGAAATCATCTTTAGGATCATCCTTTTCCATATTTTCAAAGACGGCGGCGATCATCCCCGGCGTGGTGTCTTTGGAGCCGAGACCGTAGCGGCCGCTGTATATTTCCGGCGCGTCCGCAGCTTTATAGAAAACGGTTTTCACATCCTGACAGAGCGGATCTCCCGCGGCGCCCGGTTCCTTGGTCTTGTTCAGCACACAAACGCGCCGCGCCGTTTTGGGAATCGCTTCCAAGAAATATTTCGGCAGGAACGGACGATAAAGCCTTACTTTCACAAGGCCTATTTTTCTGCCCGCGGCGATGAGCGGCGCTATGGTTTCTTCTATGGTTTCGCATACGGAACCCATGGCGACGATGATATAAGCCGCGTCGGGAGCGCCGACATAATCGAAGGGCCTATAGCTCCTGCCCGTCAGCGCGCTGATTTTATTCATGTAATCGACCGTGATATCCGAAAGCCTGTCGTAATATGGGTTCACCGCTTCACGTGCCTGGAAGAAAATGTCAGGATTCTGGGCGGTGCCGCGGACCACCGGATGCTCCGGGTTCAGCGCGCGGTCCCGGAAAGCCTGCACGGCGTCCATATCCACAAGATCTTTGAGATCGCCGTAATCCAGCGTTTCGATTTTTTGGACTTCATGGGAAGTCCTGAAACCGTCAAAGAAATGCAGGAAAGGGACGCGGGATTTAACGGACGCGAGATGGGCGACGCTGCCCAGATCCATGATCTCCTGCACGGAGGCGGACGCCAGCATCGCGAAACCCGTCTGCCTCGCCGCCATAATGTCGGAATGGTCGCCAAAGATGCACAGGGCGTGGGCGGCCAGCGTCCTCGCGCTCACGTGGAACACGCCGGGCAGCAGTTCTCCCGCGATTTTATACATGTTCGGTATCATGAGGAGCAGCCCCTGAGACGCGGTATAGGTGGTGGTGAGAGCGCCGGCGGCCAAAGAACCGTGCATCGCGCCGGCGGCGCCCGCCTCCGACTGAAGTTCCGCGACTCTTACCGTCTGGCCGAAAATATTCTTTTTCCCATGAGCCGCCCATTCGTCCACAACCTCCGCCATCGTAGACGAAGGCGTGATGGGATAGATCGCCGCGACTTCCGTAAAGGCATACGACACGTAAGCCGCCGCGGTATTCCCGTCCATGGTTTTCATCACTTTCTTTTTCACCGTTTTGTTTTCCAATATCCTGTCCCTCCTGTTTCATTTCTACTGCCGCTGCGTTCAGGCGCCGAGGCAGCGCCGGCGCATAGCATAAAGCGCGTTAATTACACAGCAAAATCATACGTTTTGTATCCCGATTCCTCTTTCCAATTTAAAAGCGGCATTTGCCGAGGCTCCACGACCGGATTCTCGCACAAGCCGTGCGCCGGCCCTTTCGGTCTTTCAGCATGCCCGTGGCTATATTGCTGTTCAAAGGATGTTGTTACGTTGTTAT
>JAITPU010000022.1 GCA_031289235.1 Eubacteriales Family XIII. Incertae Sedis bacterium
CGTCACTCACTTCGTTGACGATACGGTTTGAAACTTTTTCCAGGACCTCGTACGGAACGCGCGCCCAGTCGGAGGTCATGCCGTCCACGGAAGTTACCGCGCGAATGCCTACCGCGTAATCGTAAGTCCTGAAATCGCCCATGACGCCCACGCTGCGGATATTGGGCAGCACGGTAAAATATTGCCATATCTCCCGTTCCAGCCCGGCGCGTTTCACCTCTTCCCGCAGGATCGCGTCGGATTCCCGGAGAATATATAGCTTCTCAGGAGTAACGTCTCCAAGGCAGCGGATGGCGAGACCGGGTCCGGGAAAGGGCTGCCGCCAAACCAATTCCGGCGCAACGCCCAATTCCTCGCCGACTTTGCGCACCTCGTCCTTGAACAAAAGGCGCAGAGGCTCCAAAAGCTCCATGCGCATCTCCGCGGGCAGGCCGCCCACATTGTGATGGCTCTTTATGACGGCCGCTTCACCCGCGCCGCTTTCCACAACGTCGGGATAAATGGTGCCTTGCAGCAAGAAATCAATGCCGCCTTCTTCTTCGTAGAGCTTCGTCGCCGCCTCTTCGAAAACGCGGATAAATTCCGCTCCGATGATCTTTCTCTTCTGTTCCGGATCCGCAACGCCTCTCAATTTTCCGAGAAACCGTTCCCACGCGTTGACCCTCTTTACGCGCATACGCCGCCGCTCGCCGTACATTTGCATTACCTGGTCGCCTTCGTTCTTTCGGAGCAGGCCGTGATCAACGAAAATACATATCAGATTATCTCCTATAGCCGCATGGACAAGCGCCGCGGCTACGGAAGAATCCACGCCGCCGGACAGGGCCGCGAGCACTTTTTTGTTTCCAACTTTTTCTTTGATCGTTTCAATTTGGGTTTTAGCAAAATTTCCCACTGTCCAGCCGCCGCGGCAGCCGCATACGCCATAAAGAAAATTTTCGAGAAGCCGTTGCCCAAATGGAGTATGTTTCACTTCGGGATGAAATTGCACCCCATAGAGCTTTGCCGAAGCGTTTTCCACAGATACGGCAGGACAGTTTTCCGTGCGGGCAGTGACGGTAAAGCCTTCCGGCGCCTCTTCAATATAGTCCGTGTGGCTCATCCAGCAAACCGATTCCGCGGGAACGCCGTCGAACAGCTCCGTTTTATTCTCGTTGCGAAAAATCCTGACCCGTCCGTACTCTTTATATTCGGAGCTTGCAACTTTGCCGCCCATAACGCGCGCCATCATCTGCGCTCCGTAACAGATCCCCAAAATCGGGATCTTCATTTCAAATAATTCCCTCGGAAGGAAAGGGGCGTCGTCCACGTACACGCTGGCCGGACCTCCCGTGAAAATTATGCCTTCCGGCCGCTCCTTCAGCAATCTGTCCATACATCCCGCATGGGAAACTATCTCGCAATATACGCCCGCTTCCCTTACTCTTCTGGCAATAAGCTGATTGTACTGACCGCCGAAATCCACGACCCATACGCCGCTAAATTTCATACCGATTCCCTTCCGCCGTTTCGCTTGCGGCGCAAACAGCCGTGAAAACTTTCCGCCGGGCTAATTTACGCTGTTACTCCGGTTATCAAACTATTAAACGCAGCAACAAAGCAACGAGTTTTTTTTTGCCAGACCGCCTCTGCCGTCCTCTTTGCCAACAAGCCGAAAGCCGGGACAAAAAACAACGCGGAGGGTTCCGCTGATACTATGGTATCAATGTACAGCGAACAGGCGAACACTTTATAGGACGTTTGACGTTTGATCCTTCAAAATCACGTCGTGAGCGCCGCCTTCCACGATGCTGACTGCTGACACCAGCGTAAGTTTTGCGTTTTTCTGTAAGCTGCGTATGTTCAGTACGCCGCAGTTGCACATGGTCGATCTCACCTTGTTCAGCGAAAGGCTCACATTGTCTTTCAATCCGCCCGCGTAAGGAACATAAGAATCCACGCCCTCTTCAAACGAAAGATTTCTTTCCCCGCCGCCCATATCGTAACGCTGCCAGTTCCTCGCCCGGTTAGATCCCTCGCCCCAGTATTCCTTAACATAGTTTCCGTTTATGTTAAGCTTATTTGTGGGGCTTTCGTCGAACCTTGAAAAATACCTGCCCAGCATGAGAAAATCCGCGCCCATCGCAAGCGCCAGCGCAATATGGTAATCGTAGACAATGCCGCCGTCCGAACAGATGGGAATATACGTTCCCGTTCTCTCATAATATTCGTTTCGCGCGGCCGCAACCTCAATAACGGCGGACGCCTGCCCGCGGCCTATGCCTTTTTCTTCTCTGGTGATACAGATAGATCCGCCGCCGATTCCCACTTTCACGAAGTCCGCCCCCGCCTCAGCGAGAAAATTGAAGCCTTCCCGTTCCACCACGTTCCCCGCGCCGATCTTCACCTCATCGCCGTAATTCTTCCGCACATAGGTCAGGACTTCCCTCTGCCACTCGGAAAAACCCTCTGAAGAATCGATGCAAAGCACGTCGGCCCCAGCGTCGATAAGGGCCGGAATTCTTTCTTTATAATCCCGGGTGTTGACTCCCGCTCCCACCATATAGCGTTTGCGCGCGTCCAGCAGTTCGTTGGGATTGGCCTTATGAGAATCGTAATCCTTCCGAAACACGAAATATGCCAGCCGTCCGTTTTTATCGATTATTGGCAGGGCATTCAGCTTGTTCTCCCACAACATGTCGTTGGCCGCCGAAAGGTTGACGCCTTCTTCCGCGAAAACAAGCCCGTCGAACGGCGTCATGAATTCTTCGACCTTTGTTCTCAAAGGCGTCCTGCTGATGCGGTAATCCCGGCTGGTAACAATCCCCACGATCTTCCCGTGGGCCGTGCCGTCTTCGGTCACGGCGACAGTAGAATGCCCGCTTCTGTCCTTGATCTCCAAGATATCTTTCAGCGTCTGATCCGGCCTCGCGTTGGAGTCGCTTCTCACAAAACCCGCCTTATGTGATTTCACGCGATTCACCATGGCTGCCTGATCCTCTACAGTCTGTGAAGCAAAGATAAATGAAATCCCTCCTTCTTTTGCGAGCGCGACAGCCATGCGGTCGTCAGACACCGCCTGCATGATGGCGGACACCAGCGGAATATTCATCTTAATCGCCGGCTGCTTGCCCTTATCGTACTTCACTATCGGTGTTTTCAGGCTTACGTTTTCCGGCGCGCATTCCTTTGCGGAATAACCGGGTATCAGCAGATATTCGCTGAATGTGCGGGAAGGTTCCTTGAAATAATATGCCATATCTCTCTTTTCCTTTTCTGCGTACAGGCATTGCGCCCTGTCCGGCAAAATCGCTTCCAAAATACCCCTTGTATTTTTGTTTTCGTTAACATTATAACGCGGTCCCGCCGTTTTTTCAACGATGGAAAACCCGGCTCCTGACTAAGGAAGCGCTTGAAAATAAACTATTGTGAATTTCGC
>JAITPU010000065.1 GCA_031289235.1 Eubacteriales Family XIII. Incertae Sedis bacterium
TAAAGATATCCGGCGGATAGAGAACTGGATGAACAACTATCCGAGGCGGATCTTCGGATACAAAACCGCTAACGATATTTACAATACGGCTTAATGTAACTGCTAATATTATTCTGGGCAATTAATTTTACATTCTTCAAGGCCGTGCGGAATAAGATTTTTCTTCTTGACCTTCAAAGGCCGGATTTAGTATAATGTTAAACGGGCTGTGAATTGTTTCGCAGTCCGTTTTTGTTCCGCGCGCGTAAGGGCGGACGCTGTAAGCCGGCGTATTGCTAAGAAGTGGTTTTCCGCGCGGAGGGAAAGGAGAGATAACGGATGAAGACGTGTCGTCATAATGTTGCGGCGGAGTTCCGCAGGATGTTATCGCTGCTGCTGTTTTTCGTCATGCTCTGCGGTTTCCTGCCGCCCGCAGGCGCGGTCTGGGCGGATAGCGGCGGTGATGGTTTTTCTCCCGCTTCTGCCTCAAACAGCGCCATGGCCGTGATCAGAGCGATAAGGTCTTCGGACGCGGTGAGGGCGGCGAGTCCGGCCGACTGGGTTCTTGGCGTGTCCGCGTCGGAGGACTCGCTCGCGCAAGGTGAGCTGGACGATTTTCTCGTCTACGTTCTCAATCAGACAGGCCAGTCGGCAGGGTCGAAGGCGAAACTCGCCATAGCTCTGTCCGCGCTTGGGATTGACGCGCGCGCGATACCGGACAAGGCGGATGCGGGCGCGGTTATCAATCTGATCAGCGATGTGGAATCCGGCGCCGGCGACATGTCCGCGCTGGATATATATTCCACAACGTACATTCTTTCGCTCTGCGATCTTGGGATCTATGAGTTTCAGGATGAGGCTGCCTTGCGCGCCGCGCTGATACAGGACATCCTGAGCGAGCAGAAAGAAAACGGGGAATGGACGACGCTGTGGGGCGACGCGGGCGTGGACGGCGCGGCGATGGCGCTCACGGCGCTGGCCCCGTATTATAGGGCGGGCGGCGGGGTAAACGGCGTCGATCCCGCTTCCTGCGCCGCAATTACGGCGGCTGTTGATAAAGCTCTCGTTTATATCGCCGGGAAGCAGGGTCCCGACGGAGGGTTCGGCGAGCCAAACTGCAATACCGCGGCGACGGCGGCCATAGGGCTTGCCGCGCTGGGGGTTGATCCACATACTGATTCCCGTTTCGTGAAAGACGGTAAAAGCGTCATAGACAACATACTGTCATTCAGGACTGAGGGAGATCTTTTGGGATTCGCCGACAACACGGCGGCGAACAGCTACGCGTCTGTTCAAGGCCTGCAAGCGCTGGTCGTCTGGCTGAACCTGACGGGCGGAGGCCGCGGCGACGGTCTCTACTTCTTTGAGCGTGACGTAGCCCAATATGTCAACTGGCCGGGTGCGGATCTCCTGACGAGCTTGATCCTGACGCCTCCGATCAAAAGCCGCTATCAGCCGGGAGAAGCTTTTACCACGGAAGGCATCAGGCTGGAAGCGGTCTACAACAGCGATATCGCAACAAGGAAGACGATACCCTATTCGGAGTACAGGGAGAGCATCGCCGAACCTGTCATGGCTCCGGGGACGACGCAGACGGTGACGATCACATATAAGGGCCATACCGCGTCGTTCGTCATAGCCATATCCGGCGGCGCGGGTTCATCCGCGGAAAATCCGCCGGCTGTGAGTCTGACCGTGACGGGCGAAAGGAGGCAGATTATCGCGTCCGGAACGAATTTTCTCATCGAAAAAAACGTCACGACAGTATTGGATGTGCTGCGCGCCGCGCTGAACAGCGCGGGGAAAACGATGACGGTTAAAGAAGGCGGTTACGTACTGGAAATCGACGGCCTGAGAGAATTCGGCCAAGGTGAAAATTCCGGATGGCTGTATTATGTAAACGGAACTGATCCGCTGATAAGCGCCGGCAGTTACCGTTTGACGGGCGGGGAGAGAATCGAGTGGAAATTCACGTTGGATTACAGAAATGAGCCGGGCAGTTCCAGATGGGCGTCTGACAGCGGAAGCGGTTCCGGCGGTGTGCTCGCGTCCGTGGAAGTGGAAAGTGTTCTGCGTGACGGCTACGCTGTCGCCACTGTTTCCGGTAGCGACCTGAACTCAATAGCAGACAAAGTGAAAAGCGGCAAAGACGAACAGGGCGCTTGTGTTCGCATCGGCGTAAAGATCGCCAAAGACGCGTCCGGCCTTCAATTTACCATTCCGTCAAGTCTCGTGAGCGCGTTTTCCGGCAAAAAAAATATTTCGCTGGAAATATATTCCAGCATAGGCGGTCTCACGCTGGACGCTGCGGCAATAAACGCTGCTGCGGACTCTTCCGGAGCAAAGGATGCGATAATAAAGATCGCCGGAATAGACGCGTCCGAACTGCCCGTTGACGTCCGGGAGCTTATTGGCGGACGCCCGGCCTTTGACCTGAGCGTAACGGTGAACGGCAGGGAAATCGCCGACTTCCGCGAGGGAAAGCTCACGGTGTCGCTGCCTTATGAACTTGAGACCGGCGAATCGGCGGAATATCTGAAAGTATACAGTGTCTCCGTCGGGAACGCGCTTTCCGAGGCGCCGGGGGCAAAATACAATGCGGCGAAGAAGTCTGTGGAATTCACGACCGGCCGCCTGTCCGCATTCGCGATAGTCTATGACGCGCTGCCGAAAACTCCGCGTTTCGCGGACGTTTCCGACAGCCACTGGGCGGCCGGATACATATATGATCTGGTTTCAAGAGGCGTTCTGACAGGTAGGAACGACGCTGTTTTCGCGCCCGGCGACAGCGTTACCCGCGCGGAATTTACAGCGATTCTGTTTCGGATGAGCGGAGACGCGCCGTCAGTTTCCAAAAACGCCTTTTCTGATGTCGCCGCCAAAAGCTGGTATGCCGGCTATGTGACGTGGGCGGCGGAGGCCGGCGTGGTTCAGGGGATGGGAGGTTTGGCTTTTGCGCCTGACGCCGGAGTCTCAAGGGAAGATATGGCCGTTATGATCCTGCGTTACGCGGATTATAAAGGAATAAAGCTTTCTGATTCCGAGGCGGCAGTGACCTTCGAGGATGAAAATCAGATTTCCGGCTATGCCAGGACGGCGGTGGCGAAAATTCAGAAGGCCGGTATCGCCGGGGGCGTGGGCGGCGGCTTTTTCGCGCCGCGTGGAGCGGCCAACAGAGCGGAAACCGCAAAGATGATTTCCGGGTTTCCGCGATAGCTTTTAGCATGCTCAACTATGATTTGAGGAACCATGAGGAGAGATGAACAGCGCGAAATATAAAAATGTTTTATACGAACGCGGCGCGGTAACGAATTTGAAGGATTTAGTGAATACCAGCGTCGCGATTTACGGGGAAAGAACGGCTTATCTCGTAAAGCATACGCCGGGAGGCGCCTATGAACCTATTTCGTTCGCTGAGTTGAAGGAGGACTTGGACGGTCTTGGAACGGCGCTGGCTGAGATAGGGCTGAGGGGGAAGAAGGTCGCGGTCATCGGCGAAAATCGCTATGAATGGGTATTGTCGTATCTGGCTGTGGTGAACGGCGGCGGCGTTATCATACCGTTGGACAGAGAACTTGGCGGCGAGGAAATCGCCCGGATTTTGAAACGTGCGGGAGCCGACGCCATCGTTTTTTCCAGCAAAGTCGAGGCGGTCGTGGAAGAAGCGGCGACAAGCCTTCCGGAGAGCGGATTTTTGATAAGCATGGACGCGTCGGAACATGAGGGCAGGCGAAAATCCCTGCGCAGGCTCGTTGCGCTCGGGAAGAAGCTGCTGCGGGAAAGGCGCTTGGGATTTATTGACTTTAATATTGACGCGGACGCGATGTGCGCCCTGCTGTTCACCTCGGGAACGACAGGCCTTTCTAAGGGAGTCATGCTCTCCCACAGAAATATTGCCGCTAATGTCCATGATATGTCGAAGTATGTGAACGTCGAAAATTTCACCGGGCTTTCTGTGCTGCCTATGCATCATACCTACGAGATGACCTGCCACATCATGACGGCGCTTTATCAAGGCTGTGCGGTAGCTATATGCGAAGGGCTGAAGTACATTGTGAAAAATATGTCAGAGTCGAAGGCGTCGCTTATGTTGGGCGTTCCGCTGATTTTCGAAAATATGCACAAGAAGATATGGAAAAATGCCGAAAGCGGGAGGAAGGCTGACAAGATGCGGAAGGTGGTACAGCTTTCCAAACTTTTGGGTGGTCAGAACATCAAGCATACGAAGAAGCTGTTCAAGGACGTTCATAACGCCATGGGCGGGAACGTGCGGCTTTTCATCAGCGGAGGCGCGGCCATTGATCCCGCTGTGGTCGAAGATTTCAACGCTATGGGCTTTACCATGATACAGGGCTACGGCATGACGGAGAACGCGCCGCTCATCGCCATGAACAAGGACAGATACAGCAAAGCCGCGGCGGCCGGATTGCCCCTTCCGGGAACCGAGGTTCAAATAATAGACAAGGACAAAAGCGGTATCGGCGAGATCATATGCAGAGGCGACTCGGTCATGCTCGGTTATTATGCGGATCCTGAGGAAACGGCGCGGGTTATTGTCGACGGCTGGCTGCACACCGGCGATTTCGGCTATCTGGACAAGGACGGTTTTTTATATGTGACGGGCAGGAAAAAGAACATCATCGTTACGAAAAACGGCAAAAATATTTCTCCGGAGGAGCTTGAGTATTACTTGCTTAAGTCGCCTTACATACAGGAAGCCGTCGTATGGGGAAAGCCGGATGAGAGGTCCGGAGATCTGATCATAAACGCGGCTGTAGTCCCGGATCTTGAATTCCTGAGAGAAACGCAAATGCGAGGAGATCAGGACGAAGCCTCGCTTAGAAAGATATTGTCGGAGGAAATCGACGCCGTCAACGAAAAGATGCCGCCGTATAAACGGATAAAGAAATTCGTTCTGCGCACGGAGGAGTTTGAAAAGACTTCCACAAAAAAAATCAAACGGCATCTCGCCGCGCACGGCTGAGAGAAAGGTTTAAAGGTAAAGCGCATGGGATATCCCAGAGTAGAAGTCGATTTGGAAAAGCTCGGAAACAACGTGAGGGAAATCGTGCGTCGCAGCGCGGAACTGGGCATACAGGTCGCCGGCGTGATCAAAGGCTGCGGCGGTCTGCCCGAATGCGCGAAGGTCATGGCGGATGAGGGTTGTACCGCCATCGCATCTTCCCGCCTGAGCCAGCTTGAAGCGGCGAAGGAGAACGGCGTAAATTCGCCGCTCATGCTCATCCGGATCCCCATGCTCAGCGATGTGCCGGAGGTTATACGCCTCGCGGATATCAGCCTGAACAGCGAGCTTTCGGTGCTGGAGGCGCTGGACAGCGAGGCGGGCAGACAGAGAAAGAGGCATAATATAATACTTATGGTCGAACTTGGCGATCTGCGCGAGGGCATATGGGATCGCCGGGAACTCGTTCACACGGCGCTGAAGGTTGAGAACGACTTCGCTGACCTCCATCTGTTAGGTGTCGGCGTAAATGTGGGCTGCTACGGCTCCGTGGCCGCCACCGTGGAAAAGCTTTCGGAACTGGTAGAAGCCGCGGAAGATGTGGAGGCCGCGATAGGCCGGAAGCTTGAAATCGTTTCCGGAGGCGCGTCCACCTCGCTCCCAAGGGTAATGGAGAAAAACATGCCCGCGCGGATCAATCACCTGCGCTTCGGTGAAGCCATATTGTTCGCGAAAGACCTGGAAGATCTTTGGGGGATCAATACGCCGTTTCTTTACAAAGATGTATTCACGTTGAAGGCCGAAGTCGTCGAGGTAAAGGTGAAGCCCAGCTACCCTATCGGCGAGATCGCGTTCGACGCGTTCCGGAACAGGCCGTTGTACGTGGACCGCGGGCGGCGGCGCAGGGCGCTGATTGCCGTCGGTAAGGCGGATTACGCGTTTCCCGAACAGCTCGCGCCGAGGGATAAGGGCGTTGAAATATTGGGCGCGTCCAGCGACCATACTATATTGGACATAGAAGAGGCGGAGAGGGATATCCGCGTCGGAGATATCCTCGAATTCGACCTTTGTTACGCGCCCGCCGTGTTTTTGACGAGTCCGCAGGATGTGGAAATCAGGATCAACGGCTGAGGCGGCGCTTTGCTCAATTATCTTTGCTATTCAAAGCTTGTCTACAGGGCCGGAAACGGTTCATCCGGCCCTGTGTCAATAGAACTTGTAAGCCTTTGAATAATATAATATTGCGCCGCCAATTAAACATTGGGGTAGTGACGGTCTTTTTTTCGCGTCCAATATTTAATTGTCGGAGCAATGCAGTTGGAGCGCTGACGCTTGGTGAAGAGTCTGCCGGAAGCTGCGAGGTGTACTGAGATATGAAGAAACGAGGCGTTGCGGCGGCGGCCGTACTCATGCTGCTGCTGGCGGTGGGATGCGGGAATGGGAATTTTGATTCCGAAGAAACGGTAAGAATCGGAGTTTTTGAACCTTTGTCCGGAGAATACAGGAAAGAGGGAAGACTGGAAAAGGAAGGCGTTGAAATTGCCCACAAGTTGTATCCTTATGTCTTAGGCAAGGAAGTTGAACTGATCTACGGCGATAACATGTCGGATATCAGCGTGGCTGAAACCGTCGCTCAGAAACTGATCGGCAGAAGGGTCGCGGTTGTGCTGGGGAGTTACGGCAGCACTCTGTCGATTGCGGGCGGAGAATTTTTTGAGCGGGCCGGTATACCGGCTATATCCATAACCAATAAAAATCCGCTTGTGACCGACAGCAACGACTATTATTTCAGAGTCTGTTTCATAGAGTCTTTTCAGGGCGTAGCGGTTGCCAAGTACGCCGCGGAAGAGCTTCATGCGACAAAAGTCGCCGTCATGCGCGAAACGGGAGACGATTTCTCCGCGGCGGTTTGTCGGGCGTTTTCCGATAAATTCTCTTCCCTCACAGGCAGTCCCGACGCGATCGTTTACACCGCTGAATACAACGGAGCGACGAATGATTACGAGCTTGAGCTGCAGGCCATAAAAAATTCCGGCGCGGAGGCGGTGTTCCTTCCCAGCGATGTCAGGCGCGCCCTTGATGTGATCGAACAGGCGAAAAAACTGTCGCTGAACGTTGTATTCTTAGGGACCAGCGACTGGGAATCGGATGAGCTTCTGGCCGTGCGGGATGAAAGCGTCCTGCGTAAAATGGCGTTTTCGGCCTATTCCGGACAGAGAGAGGAGATGACACCGCTTTCCGCGGAATTTCTGAAAGCTTATCGTGAAAAACACGGCGAGGACGCGACGCCTCCGCCCGAGGTGGTGCTCGGCTTCGACGCCTATATTCTGGCGATCACGTCGATCGGCGAAGCGCAAACGGCTTTGAACGGGGAAGCCGTGCGGGATTGTCTCGCGAGAACCAGAGATTTCCCCGGAGTTTCGGGAAACATCTCCTTTGACGAAAAGGGCGATACCATTAAATCCGTATCAATAATGACGGTGGAAAACGGTGAATACAAGCCGCTTTACGTCGCGAAACCGGTTTGGGGAACGGAGGATGAAGGACAGTAAAGGGATTACACAGGCGAAGCGTTCCGCCGGAACTCTTCCGCCAGCCCCCTCAAAAAACGCGCGCTTTCAGGGCTGAACGCGTTCCTTGGAGCCGCCCAGGTCCAGTTGCCTTCGGCGAGACCCGGCGTGTTCATACGGGCCCGTGAATCAAGCGCGAAGACATCCTGCAGCGGAGAGAGAACCCACATGGCGTCGTCGGCGTACAGCCGCCGCAGTATCCGCCGGCATTCCGATTTGATCTCGCGGCGCGTCATGGAGGGATTTCTTTCGCGCAGCCAGCCGGCCAGCGTATCGTTGTCATGGGTGCCGGTGTACAGCGCCCGCATCCTGTCGGCGTTCGGCGTTTTCTCATTTTCAAATTCATCAGACTCGAACTGATATACGCTTATGCCGGGCCAGCTGAAGGTGTTTTTCAGGTTGGCGACGCCGGGCGTCAGAAATCCCAGATTTTCCGCCAGTATCGGAAGCGGGCCGAGAGCCGCTTCCAGCGCTTCGAAGAAAGCCTTTCCCGGACCTTTGACCCAATAACCGTTTACAGCGGTTTCTTCCCCGCCCGGAATCTGCCAGAACGCGTCGAAACCCCGGAAATGGTCGAGGCGCAGGTAATCGTGCAGTTCCGCGCCGCGCCGCATGCGCCGTATCCACCAGGCGTAACCGAGATTTTTATGATTATCCCAAAGGTATACGGGCATCTTCCAATTTTGACCTTGCGGACAGAAAGGATCAGGCGGCACGCCGCTGTTTTTTTCGGACGCGCCGCGAGCGTCTAAAGCGAACAGGCTTCGGTTCGACCAGGCGTCGGCGCTTTCGGCGGACACATAAAAGGGAATATCGCCGAGTATCCGGACGCCGCGCCTGTTTGCGCGCTCCTTGAGCTGTTTCCACTGCCGCGAAAACTCATATTGAATAAATCGGTGATAGGCGATGGATTCTTCAAGGCGCGCCCGCGCTTTTGCGAGGGCGCCGTCGTCTCGTTCGCGCAGGCCGGCGGGCCATTCCTGCCATGGACGCCCCTTTTGTTTTTCACTTATGGCTCTATACAGGCAATAATCAGCCAGCCACTCCTCGTTTTCCCCGCAAAAGTCCAGATATTCCGGGTCGTTTTGATCGAAGGCGGCGAAGGCTTTCCTGAACAGGGGCAGCTTGTTCTTACGCGCCCGTTCGAAATCGCTGTTTTTCCCGTAGAGTTTTTCACGCGCCGGCGAAGAGTTTGTGCCGGCGTCCGCCGGCCTGCAATCGCCGGGTTTCAGCAAGCCGTCGCGGGCAAGAAGGGCGCAGTCCACAAAAAGTTCGTTGCCGGCGAAAACAGAGCAGCTGGAATAGGGTGAATTCCCCGCGCCCACGGGATTTAATGGAAGAATTTGCCAGAGGCCTTGCCCGGCGGCGGCGAGATAATCGCAGAAATCGTAGCTTTCCTGTCCGAAGCCGCCGCAACCCCATTCCGAAGGCAGCGAGGATATGTGGCACAGGACGCCCGACATGCGGGGAAGATTTTTCATCGGAAACGATGATGGCTCGGCTTTCTTGAAGTAGATCATTTTAGCTTCGAGGCGATTCAGGCTCAGATTCAGCAGGCGTTTCTCATCCGGGGCGGCTTCGCCCGCGTCCAGCGCCGCGCCCGACAGAAGCTCCAAGATAACTTCTTCGCCGTCGGCGACGGTGAGCGTCGTTTTTTCATCTTGGTCTTTCGAAGGGTTCAGCAGCACGACGACGCGTTCTCCGGCTGTACTGCGGCTGAAACCGTAGATATTGCCGTCACAGGCGAAGGATTCAAAATTCCCGATCCGAAATAATTCGTATTCTGAGCGAAGGTTCCCGAGCAGGCGATACCACGCGAGAATGTCGGGATCTTCGCGCCCCCAAGGGA
>JAITPU010000017.1 GCA_031289235.1 Eubacteriales Family XIII. Incertae Sedis bacterium
TTTTTTCTTGAACAGAGCGCGGAAAAGTAGTAAAATATATTGATATAGCGAAATAAATATTCTTTCAAGGTGAATGCCGTAAATGAAAAAAGTATTGGCGATAATAACAGGGCTTCTCATCGTTTTCCTCTGGATCATAACATTGACAGATCTGGGAAATATCGGGCCGCTGAACGATAAGATCAAATTGGGGCTGGATCTTTCAGGAGGCGTGTACGTGGTTATGGAGGCGCAGACGGACGCCTCCGGAGAAAAGCTTTCCGACCTGATGAAACAGACTCAGCTCGTTATCGAAGAACGCGTCAATGAAATGGGGCTTTCCGAGCCTGTCGTGACCATAGAAGGCGAAAAACGCATCCGAGTTGATCTCCCAGGGGCTGAAAACGCGGAAGAAGCCATTGAAACCATCGGAAAAACCGCGCAGCTTCAGTTTTTCATGGCTGACGGCAGCTTTGTGCTTGACGGCGGCCAAGTGGAGGACGCGGGCGTTACCATTGATCAGGAACACGGCGGTTACGCGGTTACGTTGAGTTTCAGCGGAGAAGGGGCCAAGGCGTTTGAGGAGGCCACGCGGCGCGCGTTGAGCGGAACAGTGGCGTCCGCCATGGAAGGCGTTCGGAGCGGCGCGATCGCCATTGTCCTGGACGGGAAAATCATCTCCGCGCCTCAGGTAAACGCGGTGATCACCAACGGAGACGCGATCATCACCGGAAATTACAGCGAGAACGAAGCCATAGAGATGGCGCTGCTCATCCGCGCCGGCGCTCTGCCGGTGCAGCTTGAGGAAGTAAACGCCAGCGAGATCGCAGCCAGTCTGGGAATAGACGCCCTGAAAATGAGCCTGATCGCGGGAGCGATCGGCGTCGCGCTGATATTTGCGCTTATGGCGGTCATGTACCGCGTCATGGGGCTGGCGGCGAATCTCGCCTTGCTCCTTTATATCCCCTTGATCTTTTGGATAATGACGCTTCTCGGCAGCGTGCTGACACTGCCGGGGATCGCGGGCATCATCCTGTCCGTCGGCATGGCGGTAGACGCCAACGTTATCGTCTTCGCGCGGATCCGTGAAGAGATCCTCAGCGGAAAAAGCGTGCGGGTCGCGGTCAATTCCGGCTTTCGCAGGGCAATGACTACAATCATCGACTCTCAGGTCACCACTATGATCGCCGGGGTCGTGCTGTACCAGTTCGGCAGCGGGCCGGTGAGAGGTTTCGCCATGACATTGATGATAGGCATCGTGATCAGCATATTCGCCGTCGCTGTCGTGACGCAGCTTTACCTGCAATTGGCCGCGGAAAGCGGGATATTCGGCCGCAAGGCCTTCTTCGGAGTCAAGGAAGCCGACGAGGCGGTTTCTCACAGCGGGCCTCGCTTTTCTTTCATCAAAAACCGGAAGATATATTACCTTACCACCGTTGGCATCCTGCTGGTCGGCCTTTGTTTCGGTCTGGTCCGCGGCTTTAATTACGGCATTGATTTCACGGGCGGCACGATGCTGCAGATTGATATGGGCGGACAGGCGGCGGTTTCGGAAGTGCGCGACGTATTGAAGGAAAACGGCGTCGACGACGCGGATATTGTCTATGCCGGAGAAGGGAACCGCGAGATAATCGTACGCACGACCATGGCGCTGAACAGCGACGCGCGGACAGCTTTGCTTAATGATTTTTACGAAACTTTCGGCATCGACGATTCTGCTGTGCTGTCATTCGAACAGTTCGGGCCGTCCGTAGGCGACCTTTTGAAACAAAACGCGGTTAAAGCCGTCGTCATAGCCGCCGTCTGCATGCTGCTCTACATCATCGCGCGGTTTGAGTGGAAATTCGGCGTGGCTGCTCTCGTGGGCGTTGCCCATGACGTGCTGATGCTTATCGCGTTTTACGGCATTTTCAGTTTTCCGCTCAACAACCCGTTCATCGCGGGTGTGCTTACCGTCGTCGGCTATTCCATCAACGACACCATCGTCATCTTTGACCGGATCCGGGAAAACCTGAAGATCATGAAAAAAAGCAAGCTGGAATCTCTGATCGACACAAGCATCAACCAGACTCTCGCGCGGTCGCTCATGACTTCCGCCACCACAGTGCTTGTCATCATCCCGCTGTTCATCCTCGGAGGCGAAACTATCAGACAATTCACCCTGCCGCTTATGGTAGGCATCGCGGCGGGCGCGGCTTCGTCCATATTTATTTGCAGTCCCTTATATTTTGAAATCTGCAGTTTCCTGAACAAGCCTAAATATCGGGGGAAACCCGGAAAAAAACATAAGGAGCGCGATCCCGGCAATAAAATCGTGGTGTAGGACATTGTATATTATATGGAAAATTTGGAAAAATTTGTCCGGGAACTGCTGGATCTGAATTCCAATATTGATGTCGGGCTGATCGAACGGGCTTACCGAAAAGCCGAGCAAATGCACGAAGGGCAGTTTCGGAAGTCCGGCGAACCTTATTTGGTTCATCCGGTTGAGGTCGCGAAAATTCTGGCCGGGCTGGGTATGGACGAGTGCGCGATCGTCGCGGGATTGCTCCACGACGCCGTCGAAGACACGCCGTACAGCATGAAGGAACTTATAAACGACTTCGGCGCGGAAGTCGCCCTTCTGGTGGACGGCGTAACCAAGCTGCGCTCGCTGGTTTTCGAAAGCAAGGAAGAACGCCAGGCGGAGAACCTGCGCAAGATGTTTTTCGCAATGTCGAAGGATATCCGCGTACTCATCATCAAGCTTGCCGACCGTCTGCACAACCTGAGAACGATCAACTACATGAACGAGGAACAGATCCTCGAAAAATGCAAAGAAACTGTCGATATCTACGCTCCTCTCGCCAGCAGGCTGGGCATTTACGCGATGAAGTTCGAGATGGAAGACATCGCTTTAAAATACATCGACCCCGACGCATATCACGAACTCGTGCATCAGGTCAGGCTGAAGAAGCAAAAACGGGACGATCTGATCAATCACGTCGTCGGCGAAGTCCGCGGGATTCTGGACGACCTGAAGCTGAATTACGAAGTTACCGGCCGTTCCAAGCATTTTTACAGTATTTACCGTAAAATGAAATATCAGAACAAGCAGCTCGACGAAATTTTCGACATGACGGCGGTGCGCATCATCGTCGAAACGGTAAAAGACTGTTACTCCGTGCTTGGCGTCGTACATACCATGTGGAAGCCCCTGCCCGGAAGGTTTAAAGACTATATCGCCATGCCCAAGCCGAACCGCTATCAGTCCATTCATACCACGGTTCTGGGGGAGAACGGCGATCCTTTTGAAATACAGATCCGGACTCGGGCCATGCACCGCGTCGCCGAATACGGCATTGCCGCCCATTGGAAATACAAGGAGGGCGTCGCGGAATCGCGGGAAGAGGTCAGGCTTTCCTGGCTGCGTCAGACTCTGGAATGGCAGAAAGACATGAAAGACCCTCAGGAGTTCATGGAAACCCTGAAGGTGGATCTTTTTTCCAATCAGGTTTTTGTCTTCACGCCCAAAGGAGACGTGATCGAACTGCCTTCCGGCTCAACGCCGCTGGATTTCGCTTTCAAGATACACACAGACGTGGGAGCGAAATGCATCGGCGCAAAAGTAAACGGCAAGATGGTTCCCATTGATTATACGCTGAAAAACGGGCAGATCATAGATATTGTGACGTCCTCAAATTCCAAACCCAGCATCGACTGGCTGCAGATAGCCAAGAGCAGCAATGCCCGCAGCAAGATACGCCAGTGGATGAAACGGGAAAACAGGACTGAAAATGCCGAAAAAGGCAGAGAAATGCTGGAAAAATCCGTGCGGAGAAAAGGCTATGACCCGCAGGATGTCGTCCGCTCCCAATGGCTGAACAGGGCGGTCAAAACTCTGCGCTTCTCTACCGTCGAAGAGCTTTATACGTCGATCAGCTACGGCGGCGCCATCCTGAACAAAGTAAGTTCCGCGATCATCGGTTATTATGAAGAAGACACGCGGGCCGGGATCCGCCACGCGGAAAAAAAAGAAGAAAAGGCGCGGAACGCGGCGGCGACCCGCGGCAACCATAAAGGAGACGGCGCGGGCGTCAGTATAAACGGCGTGGATCACTTGCTGATCCGTCTCGCCAGATGCTGCAATCCCGTGCCCGGCGATGAGATCATCGGCTTTATTACCAAGGGAAGAGGGGTTTCCGTACACCGAAAGGATTGCAGCAATATCCCGTCGATTTCTTTGGAAGAAAAAGACCGGCTCATCGCGGTGAACTGGAATAAGGCCGAGAAAAATCAGGTGTACGACGCGGAAGTCACCGTTCTCGCCGATGAGCGCAAAGGCCTGTTTTCCGATATCGCGCGCGTCTGCGAGGACATGGACGTGCATATCGCCGGAGTGAACGCGAAGAGCGTCAGAGACGGCGTGACGAACATCGTGCTGACCCTCTCGATTTCGAACACGGGGCAGATGGAACGGATACGGAATGTGCTGCGAAACGTCGCGGGCGTCATGGACGTGTACAGATCAATGACCTGAGCGGCGCGTGAAACGGAGCGGATATCCCGCTTCCAGCCTTGCGCCGGCGGAACATATCTTTCGAATAGTAACAAAAAGACCGGCGCGACTAAGCGTTGACCGGAGTAATAATACAGTAACTATTAAAATTGAGGTGAAATCGAATGCTTATTAGAAATTTTCCGGGCGGAGGCCTGAACACCAACAGTTATCTGATATGCGACGAGGAAACGAAGAAAGCTTTTATCGTGGACGCGGGCGCCTACAGCGAAGAACTGGCGGCGGCGGCGCGAAGGGAGAATCTGTCTTTAAGCTTCCTTATATTGACCCACGGGCACGGCGACCACATAGCCGGCGTGAAACGGTACAGGAGCGAATTCCCGGAAATGAAGCTTGTCGCGGGCGAAGATGAAAAACCCTTGCTCTCATCGCCTGAGCTCAATCACGCCGAGGAAATAGCGGGCGTAAAGGTCACGCTTGACGCTGATATTTACGTGCGCGACGGAGACGTACTGGAGGTCGGGGGACTGACTCTGCGGATCATCGCCACGCCCGGACATACGCTGGGCGGCATATCCATACTGACGGGCGGCGCGCTGTTCAGCGGCGACACCCTTTTCCGCGCTTCGATCGGCAGGACGGATCTTTGGGGCGGATCGCTTGAGAGCCTCAAGAAATCCATCAAAGAAAAGCTGTTCGCCCTGCCGGACGATGTAGAGGTATATCCGGGGCATATGGAGAGCACGACTATCGGGTTTGAGAAAAAAAACAATCCATACGTGTAACTATCGTTACTGTTCGTTTAAATCTCTGTAATTGGACTCCGGCGGCGGCGGAACCGCGTAGAAATTTCGATCAAAAAGGATATATTATGCTAAGCAAGGCGCCGAGGGGTACGAAGGATATTTTGCCCGATCAGATATACAAATGGCATTATGTGGAAAAAGTTTTTTCGGAGCTTTGCCGCGTCTGCGGTTTCGATGAAGCGCGCACTCCGGTCTTTGAACATACGGAACTTTTCCGGCGGGGCGTGGGCGACGCCACGGATATCGTGGAAAAACAGATGTATACTTTCGAGGATTACGCCGGAAGGAGCCTGACACTGCGGCCGGAGGGAACTTCCCCCATGGCGCGCGCTTTCGCGGAACACAGGCTGTACGCGGAAGGGCGGCCCGCGAAATATTGCTACGAGATCCCCTGCTTCCGTTACGAAAAGCCGCAGTCCGGCAGGCTGCGGGAGTTTCATCAGTTCGGCGTGGAAATCTTCGGCTCGGCTGATATGGCCGCCGACGCGGAGGTGATCGGTTTTGCCGCCGCTTTCTTTGAAAAACTCGGCGTCCCCGGCGTGGACTTGCGTATAAACAGCATAGGCTGCCCCGCGTGCAGGGCTGAATACCGCGAAAAACTGCGGGATTTTCTGCGTCCGGCCTATGACGGGCTTTGCGACGTATGCAAGAGCCGCTTTGAACATAACCCCCTGCGCATATTAGACTGTAAATCGGAAATTTGCCGCGGACTTATCGAAGGCGCTCCCTCTATACTTGATCATCTTTGCGAAGAATGCGCGGCGGCGTTCGCGTCGCTTAAAAAAAATCTGGAGTGGATGGAAGTCGCCTACACAGTCGACCCGGGGATCGTCCGCGGGCTGGACTACTACACCAAGACCGCCTTTGAATTTGTGTACGGCAGCATAGGCGCGAAAGACACGCTGTGCGGCGGCGGGCGCTACGACGGGCTGATCGCGGAGATCGGCGGGCCTTCCGTACCGGGAGTCGGCTTCGGCCTCGGGATCGAGCGCCTTCTGCTGGCCATGGACGCCTGCGGCGCCGAAATACCAAAACCCGCGCCTGCGGACGTGTTCATAGCCGCGCTTGGCGAGAGCGCGAAACCGGCGGCCGTGAAACTGACGCGCGATTTGCGCGGACGGGGGCTGCGCGCGCAAATGGACGAGATGGCGCGTAATCTCAAAGGGCAGTTCAAATACGCGGACCGGCTTGGCGCGCGCTATACGGCTGTCATAGGGGAAGACGAGCTTCGGGAAAACAGGGTCACGCTCAGGGATATGCTTTCCGGCGAACAGAGGCCCGTGGCGCTGGACCGTGTAGCCGCGGAAATTCTTCAAAGGCATTAGTCTGCGGAGCGTCTCTGCTCCGGCGGAACATGGCTTTGGATATCATTGCGCCGCCTGCTAAACAAATGAAACAAACAAACGCTGAGGAGATCTATATGGCGTATATATACAAAAGGACTCACATGTGCGGCGAACTTCGCGGCGTGAACGCAGACAGCGAAGTCGCGCTTAACGGCTGGATACAAAAGCGGAGAAATCTCGGCGGGTTGATTTTCTGCGATCTGCGCGACAAGACCGGCATAGTGCAGATCGTGTTCGATGAGAACATACCACGGGAGCTGTTTGAAAAGGCGGACCGGCTGCGCGGCGAATTCGTCGTGGGCCTGCGCGGAGTTGTAAGGGAACGTAAAGCGAAAAACGCCGAACTCGCGACGGGGGATGTGGAAGTCTTCGTGTCCGAGATGGAAATTT
>JAITPU010000059.1 GCA_031289235.1 Eubacteriales Family XIII. Incertae Sedis bacterium
CTTGAGGATATCTGGGCAGGTGTGCAAAGAAGCTTCAGGCAACTGGCCGGGGAAGTACATGACCGATACGGTGTGCCGCTTACCACAACCGGGGCTATCGGTATTTCTGCCATGATGCACGGTTATCTGGTATTTGATAAAACAGGTAATCAGCTTGTACCGTTTCGTACATGGCGCAACACAACTACTGAGCAGGCAGCCAAACGTCTCACCGAAGAATTTCGGTTTAACGTCCCCCAAAGATGGAGCATTGCCCACTTGTATCAAGCGATCTTGAACGCCGAAAGTCATGTCAATGATATTTTTTTCATAACCACCCTTGCGGGTTATGTACATTGGAAGCTGACAGGGGAAAAGGTTCTTGGCGTGGGCGACGCCTCGGGAATGTTCCCCATCGACAGCGGGGTAAACGACTATAGCAGCAGGATGCTACGCCAATTCAATGCGCTTATTGACAATCGAAAGTTCGGTTGGAAACTGTACGACATTCTGCCGCGGGTTCTGAACGCAGGTGAGTTTGCAGGTATGTTGACAGCGGAAGGTGCAAAATTACTTGACCCCTCCGGAGTGCTAAAGGCAGGCATTCATATGTGTCCGCCGGAGGGCGACGCCGGCACGGGCATGGTAGCGACGAACAGTGTGGCCGAGCGTACAGGCAATGTTTCGGCCGGTACTTCGATTTTTGCCATGATTGTCATGGAAAAAGAGCTTTCGAAAGTACACACGGAAATCGACATGGTCACAACCCCCTCCGGCAAACCGGTGGCTATGGTTCACTGCAACAACTGCACCTCCGACATAGACGCATGGGTGAAGATATTCAGGGAACAAAATGAGTTAATAGGAATCAAAACTGACAAGCCTGCCCTTTACGATGCTCTGTACCATAAGGCCCTTGACGGCGAAGTGGACTGCGGGGGGCTGCTTGCTTACAACTACTATTCCGGCGAGCCAATTACCGGGCTGGAACAGGGTCGCCCGTTGTTCGCGCGAACTCCGGACAGCCGTTTTACGCTGGCGAATTTTATGCGCGCCCTCATTTTTTCAACTATGGCTACCATGAAATTAGGCATGGATATTCTGGCGGAAGAACAAGTACGCGTGGAACAGCTGTTTGGGCACGGCGGATTGTTTAAAACCAAAGGCGTGGGGCAGCGCCTGATGGCGGCGGCGCTTCAGGTTCCCGTTTCTGTCATGGAATCGGCGGGAGAGGGTGGAGCATGGGGCATTGCGCTTCTGGCGGCATACAGCCAAAAAAAAGAAAAGGATGAAACGCTGGAAGCATTTCTTAGGGAAAGGGTATTTGCGGGTAATGCGGGCGGGCGTGTGAAGCCCGACGAAAAAGTTATGCAAGGATTTGCGATATTTATGGAACGCTATAAAGCGGGGTTGGCAATAGAGCGAGCCGCAGTGAAATGTTTGAAATAAATTTATTTGCAAGGAATAGGTACCCATGAAAGCTGTCGGCGACCTTGTAAAGGAAATAGAGGTGGAAATTGAGGTAGAATATGCTTGAACAATTAAAACAGCAGGTATTTGAAGCGAATCTGATGCTACCGAAATACGGTCTTGCCACATTTACATGGGGCAATGTTTCGGCGGTTGACCGGGAAAAGGGGGTTGTCGTTATCAAGCCTTCCGGTGTGGAATATGACATAATGAAAATGGAAGACATGGTTGTTGTTGAGCTTGCTACAGGCCGGCTCATCGAAAGTAAGCTCAATCCGTCCTCCGATACACCGACGCATTTGGAGTTGTACCATAACTTCCCGAATATCGGCGGCATTGTGCATACGCACAGCCGTTGGGCGACAATCTTTGCACAATCGGGGCTATGTATCCCGGCGCTGGGTACAACTCACGCCGACTATTTCTACGGCGAAATCCCCTGCACGCGACTTATGACCGCCGAGGAAATCGCAGGGGATTATGAACTGAACACGGGGAAAGTAATAGTGGAGGCTTTCGCTGATTCAGACAAACAGCCGGAGAATATTCCCGCCGTTCTTGTCGCGAGTCACGGCCCGTTCGTATGGGGTAGTAACGCACACGACGCCGTCCACAACGCCGTTGTGTTGGAGGAAATCGCTATGATGGCTTGGCACTGCGGAAATGTGAAGCGAATGCAGAAAGAGCTTTTGAATAAGCATTATTTGCGGAAACATGGGAGTAATGCTTATTATGGGCAGACAAAATAATAGACTTCCTCGGTAATCGGAATTATAATATCAACATCCGTTATACGTTTATTTACAACAATTTGGCAGGAGGTGAACAAAATGCCTATAAACGCAGATACCCTGAACAGCCTTGTTCCCATTACGCAATTCAACAAGGGACAGGCGGCAAAGATTTTTGACCGTTTAAAAACGGAAGGCCAATTGGTGGTGCTGAAAAACAATGCCCCCTCGGCGGTTATACTTTCACTTGAGGAGTATGTCAGAATGTCGAAAGCCGAAAAAGATTTACATCTTTTGCAAAGCGCCAAAAAGAGGATTTCTGATAACGGAAGATCAGAAAACGCAATTGCGGAGGAGAACTTCACAAAAGCGTCCGGCGCAATCGGGGAAGATATTGAAGACTCTGAGGACGCGTAAATCGAATGGGCGGGAGAACAGGCTTGGCGGATCACAACTCCCGAACTTTCTATTTTGAAGAAACGCGGAGTTCGCGGTTCGCAAATTGCGGATTCACACAGCTGCGGATTTACACGGCCGCAGAAGCGCTCTCCGTCGGCTATAACGATTCGTCAATCCGCTGTTCGAAAATGTTCTTTTTCGTTTGCTGAGGCGGAGTGATCGGATAATTCCCGCTGAAGCAGGCGTCGCAGATACGGCAGCCGGCGCTCATGAGGATATCGGAGAGAGATCGTCCGGACAAATAGGCGAGGCTGTCCGTGCCAATGATCTTGGAAGTTTCTTCCACGGTATGATTGTGCGCGATCAGTGCGTTGCTGTCCGGAACATCTGTACCGAAACAGCATGAATACAGAAACGGCGGGGAAGATATGCGCATATGGACTTCCTTGGCCCCCGCTTCACGCAATGCCGATACGATCCGCGCCGATGTCGTTCCGCGCACAATAGAATCATCAATCATGATCACGCGTTTGTTTCTGATGTTAACGCCCAAGGGATTAAGCTTCAGCCGAACGGCGCGTTCCCGCTGCCCCTGAGTAGGTTGGATGAAGGTTCTTCCGATATATCTATTTTTGATCAGACCCACGCCATATGGGATTCCCGACTCTTTCGAATATCCGATGGCCGCGCTGATGCCGGAATCCGGCACTCCTATGACGATATCCGCCTCCACGCCGCTTTCGCGCGCGAGGCTTTTCCCCATTTCCTGACGCACCCATTCCACGCCGACGCCTTCCAAAATGCTGTCCGGCCGGGCAAAGTAAATAAACTCAAAAGAGCAAAACGACGGTTCCGCGCGGACGCCCGGATCAATTGAACGCATCTGATCGTCCTCAATCACTACGATCTCGCCCGGCTGTACGTCGCGTATATACGTCCCTCCGACCGCGTCGATGGCGCAAGTCTCCGAGGCAAACATGAAATGCCCGTCCAAGACTCCGATGCACAACGGGCGGAACCCATTTGGGTCGCGAACAGCGATGAGTTTTTTTGGACTCATGATCAGCAGCGAATACGCGCCTTTTATCCTGCGCATCGTGAGCGACAAAGCCGCTTCGATAGAGTCCGTGCGCAGTCTTTCCTGCACAATTATATAAGCTATGATTTCGCTGTCATTGGAAGAATGGAAAATGCCGCCCTGCATTTCGATTTCGCTGCGCAGTTCCGCCGCGTTGACTAAGTTCCCGTTGTGCGCGATGGCGAGGTTCCCTCTGCTGTGCGTAACCGCGATCGGTTGCGCGTTTTCCACGCTGATCTTTCCCATTGTGGAATATCGCACATGGCCTATGGCGGCGTTCCCTTTCATCTTTTTTAAAGTTTTTTCGTTGAACACCTCCATAACAAGGCCGATATTTTTATGGCAGGATATTATGCCCGCGTCGTTCGCGGCAATGCCACAGGATTCCTGACCTCTATGCTGCAAAGAAAAAAGCCCGCTGAACGTCTCGTATATAGGGTCCAGATCAGATCCGGGCGGCGCGGCAATTCCGAAAACGCCGCATTCCTCACACAATTTCCGATCGGATATTTCCTCATACGCCATGCGCATGCAACTCCTTATCGCCGTCATCGGATATCAATATTACTTCATTAAAAAAAGACCGCCGCAGCTTACCATATACACCAGTTGCCGGAGCGACAATTTCAGTATAAAAATAATACCACAAAAATACCGTTTGCGGAGGATTCTTTCGAAGAAAAATAACTATTTTCGATCAATTGCTTTAAGCTGAGTTTGAAAATATGTGTTGTGTTTTAGAAACGGCCGGCATAAAATATAACTCGAAACCGAATTTCATCGCCGCGCAGTATTTTACGGCTTCAGGTATATTGCGCCGGCAATTATTGCATCGACAATTAAAGGCGGCAATACGGCAATACATCAGTTTCGGAAGCGGACGTCCGACGGCCCTGCGGAGGATCTTCGCTGAAATTCAGACGGTTGCGGGAGGTCGAAATGGCTTTTACATCTGAACAGTTTGAGCGATATTCACGCAATATCATCCTTGAAGAAGTTGGCGTCAAAGGGCAAAGCAAACTTGCGGAAGGCCGCGTGCTGATCGTCGGGGCAGGCGGTCTCGGCGCGCCCGCGGCCATGTATCTTGCGGCGGCGGGCGTGGGAACGATCGGCCTTGTGGACATGGACGAGGTTGAGCTTTCAAACCTGCAGCGCCAGATCATACATTCGACGGGAGATATCGGGAAGCCAAAGGTTCTGTCAGGCATGGAAACGATCCGCGAAATGAATCCCGACGTGCAGGTCGCTACTTATCAGGAACGGGCAAATTCTAAAAATATCGCTGATATCATCCGCGACAGAGATTACGATTTTATCCTCGACGCCACCGACAATTTCCCGGCGAAGTTTTTGATAAACGACGCCTGCGTGATGCTTGGGAAACCCTTCTCTCACGCGGGGATCCTCCGCTTTCAAGGGCAGCTCATGACCTATCTGCCGGGAAAAGGCCCTTGTTACCGTTGCGTATTTCGCGAAGCGCCGCCGCTGGCGACCCGTCCAAGCTGCAATCAAGCCGGAGTTCTCGGTGTTATATGCGGCGTTATCGGAACCTTGCAGGCAACAGAAGCGCTGAAATTCATCCTCGGCCTGGGAAGCCTTTTGAACGGCTGGCTTTTGACTTACAGCGCGCTTGATATGGATTTTCGGAAAATAAAGATTTCACCGGACGGCGGATGCCCCGTATGCGGTGAAGAACCCGTCATCACGGTGCTGGCAGATTGCGATTAGCCGGCCGTCCGCGACACCGGACGACATTTATAATGGAAAATTTTTCCATATGGTACGCCCGACACGATTCGAACGTGCGGCCTTCAGATCCGAACTTATGGCTTAGACGTTTTGCAATGGAACACTGCTACGCCCGCATCACGATTTTGCGGATATATTCCGGGTTTGTGTCAATCTCCGCAATTAGCCGCAGAGCCGCCGCGCTCGGTTGGCGCGTACCGAGTTCCCACGCTTCGACTGCTTTTGGCGACACTCCGACGACGCTGCCGAAAATGTCGCGTGTCAAGTCGAGCCGCGCCCGCAGTTCCTGTA
>JAITPU010000060.1 GCA_031289235.1 Eubacteriales Family XIII. Incertae Sedis bacterium
ATAATAATAGCGCTAAGAGAAAACACGCTGAAAATCGCGGGACAGGCGAAACAACACTGGCTGCGAAAAACAGGTTCAAAACGGCGTTAGAAGAGAAAACCTGTGGGCGGATCGCGGCGGATCGCTTTCCACTTCTCAAGTCGCTGCTGATTTAGGGCTATTCAACAACTTGACAATTATATCCACAGCTGTGAAAGGATTGGCTTGAAAATCACCGCTATGGTGACCCAATGATTCATGGTGTTTTCTTAGTGAATCTGCATTTTTAATTGCAACTTCTGTTTTCGCGCATAACTGTGGATAAATATCCTTGTTTTTATTGTAGTCATTAATATGTTTTCTCACAGCTTTGATTACTTCATCGCTATCAGAAAACGCTTTCGTACTATTGCTAAAGTGGCATATAAACCATACTTCAAAACAAGGGTTTGAAATGATAAGATCAAATTCTTGCTTCTCACTTTCTTGAAACAACTCCCTGATCTCTTTTTCTCGCATTGGATCAGCATCCATATCAAAGACACAGAAGGCCACGTCACCCTTATCGAAGCCCTCTTTCTGGATTTGTTTTTTAAGTCCTTCCACCATATTTGAAGGATCCGTGCAGTTTCCTTTTGCAAACTGAATCGCATATTTTGAATTGTGTTTAAAATTTGAAAAGTAAAGTTGTTCTGTTTTATTTTTTCCTTCCGTTGCGATGAGCATTATCAAACGCTTTTTTCTGTTTACTACACCTCTGCGTTTCTGCTCACCTTTTATTTTTATCCCCATAGCGTTTCACCCCGTCCGATAAATGGTATCGCGCCATATCGCCCCTGCAAGTATCCTTTTCTGACATTTTCCGATTTTCTTACAGGAGACTTAAACTCATCTAAAGAATATAAATCCGAAGATAAGGTCGCGGGGTCTTTTTCAGTAAAATATATCTGATCTCTTCTGAAGAAATCAAGATCCAGCAAATTGACATTATGCGTGATAAAAATCAGTTGTGCATTACATTTATTAATCAATGGGTTATGGAACATATTCACAATCGCTTCAATTAAAAGAGGATGTAGACTACTATCTAATTCATCAACTATTATAGTCTTCCCACTTTCAAACGCTTTTTTTAAATACGTGCTCATAAAAAACATTTTTTGCGTTCCTAAGGATTCTTCCTCAAGTTTCAATAAATATGTCTCCCGTTTACCCTCCTTGACTATGGAATGGCTTATTGCAACAGAAACTGCTTTGGAAGGTAAATGTATATTAACTACTTTCAATATTTCAGATAACACAGGGTCTCTCGACATCGCGTCAATTTGTTCTTTTGGCAAATCTATCTCTTCAACTTTATAGTCGTTAATATTCAAATCTGCGACACAAAATAATCCTTTAACGAATGTACGTAGTTCATCAGTATCATCATGGATAAATGCATTAAAATCTGGATTAATCCTGTAATCAAAAGTATCAATCATTTCAGCAAACCACAAAAATGGCTCTTTCGTTTTTTTATAATTCCATGATGTAGCCGTCGCTAAAAATAATTTATTTGAGTTGTTCTTCTTTGCCAGAGCTTCGAGTTCTCGTTTATCAGCAACGAAAATATATTCATTAATGTTGCTCCGCTCAAAAATTTTGCTTCGCTTTGCAGAATAGTACGCGTACAGGTATTCCTCTTCAATTTGTTTGTCAGTGGCGCTAAATCCGTACAGATATTTTGTTCCATTCGTTTCAAACAAAAATTCAAACGAAGACGGCTTTGTCGCGGATTTACTGTCCATTTTAAAAGGTACAATCCAATTAAGCAATTGCCCCATTTGCATATTGGTCGACTGTCTCAACATCATTATTGCCGATGTAAAAGCTTTGACTATATTTGTCTTTCCTGATGCGTTTGCACCATAAAGTACTACGGTTTTTAATGATCTCTCTTTACCGATATCAGCGATATTGTCGACTAACTCCTGACCACTTCCGGGAATCATACTCAGTATTACTTTTCCCTGAAATGACATGAAATTTTCGACCGAAAACTGTAATAGCATCACGCTCACCTCCAACATCATTATATCCCTATATGCAATTAATAATCAAGATTTAAATATTATTTTTATTATTTTTGAGCATTTTATTCAATTACAGCAATAATATTTTTAAATTTGTGTTTTTAATACAGCAAAATCTATCGCGCGCCTAACGGCTTCCGTCGTTTCAAAGCCATGCCCGAACAGCAGACCTGCAATGATGTTTTTTTCCTTCACCTACATCTTCTTCTTTTTTTCATAACAAAACAGCTTCCTATATTTTTTAATTTATCAATAGGAAACTGTTCCATTTCTTGATGTTACAGGTTTTTTGTTACTACTCATAGTATCGGCAGGCTTTATTTCAATGTTTTTTTCTCATTCCCCCGTTCGCCACGTTCATGCGCGTCAGAGACTTGCTGATCGCGATTTTCGCTCTCAGAACATCGTTTTTGTCTGTTTCTCCCGTCGCGGATTTCAGCCATTCCATGGCCCGTCCCTTTTCGTTCATAGCGCGGCCCACATCAATCTCCGCGGGCCATTCGGCCGCGTCGGTGAATATGATGATACTTTCTTTCACGCAGATAAAGCCTCCCGAAACAGCCGCTATTCTGAAATCTTTCGCGCCGGCTTCCCGTATCCACAGTTCGCCTGTATCAAGAAGTTTGCAGGCCCAGGAGTGGTTCGCCATGAAACCCTCGTCTCCCGTCAGCGTCCTGACTATGACCATCTCCGCCTCGCCCATATAAAACAGTTTTGAAGGCGTGACTATTTCCAAGACGACGCTCTTAGCCATTCCGCTCAAACCTCTCCACGACTTCGTCGATGCCGCCCGCGAACAGAAACAGGTTTTCGGGGATCTCGTCGTGCTTTCCGTCGAGAATCTCGCGGAACCCTCTTATCGTTTCTTTCAGGGGCAGATATTTCCCCGGAGTCCCGGTAAAGGCTTCCGCGACGCTGAAAGGCTGAGAGAGGAAACGCTGTATCTTCCTGACCCTAGCGACCGTCAGCTTATCCTCACCGGAAAGCTCGTCTATGCCAAGTATCGCGATGATATCCTGCAGATCCTTATATCTTTGCAGTACCTCCTGCACGTCTCTGGCTGTATCGTAATGTTCGTCGCCCAAGATCAGCGGATCCATGATCCTTGACGAAGATTCCAGCGGATCAACGGCGGGATAGATCCCAAGCTCCGTAATGGCTCGCGAAAGCACGGTGGTGGCGTCCAAATGGGCGAATGCAGTCGCCGGGGCGGGATCCGTCAGATCGTCGGCAGGTACATAGATCGCCTGAACCGATGTGATGGAACCTTTTTTCGTAGATGTGACGCGTTCCTGCATGGCTCCCATCTCAGTGGCCAGCGTCGGCTGATAGCCGACTGACGAGGGAATGCGGCCCAGCAGCGCCGATATTTCCGAACCGGCCTGAGTGAAGCGGAATATATTGTCGATAAACAGCAGCACGTCCAAGCCTTCTTCATCGCGGAAATATTCCGCCATGGTAAGCCCCGTCAGGGCGACCCTCATTCTGGCGCCCGGCGGTTCGTTCATCTGGCCGAACACCATGGCCGTTTTTTCGATAAAACCGGAGGATATCATTTCGCGGTAGAGGTCGTTACCCTCTCTCGTCCTTTCGCCCACGCCGGCAAATACGGAAATGCCGCTGTGCTCTCTCGCGATATTGCCGATCAGTTCCTGTATCAGGATTGTCTTTCCCACGCCCGCGCCACCGAAAAGCCCGACCTTTCCGCCCTTTGTATAAGGGGCTATCAAATCCACGACTTTGATGCCTGTCTCAAATATACGGACGACAGTGTCCTGATCCTCAAAGGAAGGGGCCGCTCTGTGTATAGGCATTTTTTTCTTGGCGGACACAGGCCCTTTTCCGTCTATTGTTTCGCCTGTGACGTTGAACAGCCTGCCTAAAACTTCTTTCCCGACCGGCACGCTGACAGGCGCGCCGCTGTCAACTGCTTCCATGCCGCGTTTCAGCCCGTCCGTCGAGGAAAGAGCTACGCACCTTACCACATCGTCGCCCGTATGCTGCGCCACCTCCGCCACGATGTTTTTTCCGCCGATCGCTATAGTAACCGCGTTCAGGAGTTCCGGCAATTCATCCGGCTGGAATCTAATATCTATCACGGGTCCGATAATCTGGCTGATCACGCCCCTGCGTTCGCCCATATCACCCTCGTCCTTTCGCAAATTTTCTTTTCCGCTTTTATTTCAGCGCGCCGGCGCCGCTCACGATTTCCATAATTTCGCCGGTGATCGCCGACTGTCTTATCCTGTTGTAAGACAAATTAAGACTGCTTATCATGCTGTTCGCGTTATCCGTCGCGCTCTCCATGGCTATGCGCCTCGCCGCGTGTTCGCATACGGCGGATTCCACAATCGCGCTGTATATCATGATCTCAACGTACTTCGGCACGAGGTAATTAAAAACATCCTTAGCCGAAGGCTCGTACTCCATTTGCTTCTTCAACGACGGCCTCTCAGGGTCGCGACGGATTTCGAAAGGAAGCAGCCTCAACGATTTCACGCGCTGTTCAAAGGAATTGACGAAGGACGTGTATATCAGCACGGCTTCATCTATCTCGCCCGCGTCGTACATGCCTATAAGAGGCCCGCTGACAGCGCGCGTCTCCAAAAAAGATATGTTTTCCGGCGGAAGCATATATTCACCGCGGATATCATAGCCGCGTTTTTTGAAATAATCCTTTCCCTTTCCGCCGACGGCGATGATCTTCGGCCTTTCAGGATCTTCTGCGATCTCCCTTTCCGCCTCCCTTATCACGTTGGAATTGAAACCGCCGCACAGCCCGCGGCAGCTCGTGACGACGACATAGCCGGTAGATTTTATTTCACGGTTCCCCTCAAGGTATTTCAGGGGGACATCGTCGGTATTGTGAAAAATCTCTTCGATTACGTCCGTGACATAATGGAAATATTTTCCAGTTTTCTCAAAAGCGTTTTTAGCTTTTTTCAATTTAGCGGCTGATACCAGCTTCATGGCGTTTGTGATATGCTTTATGCTGCCGACGCTTTTCATCCGCCGTTTTATATCCTGCATGTTCCTTCGTCCCTTCGCCGCGGTTTTAAATCAGACCGCTGCGCTCTTTACGGTTTTATCACCGCGCGAAACGCTTAGCCGGCAAGGCAATAAATATTTCCTTATATTTGTTCAGCGCCGATTTTAACTCTTCCTCCGCCGCGGCGTCCAGCTTTCCCGTTTTCTTGATCCCTTTTGGAAGCTGCGGACAGTCCGTATCGACAAATTCGTAAAAACCCTTTTCAAAACTCTCAATCTCCTCAAGTTTTATATCAGCGAGGAAATCATTGACTGCGGCGTAAAGGATCATGACCTGGCGCTCGACCGGCACGGGGCTGTATTGGCGCTGTTTCATGATCTCCATGAGTATAAGCCCGTGATCCAAGCGGCTTTTTGTTTCCTTATCAATATCGGAACCGAACTGTGAGAAATTTGCCAGCTCGCGGTACTGCGCCAGATCCAGCTTCACCTTGCCCGCCACCTGCTTTATCGCCTGAATCTGAGCGCTACCGCCGACGCGGGACACGGAAATTCCGGCGTTCACCGCCGGACGCTGCCCCGAAAAGAACAGTTCCGATTCGAGGAAGATCTGACCGTCGGTAATAGAAATGACATTGGTCGGGATGTAAGCGGAAATATCGCCCGCCTGAGTTTCTATGACAGGCAGCGCGGTAATGGAACCGCCGCCCAACTCGTCGGACAGCTTCGCCGCCCGTTCCAGGAGCCTGCTGTGCAGGTAGAAAACATCGCCCGGATACGCCTCCCGGCCCGGCGGTCTCCGCAGCAGCAGGGACATGGCCCGATAGGCCACCGCGTGCTTTGACAGGTCGTCGTAAATGATCAGCGCGTGTTTGCCCGAATACATGAATTCTTCCGCCATCGCGCAGCCCGCGTAAGGGGCGATATACTGAAGCGGCGCGGCGTCGCTCGCTGTCGCGGACACCACTATGCTGTACTTCATCGCGCCTCTGTCTTCCAAATGCCGCACCATTTGCGCAACGGTGGACTTTTTCTGCCCGACGGCGACATAAACGCAGATGACATTTTCGTCCGCCTGATTCAAAATCGTGTCCACGGCGATAGCGGTCTTTCCGGTCTGACGATCTCCGATTATCAGTTCCCGCTGGCCTTTGCCTATGGGAATCATGGCGTCGATGGCCTTGATGCCCGTCTGCAGAGGTTCGTATACGGACTTCCGCTGCAATACTCCGGGCGCGGGACATTCAACCGGCCTGCTTTTTTTCGCCTTGACGGGGCCTTTGCCGTCAATCGGCTGCCCCAGAGCGTTCACAACGCGTCCGATCAATTCTTCGCCGACAGGCGCTTCAACGACTCTGCCCGTAGGCCTGACGACGACGCCTTCTTTGATCCCCGTATCGTCGCCCAAGATCACAGCACCTACATTGTCCTCTTCCAGGTTGAGGGCCATGCCATAGACATGGCCGGGAAATTCCAGAAGTTCTCCCGCCATGCAGCCGCTCAAGCCGTAAATCCTCGCGATGCCGTCGCCCACTTGTATAACAGTCCCAAAATCGGAAATTTCCAGTTCGTTTTTATAATTTTTTATCTGCTCTCTTATGACCGCGCTGATTTCTTCCGGTCTTAAATTCATCGAAAGCGCGAGCGGGACGGTACTGAGCCACAACGCGCGTACCGCGCCGGCTTTCCCGCTCTTCCTCCTTCCTTGACCCTGATTTTTAAAAATGAAAGGTTTAATTGTGTATAACGTGTCTTAGGAAGTAAGATAATTCCATATTGAAGTAGAGTAAAGAGATAGCAATGCCTGCGGCACGACAAACGCATGAAACAAATGTCGCATAATTATCATCGAAAATTATATGATAATTTGGATATATTTGGGATTATGAGATTGAAAAAATTATCGCAATAGTCTTGATTTTGATTATTGGATATTTTTATCATAGA
>JAITPU010000006.1 GCA_031289235.1 Eubacteriales Family XIII. Incertae Sedis bacterium
TATGATGAGCGCAATGCTCTGACAAGGAAGATTAGCGGATACGAAAGTGAGTCTGACGCTGATCGCAAGACGAGAATTGATAGTCGCAAAGAGCAGTACAAAGCGAAAAAAGCCCGAGAAGCTCAAGCCCGAGCCGAAAGAAATGAAAAGCATGAAAGCGAGAAAAAAGCCCGAAAAGAAGCAAAAAGAAGGGATATTGGGGTGACTGGTTTAAGAAGTAATACAGGGCAGCCGTCTCCGCCGTTCGACTCTACTCCGACCACGGTCAAGAAGAATGGCGGACCCAGCAAAAAATGACGAACCCAGCAAAACTCGTAAAAAACAGATTTTATCTGTTTTATTTCATTTTTTTCTTGCATTCTTCCGCTATCCGCTCTATAATTAACTTTATTCAATTAAGCTTCGTCTATCGGCGAAAAGTTATAGTTATCATTTAGTTATAGTTTTTTGTAAAATGCTGAAAAGGAGATGAGTAAAATGGGTTTGACAGATTGGTTAAAAAAACAGAGGCTTGAATATCGCGCTCAGTTTGTGCAGCGCAATGCGTATGTCGTAGCGAGTGAGGCAAATTCGCAACGAGCGACTGCCAGAAAACAGGCGAAATATCTAGCGGAGCAGCAGGGATTGTTGGTCGACGGAAAAAGAAATCCTGGCAAAGACGATCCAATTAGGGCGTTAGCCGTGGCCCAAAACAGAGTGGATGAGTTAAATGCCCGCAAGAAGGTGTGGGAGGATTCAGGTTTGGATGTGCGCACGTATCAGGTCAATGCAGAAATTGCCGAGACTTACGGTGATCCGCAGGAATTTGCCAAGGCGACCACGGGACAGGCAAGGAGTATCGGCGGATTCTTCGGGCGGCTTTTTAGCGGGAGACTTACCCAAGCTTCGCGCGATGAGCAAGCTGAGGCAGTAAAAAAATCCCGAGAGAAGCCGCTTTATAGTGATCGTAAGGAAACCGAGCGCTTTAAACTGGAAAAGAATATTAAACAACGCGAAGCGGAAGTTGCACAAGCGGAAGCTGCACAACGCGAAGCGGAAGCTGCACAACGCGAAGCGGAAGCTGCACAAGCGGCAGCTGCACAACGCGAAGCGGAAGCTGCCCGAGAAGATATAAGGCGAAATATCGGAATTGACTTTCAAAAGGTTAAAGCAGACCATCTCGACGAACCGCCGGTTGCGTTCAAATCTGTATTAGAGGGTGGTAAATATGTAAGTGAGAAGGAAAATGGTGAAATTGTAAATGAGCTGCCGGTGTCGGATAACCAGAAGCTCGACGACGGCGCTTATCAGCTTGGCTGGAATTCTGTCGCGTGGTTTACGCGTGATGAGGATGGCGTTTTTCACGGAGTAAAAGCTACTAAGAACATTAACTGCACAGGAACAAAAAACGAAACCGATGAATATGGTAAGCTAAAATTAGATGAAAATGGTAACCCAAGATTAATAAAAGTAAGTCTTGAAGCAGAAGTAGCAGATTTTGAGGGTCAAGAGTTCAATCAGATAGTGACGCGCGGAGTGGATACATGCACGGCGGCTATTGTATCAAAGGGGGATCTGTATTGCTTCATGCATTTAGACGCGCCTACCATTGGATCGCCTGAGAAAAGATCTGAAATATTGGGCGAGATCCAGAAGACATTCGACGAACATGGACCGAAGGGACAGCAGACGAAACTCTGCGTGAGCTGCTTAGCGCCGATGAAAGGGCAGGAAGAGAATTCGGGAAGAGCCGGCACCTTTGCCGCGGAATGTATAGATATTTGTTATAAACCGCCCTTGAAAGCAGATAATGACCCCGAGCCGGTTGTACAGGTGCTCAACCGCGGCGCGACAGATAAGAAATTTAATAACAATGATCCAGAATCATATCTATCACATATGGAGTTCGGCATACACGGGAAAGGGGTTATTTTCGGTGACAAATCTGAATTCCAACCGATACTAGACGCCGACGGTTTAAACGTGGCGGTTGATAGCAATAGAAACGGCTGTATAGTTGATGCATTCGACATGAAAGCGCAGACAACGACATTCGCCTTTTCGGAGAACGCGCCGCAGAAAATAGTCAATGAATGTTGGAGTGCAGAGAGCCATCCGATGACAGTTGATGATGGTAAGGAAATACGGCAAAACCCCGATGAATTCATTATTAAACCAACGCCTGCTAACATTGATGCTAAACCAAAAAGAATGTCTGCTACGATGACTGATTTAAGCGGGGCGGCAGGGGGGAAGGATGCGAACAAATCGCCGTTGGCCTTTTCTACTTCGAACATCGACACTAAGGTCAAGAAGATTAATCCCGGACTCGGCTAAGCTTCGTCTATCGGCGAAAAGTTATAGTTATCATTAATAGTTATAGTTTTTGTAAAATGCTGAAAAGGAGATGAGTAATAATGGGTATTAAAGATTGGTTTAACAAACAGAAGGTTGATTTTCGCGCTCAAATTATAGAGCGCCAGGCCTATGATGTATTTGTGGAGACAAATTCGCAGCGAGAGACTGCCAGAAAACAGGCGAAAGAACAGGCGAAACAGCAGAACTTGTTGGACAGCAACGGAAAAAGAATAATACAAGTTGGCGCAGACAATCCAGTTGACAAAAACAATCGAATTGGGGAGATAGACGATGATCATAGCCGTAAGTTGGCCCAAAACAGACTGGATGAGATAAATGCTCGCAGGAAGGCGTGGGAGGAACCAAAAAGAGACAATGATGGTAAGGCGATTCCTGCTACTAGTTTGGCTGAGCGCACCCTGGAAGTGGCTGGAAATAGGAGAGAGATGCTAAGTGATATAGCTGACGTATATAATTTTAACGAAAGTTCTGAAGTCAACGCTACCGTCTATGGAGGGGCAACGAGTATCGGCGGATTCTTCGGGCGGCTTTTTACAGGAAGACTTACCCAAGCTTCGCGCGATAAGCAACTGGACATGGAAAACAAAGTAAAGGCTCACCCGTTGTTTCTTTTTCGTATGGAATCAGATTGCGATGCTCTGGAAAAGAAGATTGCACAATACGATAGTGAGACTCCCGAGCAGCGCGCGGAGAGAATTGCGCAGCGCAAAGCGGAATTTGCGCAGCGCAAAGCGGAAGCCCGAGTGAAAGCTCAACCGGTTGTGACCAATGCTATAAATGCTGAACCGATGTCTGCTGACATTAAACCAAAAAGAATGACTTCTACGATGGCTGATTTAAGCGTGGCGTCAGGGGCGAGCGTGGCGACAGGGAAGGATGCGAAAACGCCGTTGGTTTCTACTACTCCGATCATCAAGAAGAGTAATGGTGGACACGGACTCAACAACAATTAGCCGCCGCGCGCAAAACGCGGAAGCCGCTTTTGAGCGGCTGTTCAGGAACGCCGCTTTGACCGGACAGCCGCTCCTTCATTCTTCTTTTGTTTCGCATAGTACTCGCTGAACAGGCTTTGCGCGGCGTATTTCGCGGCGTCCGCCCGCGCCGTGACGCTCAACAGAAGCAAAAACATCTCCGTGCTGTCGTCGTCAAGCTCGTCGTCTCTGATCGCGTCTTTAATGAGTTCTATATCTTTTTGAATTCTGTCCGCCGCTTCCGCCCTCTCTTTTTTTAAAACAGGCGTTATAATTTCATACAGCCGGTAAAAGTCGAACTTATCGTCGAAGGCGGAATCGTAATTTTCCACGAAAGGCTTCATTATGTTCCCTATCTCGGACATTTGAAACACGCTTTTCAGATAGAAAATCATAGCGATGAGGATCATATGATCTCGCGTATACTTTTTCTTCTGCGGTCTCGGCAGCATATCGCGTTTCAGGTAATTGGCTATCATGGATTTCGTGATTATCGGTTTCTCACCCTCGCGCGCGTAGACCTTTAAACGTCCGTTCAAAAATGCGGCTATCTGGTCGATATAAAGCAGCATGTCCGGAAATTCATCCGGCCTTATAAAACTTTTCGCCACAAATTCGTCCATCTTCGTTTTAATGTATTCCTCATACCTCATCACAGTCACATTCCTTTCCGGAGCGCAAGCCGCCGCCTTATTCTATCCTTTTCCGTATCCTTATTACTTCATTATATAATATCCGATATCTCATTTCAAGGTTTTGCATTTCCATTCGGGGCTGTTTAGCAGCGTCGGCTGTGATGCCGTCTAAAATAAAAATTGCAGGCGGTGATCCCTGCAATTTCCAACATCCTGCCCCCGTATCGCTGTCTTATTCCGCTATCGACGTCCAAACGTCGGTATTATATTATGCACGGCAATGTTATACATAGTAATACGATTTTCTTTGATTTATCTGGCCGCTTTCCATCGCCTCTATTGAGTTCAGCGCCTTTCCCGTGCCTATCGCGACGCAGGATTTTGGATCTTCAGCTATGATCACGCTTATCCCGGTCCTTTTCATGATGCGCTTATCAATGCCTTTCAGATGGGCGCCTCCGCCGGTAATAACTATACCGCTGTTGCTTATATCGGAAGCCAGCTCCGGCGGAGTCTGCTCCAGCACGGAATGCACAGCCTCGCATATGACCTGCAACGGCTCGTCCAGCGCGTTCAGCATCTCCACCGAGCTGACGGACACGGACTTCGGAAGCCCCGTCACGAGATCCCGGCCGCGGCATTCCCGCACTAAAGGTTCATCAAGAGGGAAAGCCGTTCCTATGTTCATTTTCATTTCCTCGGCGGTCCGTTCCCCGATATAAAGCTTATGCTCTCTGCGCATGTATTTGATTATCGCTTCGTCGAACTTATCGCCGGCCACTTTCACGGACATGCTCGTAACGATGCCTCCCAGAGCAATTACGGCCACATCAGTTGTGCCTCCTCCGATATCAATCACCATTACGCCGTCGGGTTTCGCAATATCAAGGCCCGCGCCGATGGCGGCGGCTACGGGTTCTTCCATCAGATATACGGACTTGCCGCCCGCCTGAGTGGCCGCCTCGCTGACCGCTCTTTTTTCCACCTCGGTAACGCCGCTGGGTACGCATACCATGATCTTAGGCTTAAAAAACCTGCTGCTTCCGCAACTTTTGCGTATGAAATATTTCAACATGCGCTCCGTTACGTCATAATCTGAAATCACACCGTCCTTCAACGGCCTCAGCGCAACGATATTCGCCGGCGTCCTTCCCAGCATCTGCCTCGCTTCTTCTCCAACCGCCAGAATCTCGTTCGTGTTTCTGTTGATGGCTACGACGGACGGCTCGTTCAGCACGACTCCCTTCCCTTTTATATAAACCAGAACATTTGCCGTTCCAAGGTCAATGCCTACTTCAGCGGTAAATCCCAAATCAATCAACTCCTTTCCGCTCTGCGTTCATTATACATTCTTTCAGACGCTATTTCAATTTATTTATATTTTTATTTGACGGACGCCGCGGGATAAATTACAGCCCGGCAAAAACTATTTTTTCCTACATTTTGATTGACATCTCCGACGACGCGATTATACTGGATAATATGGTATCATGATGCTCGCAACGGCTTAAATGAAGGAGGTTTAACCATGAACGAGCTTGAGAACGGCGGTTTGAAGCGCGCTCTAAAAGTCAGACATGTCAACATGATCGCGATCGGAGGGGCCATCGGCACGGGACTATTCGTCGCTGTGGGCGGTTCTCTTCACGAAGCCGGCCCGGGCGGCGCGATGTTGGCTTACGGGGTTATCGGAATTATGGTATTTTTCCTTATGACGAGCTTAGGCGAAATGTCCACGTACATGCCTGTCACCGGTTCCTTCCAAACCTACGCCACAAAATTTGTGGATCCTGCCCTGGGATTCGCGCTCGGATGGAATTATTGGTATAACTGGGCGATTACCGTCGCCGCCGAGCTGGAGGCCGGAGTAATCGTGATAAGTTTCTGGCTGCCGGACATGTCGCACGGACAGGAGATCCTCTGGAGCGCTCTGTTCCTGGCGCTTCTCTTCATTTTGAATTACTTCTCGGTAGGCGCTTACGGAGAAAGCGAATTCTGGTTCGCGGGGGTCAAGGTGCTTACCATCATCGTTTTCTTAGTCGTAGGCATTCTGATGATCTTCGGCATCATGGGCGGAACTTCTCCCGGATTCTCTAACTGGACCCTTGAGGACGCTCCTTTCCCCGGCGGCTTCACGGCTATCCTCAGCATCTTTATGATCGCCGGATTTTCTTTCCAGGGGACTGAATTGATAGGCGTCGCGGCCGGCGAGGTGGAACACCCGGAGAAGAGCATACCGCGAGCCATCAAAACTGTATTCTTGCGCATTATACTGTTCTACATCGGCGCTATTCTTGTCATCGGTTTCCTGTTGCCGTACAACGATCCCAACCTGCTCCACACAGGCGTCGAAAATGTTTCTGTGAGTCCTTTCACCCTGATATTCCATCGCGCGGGCATCGCCGCCGCGGCTTCCGTGATGAACGCGGTAATCCTTACGTCGGTGCTTTCCTGCGGCAATTCAGGCATGTACGCCTCTACGCGCATGTTGTATTCGCTGGCCATGGAGGGCAAAGCGCCCGCGATTTTCAAAAAAGTCAACAAACGCGGAGTCCCTGTCTTCGCTCTCATCCTCACCACTATAATCGGCATGGCGGCCTTCCTTGGCTCTCTGGCCGGAAGCGGCGCCGTATACGTCTGGCTCGTCAACGCTTCGGGCGTCGCGGGCTTCATCGCGTGGCTCGGTATCGCGATAAGCCATTACAAATTCAGGAAAGCTTTCGTCGCGCAGGGCCACAGCCTGAACGAGCTTAAGTACAAAGCCATGCTGTTCCCGTTCGGCCCATGCCTGGCCATGATTCTTTGCATCATCGTCATCCTTGGGCAGTTCTACGCAAACGCGGATTTCAGTTTTCTCGGGTTCATCGTGGCCTACATCGGCGCGGCGCTGTTTTTGGTGATTTACCTGATTTATAAAATCGTCAAAAAAACCAAGTTCATCAAACCTGAAGACGCGGATTTAAGTCAGGGCTTCGCCGTTACACAGAGGTAATTAAAAATGGAAATGGAAATCACCCGCGAAATAAACAACGGCGTTGACGTGCTGACCCTGTCGGGACCGCTGGACAGCAACTCGGCCGCGCGCGCGAATGACGAAATCATCGGGAAACTCAAAGAAAACGGCAAACTGGTGTTGGATATGAGCGGCTGCGGCTATGTGTCGAGCGCCGGCCTGCGGGTTATTTTGCTTGTCGCAAAACAAAGCGCGGTTATGAAGGCGAAAGCGGCGATAGCCGGATTGCAAAGCGAGGTGTCTGATATAATGGAAATGACCGGCTTTGCCAGCCTTCTGCCAAAATATGAGACGGTAGAGGAAGCTTTGGCCGCGCTGGGCGAATAACATTAGTCCGGCGGTTACGGTTCAAAGGTTTAACGCAGGCAGGAGGCCTCTGTTTTCCTCAGGGGAATATCGCGGGAATATGCTGTTCCGCAGGGGATGACAGCGGCTCCTCTGCCGATGTTTGAACAGCGAGGATATTTCAACGGCTGTTTGGGCCGCGGGCGGCGGAATTGGACGGTTTTCATGGAATTGCTGACGATTGATTCTTACCCTACAAAAACTTACGAAGGCCTGAGGCTGCGTCCGGGGCACCCTTTGCCTTTCGGCGCCTCCGTCGTACACGGCGGCGTCAATTTCAGCGTATATTCAAGGGCGGCCACATCCTGCAAACTGGCTCTTTTCCACAGAAACGATGCGGAACCTTTCGCCATGATCCCTTTCTTTGACGAATTCTGTATCGGCGACGTCTTCGCGATGATCGTCTACGACATTGACATTGAGAATGTAGAATACGGTTATATAATGGACGGCCCGAATGACGCGCGGACGGGACATCGTTTCGACAGGACAAAGGTGTTGCTGGATCCTTACGCAAAGATTATCGTCGGGCGCGACACTTGGAGCGAAACACAGGAAGGCGGGCAGCTCCGCCCCTACCGCAGCCGGGTTGCGCCGGATGATTTCGACTGGCAGGGCGACCGACCCCTCGAAACGGACATCAATGAACTCATCATCTATGAAACGCATGTCAGAGGCTTTACCCGTCACGCCTCGTCGGGCAGTAAATATCCGGGGACATTTACCGCGCTGCGTGAAAAAATCCCTTACCTGCTCGAGCTGGGCGTCAACTGTGTGGAACTGATGCCCGTGTTCGAATACGACGAATTTGAGAACTGGCGGACAGCTCCCGGCGGGAACGGCAAGCTGCTGAACTACTGGGGATACAGCACAGTCGGCTTTTTCGCGCCCAAAGCCGGACTCGCGGCTTCGGGAAGGTACGGGATGCAGATGGACGAACTCAAAACGCTGGTGCGCGCGCTGCACAAAAACGGCCTTGAGATTATCTTGGACGTGGTATTCAACCATACCGCCGAGGGCAACGAAAACGGCCCCTATCTCTCATTCCGCGGCATCGACAACAATGTTTATTATATGCTCGCCCCGAACAAGGAGCACTACTACAATTTCAGCGGCTGCGGCAATACACTGAACTGCAACCATCCTATCGTGCGCAACATGATCCTCGACTGCCTGCGGTACTGGGCGGCTGAGTACCATATCGACGGCTTTCGTTTTGATCTGGCCAGCATACTCGGCCGCAACCAGGACGGAGCCCCGATGACGAACCCGCCTTTGTTAGAAGAATTGGCCTACGACGCCGTGCTGGGAAAATGCAAGCTGATCGCCGAAGCGTGGGACGCCGGCGGAATGTATCAGGTTGGCTCTTTCCCTTCATGGGGGCGCTGGGCGGAATGGAACGGCAGGTACCGTGACGACATCCGCCGCTTCCTCAAAGGCGATCCCGGCTTGGTTTGGCCGGTCTCACAATATATAGCGGGTTCGCCCCACATGTACGACCCGGCTGTCCGCGGAAACTGCGCGTCGATCAATTTTATTACCTGCCACGACGGTTTTACCCTGTGGGATTTGTACGCTTACAACTCAAAGCAAAACATGGCAAACGGCGAAGAAAACAATGACGGCTCAAATGACAATCACAGCTGGGATTGCCGCTGTGAGAAGAACGGCGCGTATGACGAGGGCGCCACGCTGCATTTGCGCAAAAGGATGATCAAGAACGCGTTTGCTTTTCTGCTGTTAAGCCGCGGCGCGCCTATGTTGCTGGCGGGAGACGAATTTTGCAACACTCAGTACGGGAATAATAACGCTTATTGTCAGGATAACGAGATATCGTGGCTGGACTGGAAAATGCTGCGACAAAACAGAGATATTTTCGAATATGTGAAAAGGCTGATCCGGCTGCGCCGGGAATGCGCCTGCCTGAAAAGCGGGACGCCCGGCGGCGACCGCACAAGTCTGGGCTACTCGCGCATATCTTTCCATGGGGAACGGGCGTGGCAGGCCGATTACAGCGGACATACGCTGGGCGTGCTATACTGCTGTGACGAGGAATACGTATACGCGGGCTTCAACATGCACTGGGAAGATCACCGGATGGAACTGCCCCAACTGCCCTGGAACCGCCGTTGGCGGGTATATGAAAGCAGTTGGGACGAATCAGAAAACGGTATGGAAAAGTCGGGCGGCGTTCTCGTCAAAAACCGCGCGGCGGTCATTCTGAGAGGAGAACTTCAGAAGACGGGCGCGGATCAGGAATGAAAAACGCGCGGCGGGAGGTAAACGCCGGTCTTTTACAGCCGCCAGATGTCGCGGTTGTACTCGGAAATCGCGCGGTCGGATGAGAAGTAGCCCGCGCCCGCGATGTTACGCAGCATTTTATTTGCCCACGCGCTCCGGTCTTGATAATCCTCCAGTATTTTTTCTTTCACCGCGATATAATCCTGCAAATCAAGCAGCGTCATAAACCAGTCTTCGCGCAGCAGGTCGACGTACAGCCTGCACAGGCTCTCCGGGTCGCCAATGCGCAGCAGCGGCTTGCTGACGATGAAATCCACCAGCTCTTCTGTCCGCGGATCGGAGTTGTAATAGTCCGACGGACGATATGCCTTCTTTTCGTACAAGTCGATGACTTCCTCGCTCGAACGGCCAAAAATATAGATGTTTTCCCCGCCGACGATCTGCGCGATCTCAACGTTCGCGCCATCCATCGTCCCTAACGTGACCGCGCCGTTCAGCATCAGTTTCATATTGCCCGTGCCGCTGGCTTCTTTGGATGCCAATGAGATTTGCTCCGAAATGTCGCTGGCCGGAATCAGCTTTTCCGCGACCGTGACGTTATAGTTCTCCACAAACACGATCATCAAATGAGGACTGACCTGCGGATCCGCGTTCACCAGCTTTTCCAGGCAGAGAATCAGGTGAATAATATCCTTCGCCAGCGTATAGGACGGAGCGGCCTTAGCGCCGAAAACGGCCGTTATAGGCGTGGGCGGCAGAATTCCCGCTTTGATCTGTTTATACTTATAGATCAGATACAGAGCGTTCAACTGCTGGCGTTTATACGCGTGAAGGCGCTTGATCTGAACGTCAAATATGGAATTTTCGTCGACCGCCGCGCCTCTTTGTACAGACAGATATTCTCGCAAAGCAATCTTGTTTTCTGTTTTAATCCGCGTCAGCCGGTCAAGCACAGCCGGGTCGCCCGCATACTCATCCAGCTTCGAAAGGCGTCGCGCGTCTGCGCGCCATTCCACTCCGACAAGCTCGTCCAGCAGGGCGGAAAGTCCGGGGTTGCAGTGCATCAGCCAGCGCCGGAACGTGACGCCGTTCGTCTTGTTGGTAAATTTCTCGGGATACAAGCGATAAAAGCGGTTCAGCTCGTGTTCCTTCAGGATATCCGTGTGAAGCGCGGCGACTCCGTTGACGCTGAATCCGTAATGTATGTCCATATGCGCCATGTGAACACGGCCCGCCTCGTCAATGATTGACACGGACTCGTCAGCGCAGCGCTTCTTCGCGCGCCGGTTCAGCTCGCGGATGATGGGCGTCAGGTGCGGGACAGCCTCTTCCAGATAAGCGATCGGCCATTTTTCAAGCGCTTCGGCCAGAATCGTGTGGTTGGTATAGGCGCAGGTCTTGCTTACGACGCGGACCGCCTCGTCCATAGAAAGCCCCCTATCCAGCAGCAGGCGAATCAATTCGGGAATGATCAGCGAAGGGTGCGTGTCGTTTATCTGGACGACCGCGTGACGATGCAGGCTGCGCGGGCCGCGTCCAGCCTTTTCCATCTCCCAAAGTATGTACTGCGCGGCGCTGCTGACCATGAAATACTGCTGGTACACGCGCAAAAGCCGGCCGGCTTCATCGCTGTCGTCCGGATAGAGAAAAAGCGTCAGATTGTGGCGTACATCCGCTTTGTCAAACGCGATGCCCTGCCCAACCAGCGCTTCGTCAATCTTTTCCAGATCGAATAAGTGCAGCTTGTTGACAAAGCCGCCATAACCGATCACATTAATATCGTACAACGCCGACCGCACCGAAAAACGCCCGAACGGCACGGAAAAGCTCAGGCCGGCCGGAGTCAGCCACGACCGCGCATCTTCCCGAAGCCACGGGTCGGGAATTTCCGTTTGCCTGTTGTCCGCAAATTTTTGTCTGAACAGGCCGAAATGATAATTCAGCCCGATTCCGTCGCCGGGAAGGCCCAACGACGCGACGGAGTCCAGATAACACGCCGCCAGACGTCCCAGCCCGCCGTTGCCGAGCGAAGGCTCCGGCTCAAACTCCTCAATCTCGCTCAGTTCTTTCCCGGCGGCTGCGAGTTCCGCGCGCACGCTGTCGAAAAGCCCGGCGTTGATCAGGTTGTTCGACAGCAGCTTGCCCAGCAAGAACTCCGCCGAAATATAGTAGAGCTTGCGAGCGGGTATACGCCGCGCAACGCCGCCGGAATGCTTCTGAAGCATTTCCATCAGCGCGTGGTAGATTTCTTCGTTTTGACAGGCTGCCAGATCTTTTCCATACTTTTTCCGCACGAAAGCGCCTAAGCTATTTTCCATTTCCTTCAAAAGCCTCCTATCCTCTTTCTGTTCAGCCTCTATAACGCCATTATATACCGCGGAAACGAAATTGCAAATAATTTATTATTGCGCCGTTGTATTTGCGGCTTGCTTTCTTCTGTGACTCACCGTAAGCCATTATATTTTCACCCCATTGTTGTATAATTCATCACACGACAAATCAATTTCATCGTTCCAGCTGACACCATAGCCGCCGACATCAACTTTGACCTGCTCAAATAAGCCCTTCGTTGAGGCAAGCGCCTTGAACGATTCCCATTTGTCAAACAGCGGTTGTATTGGATATTGTTTTCGTTCGCCGTTTTGGAAATCAACTAACAAATTGAAATTCGGCAACGGCCTAACGGTTTGAACTTTGTAAAACATATCCACACCTCCTATTCAAGCGGCGGCAACGGCTTGAAATTTTGCGTGCTCCATATTTCAAGCAATTCCGCTTTATGCTGTCCTATCCACTCACGCACCAAAGATAATGCTTTGGGCGGCAAATCGCCTTCAAGCATTTCAAATGTCTGAATATCAATTGCGCCAATACATTCACCGTACACGGCATGAATATGCGGCGGATTGTGTTCGCTCTGCTGAAAATACATTTTGATAATCAGCCCATAAAACCTTGCTATTACCGGCATAAAGTCACCTGCTTTCAACACTGGGAGCGGGTTATTATTTTGCCCACTTCTTTACAATACCCTTATAACACAATCTAAATACTAACGTCAATTGACGATCTGTGAAGCGGAAACCCACCGCCTATAAAGCAGTAGACTGGCGCCGTGGACTGCTGACCTTCCTCTCGCCTGTGATTCCTGCTAAAAGGCCCTGCAACCATTGCGGTTACAGGGCCTTTGTGGTTGCGGGAGAAGGATTTGAACCTACGACCTCCGGGTTATGAGCCCGACGAGCTACCAACTGCTCTATCCCGCGACGATGTAAAATTTTAAAAAATATATTTATAAACACGATACGTTACCGTTACGCCTGACCAATGGTGCCGGAGACCGGGATCGAACCGGTACAGTCCTCACGGACCGCAGGATTTTAAGTCCTGTGCGTCTGCCAATTCCGCCACTCCGGCAAGTTGGCTCCAAGGGTGGGACTCGAACCCACAGCCTATCGGTTAACAGCCGAGCGCTCCACCATTGAGCTACCTTGGAATGGCGATAATCCTCCGTCGGCGGCGGGGTTAATTATATAACGTCAGACGTTATGATGTCAATACTCAAGATCGCTCGGCAAACGCCGCCCCGCTGAACGGTTACTTTGTTTCCTGACAGTATATTTATATCAAATTTGCATGTGATTGTCAAGTCAAAGGCAAAAGCCGCGGGGCGCTCTGACGTTCTGCGGCAGATTTGTATTCGCGCAATTATGCGAAGATATAATAAAAAATTACGTGTTCGCTCGCTTTTTTCCCTCTTCGAAAGCCTTTATATTGACCTCAAAATAGTCCGCCCTTACGTTTTCACGGATCACCTCATCCCATGGGACGCCGCCTATACCCATCGTCTGCACAAGCGCGCCCAGAAGCACCATATTCGCGCTTTTTCGATTTCCGATTTCCTTCGCTATTTCATCCGCCCTGAAAGCCAAAACGTCCGCCTTTGCCGAAAGTTCCTCCAATATCCCTTCCGGATATTTTGCCGCTCCCATCAAAACAGGCGCCGGATATATCTCGAAATCGTTCGCGATCAATTTTCCATCCGGCCTCAGATATTCGATCCACCTGAGCGCTTCCATTTTTTCGAAGGCGGCTATAACATCCGCCTCATGTCTCGCTATGACGGGAGAAAACACCTTGTCGCCGTACCGTATCTGCGTGCTGACGTTACCGCCGCGCTGAGACATCCCGTGGATTTCGGACATTTTCACGTCAAAACCCGCTTCGGCCAAGCCTTCCGACAAAATTTTACCCGCCAGAATAGTCCCCTGTCCTCCTACTCCCGCGAGGAGAATATTTCTTACGCCGTTCATTCCGTCACCTCCCCGATCGCTGAAAACGGGCACACTTGCTCGCATACCGCGCAGCCCGTACAGCTTTCCCTGTCGATCTTGACCCTGTCGGACGTATGAATCGCCGGGCATCCGATTTTACCGCAAATTCCGCACATCCTGCATTTTTTCTCATCTACGGCGCGGGCTTTACCTTTCAAATCAAACTCCTTCGCATCCTCTTCGGCGAATTTTTTCAGGACGCACGGCCACCTCGTGATTATGACGGTCGGCCTGTCTTTTTTCAGCGCGTCCTCTAACGCAGACCGGACATCATCAAGCCTGAGAGGGTTCACCGTATACAGATCCTCGCGCCTGATCCCCAGCGCCGCGCAAAGCGCCGCGATATCGACTTCCCGGGTCCTGTCGCCCATGAGAGTAAAGCCTGTGCCGGGGTTCTCCTGACGCCCGGTCATGGCCGTGATCCGGTTGTCAAGAATGACTGAGACGCTGTTCCCTTTGTTGTAAATCACGTCCATCAGGCTGCCGACGCCTGAATGGAAAAAAGTGGAATCTCCTATTACCGACACCACTTTTCGCTTGATTCCGGCCTGTTTCAAGGCTTTTGCGGCGCCGTGCCCGGTACTGATGCTCCCGCCCATGCAAAAACACGAATCCATGGCGGAAAGCGGCGGCGCGGCCGCCAGGGTGTAGCAGCCGATATCGCCGGTGATGATCAGGTTTTTCATCTTTGAAAGCACGACGAAAAGGCCGCGGTGAGGGCAGCCGGCGCACAGCGCGGGAGGACGCGGCACGGCCCGCGCTTCGAAGTTTATGTTTTCCGCCTCCGTTCCGAACACCGCTTTTCTGACCACATCTGTGTTCAATTCGCCCCATTCGGGCATCACTTTTTTGCCCGTGCATTTGACGCCGGCCATTTTCAGGCGGTTTTCCAGATACGGATCCAGCTCTTCGACTACGTAAAGCTTCTTCACTTTCGACGCAAAAACTTCGATGAGTTCAACAGGCAGCGGCCACGTAAGCCCCAGTTTCAGATAAGAGGCTCCCTCGCCGAAAACCTCCCTCGCGTACTGATACGCCACGCCCGAGGAGACCACTCCTGTCTCCGGGCTGTTGTATTCCGCGACGTTGATCTCCGCCTTATTTGAGTACTTTGTCATGGCGTCGATTCTGCGGCTCAGTTTTTCGCGCAATTTCCGCGCGTTCGCGGGAATCGCCACATATTTTTCGGTTTTCTTCGCGTACTCAACGACAGGGACATATACCGGATCTTCCAGCGCCACAAGACCTTTGCTGTGGCAGACTCTCGTAGTCATGCGCAGCAAAACGGGCGTGTCAAACTTCTCCGAAAGCGCGAGGCCAAGCTTCATGAAATCCTTCGCTTCCTGACTGTCCGAAGGTTCCAGCATCATAACTTTGGCCGCTTCCGCGTAATGCCGGTTATCCTGCTCATTCTGAGAACTGTGCATGCCCGGATCATCCGCGGACACTATGACGCAGCCGCCGGTGACGCCGGTATAAGCGAAAGTGAACAGAGGGTCCGCCGCCACGTTGAGACCCACATGTTTCATCGCGGCCATCGAACGCACACCGGCCATCGAAGCGCCTATAGCCGCTTCCACAGCCACTTTCTCGTTGGGCGCCCACTCGCAGTACAGCGAGTCCTTATACTGAACCAAGTTTTCAAGGATTTCCGTGCTTGGAGTGCCCGGATAAGCGGAAGCGAACCTGAGCCCGGCTTCATAAGCCCCTCTCGCGACAGCCTCGTTGCCTGTCATCAGTTTTTTTCCCGTTTTCATCGCCCCGTTTCCTCCGTTTTCATCCGCGATCCTTTTTTGCCTCCGCTGTTTCCGCCGCTGTCCGCCGCGCCCTTGTGTCCCCCGGCGCGCAGGAGTTCCGCTTTATTCCTAAACTTCTCGGCCAATTCCCGGTTTTCTTCCACCTCATAGATGAAAGCCAGCTCCTCCATAGTTTCCACGTGAGAAGGATTTAATTTCAGCGCCTGCTTAAATCTCTCCACAGCCTCATCTCTCCGGTCCATGGCGATATAAGCGACGCCGAGGTAATAATGCAGAGGCCACCATTGCCTATAATTGCTCTGTAAAAAAGGCTCTAATTTGGAAATTCCTTCCAGCCACCGCTGCGCCAGCACGTGATTATATCCCGCCTCAATCTCCAGCGGCGCCGACAGCTGCCTGATCCGTTCGCGGATCTCGCGTCTGTCCTGCGGATGAGTGGATTTCGCGAGAAAATCCTTCCACGCGAGCTGAGCCTTGCGATAAAGGCCCAAATTCAAATAAGCGTATCCAAGATAGTAATAAGCCTGCGAAAATCGCGGGTGTATTTCAGTCGTCAGTTCAAAAAATTCCAGAGCTTCCGCTTTGAAATTCCCGATGTACTCCGCATTCTCGCTTTGCAGATACATAGCCCTGCATACTCTGGCGTAGCCGTACATGGCGGCCAGATCCGTCGGTTCCGCGCAAAGAGCGGCGCGGAAATGTATACAGGCGTTGTCGTAATCCTCTTTTTCCGCGGCGTTTTTCGCCTCTCTCACCAGCCCGGCGGCGGCTTTTTTTCTGAAATACCGCCGCAGGTACTGCACGTAGGTTTTCGCATGGACGAAATGAGGCGCGCTCCCAATGACCCAAGCCATATTTTCCCCTATGAGCAGAACCGGCAGGCCGCTCGGAGACCGGAAAGCTTTCAAGTCCTCTTTGCGCAGCGGTATCGGAACGCCCGCCATGAATTCCAGCTTTTCTCTTTCAATATAAGCGCCGGCGAATTCGTCGAACACGAAACGCTTCATATGTTTTTTCAGGTATTTCCCGACGCGGTCGGGTCTCTCCTTGAGGTCCAGCTCAGCGGGTGTTTTTTCCGGCGCGGCGTCCTTGCCTCGTTTTTTTTCTGTCTCGCCGCTTTTTTTGATTCCGAACATAGTAAGCCTTTCTGGCCGGCAATGCTGTCCCGCCGCCTTACATCCTTTCCGGAGCTTCCACGCCCAGCAGCCGGAGACCCGTTTTAATCACCTGTTTGGCCGCGAACACCAGCGCCAGCTTCGCCTCTTTCTCCGCCGCGTCTTCCGTCAGTACGCGCTCGTCGCGATAGAACTTGTTGAACGCCTGAGCCACATCCACGATATGCCTCGTCACGACGGAAGGCTCATACTTTTCAGCGGCGTCAAAGATGATTTCCGGGAAGCGGTAAATCAGCCGCGCAAGCTCGCAGGCGCTTTCGCCTTTCAGCGAGGACACGTCTATCTTTTCCGGCGCATTTAGGGCTTTCTCCGCCGAGGCCCCGCCTTTGCGTAGCACGCTGGAAGCGCGGGCGTGGCTGTACTGCGCGTAAGGACCGGTTTCACCGTCAAAATTCAGCACTTTTTCCCACGAAAATGTGTAATCCTTGATTCTGTTGCTGGAAAGCTCTTGGAAGATCACGGCTCCTATGCCGACCTGACGCGCCGTCGCGTCTATATTGTCCGTATTCACGTTTTTCTCGACGATGATTTCCCTCGTCCGCTCAATCGCCCGGTTCAGCACGTCCTCAAGGAAAACCACCCTTCCCGCGCGCGTCGATACGGCGCCCTCGTCCAAGCTCACGAGGCCAAAGGGTATATGGACGCAGTCCTTCGCCCAGTCAAACCCCAGCAACTCGATGATCTTGAACCACTGCTGAAAATGCAAGTTCTGCTGAGACGCCACAACGTAGATGTTCTTATAGAAATCGTAGCGCTCTTTCCTGTATACAGCCGCCGCGATATCCCGGGTTATATACAGCGTGGAACCGTCTTTCTTGGTGATCAAAGCCGGCGCCATGCCGTATTTTTCGAGATTTACGATCTGCGCGCCCTCGGATTCTTCCAAAAGTCCCTTCTCATTCAGCATGTTCACGACGCGTTCCATCTTATCGGAATAAAAGCTCTCCCCCGCGTAAGAATCGAATTCTATGCCCAAAAGACCGTACACGCGCTCAAACTCTTTCATGCTCATGTCGCGGAACCAGCGCCACAGCGCGGTTTCCCCGGCCTCTCCCTTTTCCAGCTTCACGAACGCGAGGCGCGCTTCGTCCTCAAGCGACGCGTCGTTTTCAGCTTCAGCGTGGAACCTCGTATAATACGAGAGCAGGGTCTTGATTGGATCGCGTTCCACATCTTCCCTGTTTCCCCATTTTCTGTAAGCGACGATCATTTTGCCGAACTGAGTGCCATAGTCGCCTATATGGTTGATTTTCACCGTATCATAACCCAAAAACGCGTAAATATTGTTTATGGCGTTGCCGATCACGGTGCTCCTGATATGCCCGATATGAAAGGGCTTCGCGATATTGGGCGAAGAAAATTCCACGATCACCTTTTTCCCGCGGCCGATGTCGCCGCGTCCGTAATCATCTCTTTTTTCCGCGATCTCCGAAAGCACGCTTTTCAAAAACACTTCTTTCGCGAGGAAGACGTTCACATAAGCGCCGACCGGATTCACACGTTCAAACAACGCCGCGCTCCGCACACTTTCCGCGATTTCGGCGGCGATCAGAGGCGGAGCCTTCCGGGCGGCCTTCGCCAGCCGGAAACAGGGAAAGGCGTAGTCTCCCATTTCGCCGCTCGCCGGTATCTCCAGCATATCCCGAGCCTCTTCTTTCGTCAAATTCTCTGTATTCGCCGAAATCAGCCCGGCTATCTGTTCCTTAAAATCGATCATACTTTTCTCCCGCTTCAAACCCGCGCTTTGCCCTTTGCCGCCGGTCTGTTCAGCCGATCTCGCAGACGGTCACGCCGTCTCCGCCTTCGGGACACATACCTTTCCGGAAACGCTTCACATGGCCGTGTGCGCGCAGCATGCTGTGCAAGCCCTCGCGCAAAACGCCCCCGCCCTTGCCGTGTATTATGGTGATCTGCGAGAGGCCCGCTATGAACGCGTCGTCCAGATATTTATCCACATCCGCGACCGCGCCGTTCAGGTTCTCGCCGCGGACGTCTATAACCGGAGTTACGCTCAGCACTTTGCCGCGCTGCAGGGACGCATAGGCGCTCGCCCTGCTTTCACTTTTTGTTTCGTCGTTTTCCCGCGTCTTCATGACGCGCGTCATATGTACGCTTATCTTCATCCTTCCCAGCCGCACCTGCACTTCGTTTTTTTCATCAGGCGGCGCGATTACGATTCCGGTCTGATCTATCCCCGCCACCCGCACGCGCGCGCCCGCGCGCAATTCCAACGCGTCCGGCGACTCGGGATTTCGCGGAAGCTTTTCCGATTCTTGGAAAAGCTCATCCATCTCCCTCAGCGATCTGCGGCTGTATTCATATCTGCGGTTCCTCTCCTTTTCCTGATCCAAGCTCGGCAATTCCTGAAGTTCCAGCTTGATCACTTCCGCGAATTCTTTCGCGTCCCGTAAAAGCTCTTTCGCGTCGGCTTTGGCCTTGTTCAGGATTTTTTCCTTCTTCCTCTCCAAATCGTCCAGTTCCCTGTCCAATTCCTCCTTTTGCCTCTTCATTTTCAGTTTAAGGAGGATCGCTTCGTCCCGTTCCTCTTCAGCGGCTTTTTTATCCGCTTCTATGGAACAGATCACCGATTCGAAGCGCAGCTCTCCGGCGTCCATCATGCCCGCCGCCCTGCCGATGATGGAATCCTGAAGCCCCAGCCGCCTGGAAATTTCAAAAGCGTTGGAACGCCCCGGCATTCCTGTCCTCAGCCTGTATGTGGGACTCAGCGTCTCCGCGTCAAACTCCATGGAGGCGTTTTCCACGCCGTCCGTGGCCAAGGCGTATTTTTTCAGTTCGTTATAGTGCGTGGTCGCCAGGGTTTTCACGCCGCGTTCCCGCAGGTTTTCCAAAATCGCGACCGCAAGCGCCGCGCCTTCCGAGGGATCGGTACCCGCGCCTAACTCGTCCAGCAGCGCAAGCGACCGTTCTCCGCTGCGCCGGAGTATTTCCACTATGTTATTCATATGGGAGGAAAAAGTGGAAAGGCTCTGTTCTATGCTTTGCTCATCGCCAATATCGGCGTACACATCTGTAAAAACAGGGATTTCCGTGCCTTCGTCGGCGGGCACGTGAAGGCCCGACTGGCTCATGAGCACAAAAAGCCCTACTGTTTTCAGCGTAACCGTTTTCCCTCCCGTATTCGGGCCGGTGACGACCAGAGCATTGCAGCCCTTTCCCAGAGACAGATTTATGGGGACCACTTTGTCCGCGGGGATCAGCGGGTGTCTCCCATTTTTGACGCGCAGGAATTCGCCGCCTATCGCCGCCGGAACGGCTTTCTGCAAGACCGAAAGCCTGCCGCGCGCGAATATCATATCCAGCTTCACGAGAAGCTTCTGATTATTTACAATATCCCGCCCGGCCTCCGCGACTTCGGCGGAAAGCTCCGCGAGTATACGCTCGACCTCCCGCGCCTCCGCAAGTTCCAGCTCCCTGAGTTCGTTGTTCGCGTTCACAATATCCTGAGGCTCGATGAAGAGCGTCGCCCCGGTCGCCGACCGGTCATGCACGATGCCCGGAAAACGCGACTTATGCTCCTGTTTCACCGGGATCACATAACGCCCCTGCCTCATGGTCACTATGCTGTCCTGCAGCAAAGTTTTGTTTGCGGCGGAATTCAATATCCTGTTCAGCTTATCTCTGACGGCGTCGTTTTGCAGGCCGATGCTCCTGCGAATTTGCTTCAGTTCCGCGCTTGCGCCGTCCGCCATCTCGTTTTCGGAAATTATACAGTCAGCGACGCGGCTTTCCAGCGTCAGCCCGCTCGCAAGCATTCCGGCAAGGCCGCCTATGATCTCCAGTTCCGGCAAATCGCTTCTGAGAAAAGCCGACGCTTTCCGCGCCGTCACGAGATGTTTTCTCACGTTCAAAAGCTGGCGCATAGTCAGAATCCCGCCTTTTTCCGCGAGAGAAACGCTGCCTGTTATGTCGTCAAAACTTCCGAGAGGAAGGCTGCCTTTCCGCATGATCACGGCGACCGCCTCGTCGGTCTCAGCCAGTTTTCGCCGGATTATATGGAGGGAAACAAAGGGTTCCATCCTCTTTATTTCAGCTTTCGTAACCGGCGACGCCGCTTCCTCCGAAAGCAGTTCTTTCACCTTTTCATATCCCAGAATTCTGTATTCCCTGCTTCGCATTCCTTCTCCGGCCCGTTCTCATCCGTCGGCGTTCTTCTTGTAACGCTCCAACTCGTCGCTCAACCGTATATTCTCCATTTGCAGGTCAAAAAAACTGCTTTCCATTTCCCTGCATTTATTCTCGAGTTCGCGAATCCGCTCCTCTGAGGAGTCCTCTCCGTTTTCTTGAGAGTTTACACGCTCCGCCAGCTCCTCGTTTTCCTTTTCCAGAGCGCCGGCCTTCTGTTCAAGCTCCTCAAACTCCAGCTTGATCTTTTCAAGGGCGTTCCTCGTCTCTTCATATCTGCGATTAAGCGCGGAACGCTGATCCGTCATCTCCTTGGCGTCAATCGCAAGCCGGGAAAAACTTTTTTTCGCGTCATCCCAAAGCTTGACATAGTGTTGGACGTCCTTTTTAAGCTGCTCGTTTTTCGCGCGTATTTCGCAGTTTTCGTCGTCAGCTGAAAACATATCGTCCGCGATATTTATCGCGGTGAGCACAGCGAGATCTGAAACCGTTCCCGAACTGAACCCCGACGAGATCCGCCGCATCTTTTCGTCCACAAATTTTGCGACGCGGGTGATATGTTCTCCCGATTTCTCTCCGGCGATGGTATATTCCTGCCCGTAAATCTTCAAACTTATCTTGCTGCTCTTCATCGCGCTACACCTCTCTCAACACCGCGTTCAGCTCGCGCCTGAGCGCGTCCAGCACGCGTTCGCAGTCCTCCGCCGCTTCTTCGTCGGTCAGCGTCCGTTCCGGCGAGCGGTATACAAGATTGAAGGCGGCGCTCTTCATTCCGTCCGGAACCTGCTCGCCGCGGTAGACATCGAACAGACTCAAACTTTCCAGATTTTTTCCGGCAGCCGTTTTTATTACCGTCTCGATGCTTTTCACCGTCACCCGCTCATCCACGAGAAGAGCGACGTCGCGGAAGACAGCGGGATATTTTGGCAGCGGCTTATAATAGCTCATCGTATCCGCCCCGGCGATAACAGCGCCGAAATCCAGCTCGCACACGTAGCAGCGCGCGCATATCCCGTATTTCTCCGCGACGTCCGGGTGCAGTTCGCCCATCACGCCCAGAACGCCGCCGTCCCGTGAAATCCGCGCACAGCGCCCGGGATGGAAAGCCGCGTTTCCGCTTTCGGCTTCGTACGACACGCCGCGAACGCCCATCGCGCCGAACAGGATCTCCAATACGCCTTTCAACTCATAAAAATCCATGCTTCCGCCATAAGCCCCAACGGCCATGGAGCGCCGTTCCCTCGGCAATTCTCCGCCGGAATCGCGGAAAAACACGCCGCCGATTTCATAAGCGCGCGCCGCCTCGATGTTGCGCGCGCAGTTTCTCCCCAGCGTCTCCAGCATGTTCGGCAGCAGCATGGTACGCATCGCGCTGTTCTCGTCGCCTAACGGGTTCAGGATCCGCACAAACCGGCGCGCCTCCGCGCCTTCGGGCACATTCAGCCATTCGGCGCTTTCCGGGCGGGCGAAAGAATATGTCTGTATCTCACTATATCCGGCGCCGGAGAGAACATCGCGCGCGAATTCCGTGAAGCCGCGCGCGGCCGGCATCCCCGCCGTTGAATTCCCTTTGGGCAGGGTCGTTTCAAGGCGGTCATAGCCGTAGATCCGCGCGATTTCTTCTATGACGTCCTCCTCCGCGCGCAGATCCTGACGGACGGACGGCGGAAGGACTTCCATGACGTTTCCGCTTCCGGCGACGCGCATCTCAAGGCGTTTCAGGATATCTTCCATATCCCGCCTCTTCATGCCCGTACCCAGCACCCTGTTCACGCGGTCGACGCGAGCCGGGATCGGGCCGCGCTTTTCCCTGTCCGGATAAACGTCCACAGAACCCGCGATCATCTCGCCCGCGCCCAATTGCTCAATGAGAAAACACACTCTTTCGACGGCCTCCTCCGCGAGTCCGGGATCGACGCCTTTTTCATAGCGCGACGACGCTTCCGTCCGCAAACCAAGCTTCTTCGAGGTGAGCCTGACGCTGTCGCCGTTGAAATTCGCCGCTTCGATCAAAATCATAGCCGTGTCGTCCCGTATTTCCGAATTCAATCCGCCCATGACGCCGGCGACAGCCACCGCCTTAACTCCGTCGTTGATCATGAGCGTGTCCGCCGGCAACACCCGTTCCGCTCCGTCCAGCGTCGTGAAACGCCGCCCCTCTTCCGCGGTGTCCACGATGATCTTCCCGCCCTCTATATTCCTGATATCAAAGGCGTGGATGGGATGCCCGTATTCTAACATCACGTAATTGCTTATGTCCACTATATTGTTGATAGGCCGCATTCCGGCGTACATCAGACGCTTCTGCATCCACCACGGCGACTGCTTTATTCTCACATTCGCCGCGATTCTCGCTATATAGCGCGGACAAAGCTCCGGATTCTTCACGACTACATCTATATATTCCCTCGCTTTTCCGCCCTCGCGATGAGGCAAAGTCTCCGGGTAAAAAAGCGGGGTCTCAAACACGGCCGCGGCCTCCCGCGCCATGCCGATGATGGAAAGGCAATCGGGACGGTTGGGCGTGATCTCAAAGTCCACAGTCACTTCCCGAAGCCGCAGCGCCTCCGCGAAATCCTCGCCCGGCGCGTAATCCCCTTCCAGAATCCAAATGCCGTCCTTATGCGCCAGAGGGACTACTTTGTCCGCAAAACCAAGCTCCGCGGCGGAACAGAGCATTCCCTCGGACTCCATCCCCCGAAGTTTTCCCTTCTTGATTCTTACGCCGCCCGGCAGACTGCCGCCCGGAAGGGCTACCGGGACCAGCGCGCCCGCAAACGTGTTTGGCGCTCCGGTGATTATCTGCAGCGGCTCCCCGAGGCCCGCGTCCACGCGCGTCACGAGAAGATGATCCGAATTTCCATGTTTTTCCACTGACAGGATCCGCCCGACGACCACTTTTTCCAGTTCGCCGCCGTAACGCGTCACCGATTCAATATTGGAACCGGACATGACCATCTTCTCACAGAACGCGTCTGCATCAACGCCCGCGTCGGTATACTGCTTCAGCCATTCCAAAGGAACCAACATGCAAAACTCTCCCTTCAGGCTCGTATCGTTCCGGCGGCTGAATCACCGGCGGAAGCCTCCTGCCCGCTTATAGGCGCCCGGCGGAACCGCCCGCATCCGCCTTACGGCTAAATTTGGACGGTAAGAACAGCGTCAGCGGAGTCTGCCGGTCTCGCCGCCCTTTCACTTGCCGGATCAATATTTTCTCGGAAATCCATGCAATTCCGCCTCGCGAACGCGTCACCTGAATTGTTCGATGAAGCGCATATCGTTCTCGTAAAACAGGCGGATATCATCGATTTCATGCCTCAGCATCGCGATGCGTTCCACTCCCATGCCGAACGCGAAGCCTGTATAACGCTCTGTATCCACATTTCCCACGCGCAGCACGTTGGGATGCACCATGCCGCAGCCAAGTATCTCTATCCAGCCGTTGCCCCCGCACACGCGGCAGCCTTTTCCGCCGCATTTGAAGCAGGAAACGTCCATTTCCGCGCTGGGTTCCGTAAACGGGAAAAAGTGCGGCCGGAATTTTGTTTTTACTTCCGCGCCGAACGCCAGCTTCGCGAAATTATCAAGCGTGCCTTTTAAATCCGCCATGGTTATGCCTTCGTCCACCAGCAAACCCTCTATCTGATGGAACATGGGGGAATGTGTCGCGTCCACGGCGTCCCGGCGAAAGCACCTTCCCGGCGAAATGACGCGTATGGGCGGAGCCTGCCGCATGAGAGTGCGGACTTGCACCGGCGAAGTCTGGGTCCGCAGCAGAGTATCCGCGCTTATATAAAACGTGTCCGTCATATCCCTGGACGGATGGTTGGGCGCGGCGTTCAGCGCGTCGAAATTGTTGAACACGGTTTCAATTTCCGGGCCTTCGGCTACGAAAAACCCCATGTTCATAAAAATGCGGGAAATGAAATCAATCGTAGAAGTGACAGGATGGCGGGAACCGGGCGGACGCCCTTTTCCCGGTTCCGTCACATCCAATATTTCGGATTCGAACTTTAAGCGCCTGCGCTTTTCCCTGACCTCGGCAAAGCGTTCCGCGAGCAGGCTTTCTATTTCAGCTCTCGCCGCGTTCGCTCTCCTGCCGAATTCTTTCCGCTCGTCCGGGTTCAGCGAAGCCATCGAACGCAGGATCTCTGTAAGACTTCCTTTTTTCCCCAGCAGCTTTACGCGGATCGCCTCAGTTTCCGCTTCAGTTTCCACCTCCCGCAGTCCCGCTTTCGCGCGCTCTATTATCTCGTCCAGCTGTTCATATTCCATTTACGCCGTTCCGTCCCGTCTCCACGATATTATTGCGCCGCCGACTAAACATTGTAGCAATAATATTCACTCCGGCAGCCAAATACCCAAGGCAATACAGTGCAGCACCTGAGATTTATTCGGCTGCCATTCCAAGCTATGTTCGTTATCGCTCAAACACCGTTGGGAGCGCCGCTGTCATCCCTTCCGCTCCAACGGTTCTGCCGCAGCGACTCGAACATAAATATCGAAGCCGCTACCGACGCGTTGAGGGATTCCGCTCCCCGCTGCATGGGGATGCTCACCGTCAGATGAACGCCCCGGCGAAATTCCGCCCCAAGGCCGTTCCCCTCATTTCCGACGATCAGCGCAATATCACGGCGCAGGTCCGCGTCGTACACGCAGACGGTTCCGCCCGCAGCTGTGGCTACAAGAGTCTTATTCCGGCGCGCCAGTATGGACAGCGCCGCAGACGCTTCCAAGCCGTCCATCACAGGCAAGCGGAACAAAGCTCCCGCCGCCGCGCGCACCGCCTTGGGAGAATAAACATCCGCGGTTCCTTTCACCGCGACGATCCCTCCATAGCCCGCGGCGTCCGCCGTTCTGACGACGACGCCCGCGTTCCCGGGATCCTGCAGCCGGTCCAGAACCAGAATGTTTCCCCACGGGCGGGAAGCGTTCTTCCGGAAAAGCGCCTCCTCATCCCAAAGAGCTTTCCTTACAACGGCGATCACTCCCTGCGGCGTTTCGGTGTCAGAAAGCCTCCGGAACACCGCCGGACCGGCGAACACCGATTCGGCGCCGGATTTCTCCGCCGCGCGCCTGAGTTCCCGCAACTCGCCGGACAGGCCGGTTTCATCTCCGCAAAAAAGCACGAAATCGACCCCGGCGCGAAAATCCAGCGCTTCCCTGACCAGATTCGGCCCCTCGACCAGATAACGCGCCTGCCGATCCCTGCCTCTTTTTTCTTTAAGCCGCGAGACGCGCCTGATCCATTCGTTGTCGGTAGAAGTGATTATTTTCATATCCGCTGACTTCCGCTACGGAAACGACGCATAACGGAAAAGCCGGCATCGTACCGGCTTTCATCCACAATCGCCGCGGCCGCGCGCGAAAATAAAATTTACTCTATCTAATTTTTGCCGGTACAGTATACGCGGGGAAATCCCGCTTTGAACAGTTAATTTTATTTCTGCAGAAATGTCGGTATTCGGAAATCGCCTGCGTTATCATCGTCGGATTCGGAATCCTGCCACGACGCGTCGTTTTCACTGTCCCGTTCGCCGCCGTCGGCGCTTTGGCCCGCGTTTTCCCTTCCGCGCCTCTGGGTTCCGGTCAGCGCGTCAGAAGCCGGCCGCTCCTCAAATCCCGTGGCGATAACAGTTATGACGATCTCATCCTTCATATCTTCTTTTATCGAAGTTCCGAAGATCACAATGGCGTCCCTGTCGGCCGCCTGTTCGATGCGATCCGCCGCGTCGCTGACTTCCATCATGCCCAGATCGTAACCGCCGGTAACATTCAGCAATATAGCCTTCGCGCCGTTTATAGACGTTTCCAACAGCGGGCTTTCCACGGCCAGCTTAACCGACTCCTCGACACGGTCGTCGCCGGAACCCCTGCCCACGCCCATGTGAGCGATGCCCCGGTCGAGCATGACGCTCTTCACGTCCGCAAAATCCAGATTTATGACTCCCGGCGCCGAAATCAGGTCGGAAATCCCCTGCACGCCCTGACGCAGCACTTCGTCGGCCATTTTAAACGCGTCAAGCATCGACGTGTTCTTGTCGGAAACCGAAAGAAGCTTGTCATTCGGCACCACGACCAAGGAATCCACATATTTTTTCAGGAATTTGATGCCAAGCTCCGCGTGATCGCTCCGTTTCTTCCCCTCGAACCTGAACGGCTTCGTCACGACTCCAACCGTCAGGACGCCCATATCTTTCGCGATCTTGGCCACGATGGGCGCGGCGCCCGTGCCTGTGCCTCCTCCCATGCCCGCGGTAATAAACACCATATCGGCGCCCGCAATGAACCGGCTCAGATCCTCTATATTTTCCTCCGCCGCGTTTTGTCCGACCTCAGGATTGCCTCCCGCGCCGAGACCCTTCGTCAGCTTCTCGCCTATCTGAAACTTAGTTTCCGCTTTTGAGCTGAACAGCGCCTGTTTGTCTGTGTTCAGCGTCACAAAACTCACGCCCTGCATACCGGCCTCTATCATCCTGTTGACCGCGTTGCCGCCGCCTCCGCCGATGCCTATGACCTTGATTTGCGCGGTATTTTCGCTGTTTTGCTCAAACTGTAACATTCTATGGCATCCTCCCGATATGATTGCCGCGGACGCGGCCCGAGGGCATTTTAAACGACAGCCGGGTTATACCCAGCGCAGAGCGTTCAATTTTTACTGCATATTGATCGACAGAAAGCCGCTGTCGTCCCTTCCGAAACCGCGCTGACGCACTTTGTTCGGGCGCTACGCCGGCTCCGCATTTCCGGCTTCATCTCGTATGCCCGCAATATTCCTTCGGGGAAAACAGAAATCCCCCGTCTGCCGGACAATCCTTTGAACTGTAAGCATTGGTATATAAACAGCCTCATTTTATTATATCATAAACCGTACGCGATTGCACTATTTATCGTTCGCTTTCAGGCTTTTTTTAACAAAATACTGTTCGATAAACAGTCTCCTGATGACCGCGATATTCTGGAAGAGCCGTCCTCCGAACACAAAGATCGCCGCGTAATACAGCGGAATCCCCAGTTTATCTCCCAGATAAGTGAGCATGGCGGCCACAAGCGCGTTGCAGATGAAACCGGAAATGAAGATCAGGCCGTTGTATTTTTTTTCCAAATACGTTCTCGCCGCGCCGAGAAGCGAGTCAAACGCGGCCAAAAGCCCCATCGTGATGTAGAACGAATATTCCGTCGGATAAGTAATGTCAAAGGCAAAGCCCAGCGCAATTCCCAGGGTCAATCCCACCGCCATCGCGACTATCAAAGCTGTTCACCTTCTTTTACTTTCCTGGAATATACAAATTTCTGCTCTTCTTCGCAGGCGGGTATGCTTATATCGTTTTCCACTTCCAGCCTGAATATGATGCCGTATGATTTCAACTCAGTCCCGTACCCGTCCGGGCCGACAAGCGCGGCCGACATGTTCGCGGCGTCGCCGACGGCCCTGATGAGAAAGGGCCTCGCTTCAAACAGACCGTTGATCTTCACCGTATACCCGGTGCATATGATGGCGGAGGCGTTATATACCCTGTGTCCGTTTACCGATATCGCTTCAGCGCCGCTTTTGTTCAATTCGCTGATTATCCGCAATATATCCCAGTCGTGGATCAGTAAATTGTTCGGATCCTCCCAATCGCCGAACGGCTCACGCGTCGCGTCGTCCACCGTGATGACAACTCCGGGGCCGTGCAAAGCCGCGCCGCCGCCCGCCATCTTATAATATTGCAGTTCCGCGAGCAGTTTTTGCCTGAGTTCCTTATCCTCGCCAGCCGGCGCTTTTTCGTATTCCGCCAGTTTTTTCTCCACATCGGATATGAGTTTTTTTATGTTCTCCGCTTCGGTTTTCTCGCTGGCTATGCTGGTCTCGGCGTCAGAAACGGTTTTGGCGGACACATAAAGCCGCATGCCCTCTGTGCTCTTCGCCTGAACGATGGCGGAAAATCCCAAAACGAAACAGGCCGTTATGAGAACAAGATAGGTCGCTTTCATGATTCCGCGCTTTCCCCCGCCGGCTCGACCGGCTCGACAGGCGCCGCGTATCTGAACTTTATGACGCCGTTATAGCGCGTAACTGTGATATCGTCTTTTTTTTCGATATTTACGCGAAGACGGTAAAACGATTTCATCCTGTCTATGATGCCTGATCGTATCGTGATGGCCGACTCGATAGTTTCCGGATTTCCTATGGCCCTGATCTCGTAGGGCGGCGCCGTAGCCTTGGAATTTATGTTCACATTATCGCCGGCAAGGCTGATCTCCGTCGTGGGCACGATGCGGTGCCCGTTGATGGAAATAGCTTCGGCGCCCGCCTCTTTCAGACGGTTTATCACGCTCAGCAGCAGATCGCTGTTGATCATGATGACGCTGTGGTCGTTTTCCACATATTCATCGGAAGGCAGCGGATCGTCAATCGTGATCACCACGCCCGGCCCCCGCACGTCAAGCATGCCTGAGGATATCTTGTATTTTTCGAGATCGGCGACAACCCCTTTGATGAAAAAATCATCCTCCGCCTTTTCCTTCTCTATGTGTTCCAGACGCTCTTCCAGCGCGAGCAGTTCCTTCAGCGCCGTTTCCCGCTCGGCCCGCGCCTTATCCAGCTCAATCTGGGAGGCTTTCACCTTGCTGAAGGGTACCAAGCCGCCCTGATCCGAACTCTGCGCCGTAGAAATCTGCACGGAAACCAAAACCCCTATGCAGAGCGCTATGACCCCGACGATGAACACGCCTCCAAATTTTCGCATTTTCTCACTTTCCTTTTATATCGCACAGCGCAACCGCTATATGTAACCGCTGCGATAATGCGCGCGCACCCATCAACGCCTGCCTTTGATTTGAACAGCAATTTCTATTCTCCCCCGGAGGGTGTTTCCGTCGGAGCGACGGACGCAGCCGTGGTATTTTCCTCCGTGGGCTGAATTCCCGCCGCGGAAGATCTGTCCGGCGAAAGCTCAACCTCCGGCTGCCAAGAAACGTAATCCTCCCCTCCGATCCGGATTGTGCCGCGTTCGATACCCTGGGAGTACAAGTCGTAAAGAACCTGCTGAAGCGCGCCCAGATTGTCAATGAAGTTTCCGGGAGTGCCTTCGCAGACCAAATTGTCGTAAATATACGCTTTTATTATTATATTCGAAATATTGATCTTTTTAAAGTACAATTCATATTTTTTTAAATTTTTTAATAATTCCAGAGTATCTGTCAGAGCCGCGTTTTCTTCGACTTCCAGCGGCAATCCCTCGTCCGATTTTATGACCCGCATCTCCGCCAGCACGGTGATTGTCGGTTCTTCCGCGGTCTGCCTCAGCACCAACCCGTTCTCATCAATGATGGAAAAGCCTCCCGCATACGGAACCGCGGCCGCCTCGGCGCGTTCTTCCACCCAAATCACGATCCCCGCCGGGAATAACACTCGCTTAGTCTTTGCCAGCCGTATATAAGGATCCTTCATAAGGCGCTTCCCCACATCGGACATGGATATGGAAAAGAGGTTTTCGCCCGCCTCCGCCCCTGCCCTTTCGATGACCTGCTCCGCCGTATAATAAGCGTTATTTTCCACGGCAATGCGCTGAACGTCAAAGAAATGAGAGTTTAAAAAACAATAAATCCCGATCCCGGCCAGCGTCAGAATCATGAACTTCAAAAGATATCTCTTTTTTTTACGTTTCTTATGTTTTTTCCCCGCACCGCCTGCGGCCATCGGCGCATCCTCCAGACTGCCTTCTTCGCGCTTTTTTACTGTTTCCACTGCCGTTAAACGAATATTCTACGATATGTTCCTCTGCTTAGTCAGTGCTTGAAAATAAACTTTGAACTGTAACCCCAAAATGCGGGGGGCGGAAGTGTGTTTAATCGCCGCGGGAATATATATCCATCAGTTCGCTGTATATGCGCTCAGCCGCGTCGAGTCTCCCCAGACTGCCGGCGGCCGCGCGCATCCTGCTCAACAGGCCTTTGTCGCCATGCAGCCGCGTGATCTCGTTTAAAAGCCTCTCCGGCGTCAGTTCTTTCTCCTCAATCAGAACGGCCGCGCCCTTGTCCGCGAGGGCCTTCGCGTTGAAATACTGATGGTTCCCCGTGACGTTCGGCGAAGGTATCAATATGGAAGGCCTGCCGCGGGCTGCCAATTCGGAAACCGTGATCGCGCCGCTCCTGCCGACGACAAGATCCGCCGCCGCAAGATACAGGTGCATCTGATCCGTATACTCAATGACAGCCGCCCTATCCGGACCGGCCGGCCGCCTCGCCGCGATTTTCCCCGCGATATCGGCGTAATATATCCGCCCGGTGATCCAGTACAGGCGCATATCCCTTATTTTCCCAATATTATCTAATATTTCCAGAATCGTTTCGTTCAGCCTCATGGCGCCGCGGCTCCCGCCGAAGCACAGCAGCACGAACTCATCCGGGCCGGCGCCGAGCTTCGCCCGGCTCTCCCCGACGCCGATCCGGATAAAATTTTCCCTCACCGGATTTCCTGTGACCGCCAACTTTTTCTGATTCCTAAAACGTCTCCGCCCTTCCTCGAAAGCTAACAAAACCCTGTCCGCGTATCTCTCCGCGAGGATGTTGGAGAGGCCCGGACAAGCGTTCTGTTCATGCACGCAGGTTTTGATCCCCAATTTATGAGCTTCCCTGATCACCGGGCCGGATACATAGCCGCCTGCGCCGACCGCGATGTCCGCCTTGAAGCTCCGCAGGATCCCGCGGATATCGCGCGACGCCCGCAAAAGCTCCGAAACGACGCTTATATTTCGCCAGATTTTTCTGCGGTAAAAGCCCCTGACTTTGACGAAGCGTATATCGAATCCCTTCTCCGGGACGATATCCTTCTCCATTCCCGCTTCCGTCCCGATGAACAGGATCTCGCTGTCCGGCTGCTTTTCCCTGATCTTCTCGGCGATCGCTACGGCCGGATATATATGGCCGCCGGTTCCGCCGC
>JAITPU010000010.1 GCA_031289235.1 Eubacteriales Family XIII. Incertae Sedis bacterium
ATGGTAATGCTGACGTCTTCCAGCCCGATATTCGTCCCATAAGTCTTGGTAACATTTTTATAAATTATCATTAAGCCTCATGTTTCCTTTATCAACGCTCGCCTCGGAATTCAATCTTAAATTTCACGATCCGAAAGCGCGCCGGCAACGCTTTCGAGCTTTACATGAACGCAATAATTATACAACAAACGGGCATTTTATAGAACATGTATCGTATTACAAGTTAATTACAATTCGGCACGCCGGTTATTATTCAAATTTTTTCTTATCTTCTTCTTAAAATCTTGATTTTTCAACACGCTCGTTATATAATTCATTATGTCGTTATTACGACCATTGAACGCGGAACAAAATCAATACCGCGATCTCAAATTCCGGCGGTCGAACTCATCAATGAAGCGACGAGAATTTTTTCATCGGGCGTTTCTACTGTCTGTTTTGCCAACCAGCCGGGAATTGGGGCAAGGCGGCGGATTCAGCTACGCGGCTCGACGGAAAAAAGGAGCCGCGGCTTGATATATCCTGTCGCCGGAGCGATAGCGCATTCGCCGTTGAATGCCGAAAAGAGAAGCCTCTATGAGTGAAATAACCATACTGGCGAATGCCGACCAGCTCGACAAAGTCCAAGCGTTTATTGAAGAACGGATGGAGTATGCGGGTTTCACATCGCATTTTCAAAATGAAATCTCCCTTGTTGTAGAGGAGGTTTTTGTAAACATCGCAAACTACGCATATGAAACAGAAGGTATTGCCACTATTCGCTGCACGGCGGAGAACACCTATATATCCATGGAGTTTCTTGACAACGGAAGGCCCTATAACCCGCTCGCAAACAGAGATCCGGACATCACTCTGAGCGCGAAGGAACGTGCCCTTGGAGGACTCGGTATTTTCATTGTCAAGAATATAATGGACGAGGTGCGTTACCGCCGCGAAAACGGACAAAATATACTGTCTATGCGGAAATCGGTTAAATAAAAATCCATTTCCAGACAATCCCCGGACGCAGGACGGCGGCGCTTTTGTGTGCCCGCTTCGCTCAAAACAGATCAATGCTTTCGACGATCCGCGCGAGCTTCGCGTCTAACATTTTCCGAGTGTCCGGCAGGCAGCCGGACACTCGGCAGTTGTATTCAGCTTCGTACTGCTCCGCCACGCTGGCCAGCGGAAGGCGAAGCAGCCGTTTCGCCTTTAGAAAACCCGTCAATTCCCTGTCGTTCACCCCTCTGTTATCCTTGTTGATCACATAGACGATATTTTTTCCCGCGCAGGCAAAAGTCTTCAAAAGTTCCAACCTTTTGTATCCGCCCATCAGTTTTGAAGGCATAGGGTCAACGACGGCCAGAATCACATCCATATCAGAAAGCAGGCGCTTCATTCCCAAATTCCGCGCAACTTCGTCAGTTTCCCCGAAACTGAGCCTCGCCGAGAAATCGCACAAGATCACCTCTCCCGCCACGTTGTTCACAAGCCTCGAAAGCTGCGCCTGATCCAGAGATATTTGCGGCTCGGCCGGGAGGCGCAGCGCGTAATTCACGCCTTCATCCATATTGGCTTTATTTCTTATGCTCTCGCCTTTCGCGACGCTTCCGTAAAACGAGAAGTATTCCCTGAGAGAAAATCTCCTGTCCATCCCGATCACATCGTAATTCCAGCCGTAAATCCCTTCGTTTCCTTCGCTCAGTTCCACAACGGCCGGAGTAAGGACGCGCTCGTTCGCGATTTTTCGCGCTAGGTTAAGCGCCAGAAAGGTGACGCCCGCGCCCGACGAAAGCCCGAATACACCGACTTTCATTCTGCTGTGCCCCGCGTATTCTTTCGCGCTTTCCTCCCGTTCCCGGGAAAGAACGCGGCCGACAACCGGCCGTTCCGGCATCCTCGCTCCACCTCCTCTTCGACATTATTTTACATATTATAACATTTTTGTCTGTACATGTCAATCATCTTTTAAACAATCCCGCATAAACGCGTACAGTTCCGGATAATCCCGTCTGATCTTTACGGGCTTCAAAGAGTGGTCGGTAACGGCGTGCCGGGTCCTGCCAACGACTACGAGCGCGCCCGTTTCCTTTTTCCTGATCTCATATTCTATCGCCAGGCTCGCGCCGTTAAGCTCGCCAAGCCACGCGGCAATTTCCAAGACATCGTCATAAACCGCCGGATGTTTGTAATTGCACACGATTTCTATAACCGGGAGCCATATGCCTTCCCTCTCAAGTTCACTGTAAGGATGTCCGGCCTGTCTCAGAAATTCACACCTGCCAAGTTCAAACCATTTTGCATAATTCCCGTAATACACTATGCCCATGGCGTCGGTATCAGCATAGAGCACCCTGACTTCGGAAAAATATTTTTTCACCATCTTTATATAACTCCCCCTTTTTAAAAAACGTTGTGAATCAATCATAAGCAGACGGACATCTGGGCTATAACTTGAATAGTCAGCCACAGCTGCTGTGCCGTCGCCAAACGGCGTGAATCTATCTGTCTGGAACGAAATTCATAATAGCAAACAAACAACACCAGCCGGACGGCCGCTTTACTGCGGTGAAGCCGAAAATGTCATCGCCTTCTCGTCAAACTTCAAAAAACTCAGCTTAAACACAGCAGCTTTATCTATCGCCTCGAACCTGATATCCCTCACATTGCAAGGAAGCAGTCCCATAAGGGCGCGCGGCATCTGTTCGGTCCGGAGTTTTTCTTCGTTTGAAACGCCTGATATTCTCTGATATCCTTTTTTGACCCTTTTCATCCCTCTGCTCGCAATCACTATCCTCGCGCCCGGCTTCGCCACCCGGATCATTTCCAGAATCGCGGGATAGTCTTCATCGAACGGGCTGATATCGCCTACGTGAAACACCGCGTCAAAACTGCCGTCGCGATAAGGCAATGCTCGGGCCGAACATTGCGCAAGATGAACCGGTGTTTTTCCCCGCCGCATTTCTTTTTCAAGCCGTTGCAAAGCCTCAATGGACAGATCCACTCCCCAAAACTGCATCGGCAGTCGTTTTTTGAGCAAATACGCGGTGTACGCGTCGCTGCCCACAGACACGCCAAGCACTTTCGCGTTTTCGAAGATATCAAGTTCTTCCATTATTTCGTCCATCCAGCTGCAATCCGGATTTCTTGTGAAAACAGCGCTTATTTTTTTATTTTTCACGAATTTTTCAAAAACGGCGTCAAAACCAAAACTCCGCGAAATTCCGCGACGCGGAAACGCGTTCTCCTTCTCTCTTAATTCCTCTTCTTCCTCATCGCTCAATTCATAGCATACCGGAACGCCGTTCACTATCGGATATCGTTCTCCGTCGCACACCAGAAATTCTCCGCCGCTCTCCCGCGCGTACTTCAGAGGTTGACGGGAATAAGGGCCGGATATCAGCGCAAAACTCTCGTCAAGACCTGTGAGTTTATCGTCCAGCCTTCCCGGTTTGCGCGCCGCGCCGCGCGAACTGTCTAATAAAGTCCGAATGATGTCCGTCCTCTCCAGATAATATTCATCCGAACATTCAAAGATCGTCCTGTCCAAAAGAATCTGCGACACGATCAGCAAGGCTTCGGCAAACGCCTTTGAGGAAGGCGCGCTGAAGAATCCCTCCTCGGCGCTCTGAGCAACAAGTTTCGCGAAAACAGGGGAAAAAACCTCCACACTGCTGGTTAAATATTTGATATGCTGCTGAAGATCCTCCACGTTTTTCACCTTTTCACCGATGTTTTTGCGGTAAAAAGCCCTGAGTCCGTCTAAAGCCTCTTTTATTCTGTCGACAGGCGAATCTCCTCCTTTTTCGATGATCTCCTCTACGGACTCTAAACAGTCCTTCTCCATCTGCGCGATAATGGCTTCGAGGACATCTTCCTTGGTTTGAAAATAATAATAGAAAGTGCCTTTCGCCACATTTGCCGCTTTTACGATATCGTCAACCGTCGTGTTCTGAAATCCTTTTTGCCAAAACAGTTCTTTTGCCCGCAAAAGCATTTCCGCTTTACGCTCAGCGGGTTTTTTATTCGTCCTTGACACCGGCGCCCTCCGTGCGTTATCTGAACATCCGAACAAAAAATACCGACTATCAGTCTAATTTCTGACTGAAATATATTCCTGTTTTTTATTATATTTTATAAAGCACGTGAAATCAAGGATTTATTCATATGGTATCAGGACGGTGAAGAATGTAAGAATAAGGTAGAATAAGTTGCGCAAATTGAATAAGGAAAGATAATAGACATGCTTCTGGTCATTTGGTAGAATATTTTTCACCAAAAAAGCTATCACCGAAAGGAGACCAGA
>JAITPU010000035.1 GCA_031289235.1 Eubacteriales Family XIII. Incertae Sedis bacterium
TATGAAGATGCTCACGGATGAATCAGTCAAGATTCCAATTATGCAACGTGATTACGCACAGGGACGTGAAAACAAAAGAGTAAAAAATATTCGTTCTCTCTTCCTCGATGCCATTTTCAAGGCGATAAATGACGAGAAGCCGCTTGCACTTGATTTCGTTTATGGCTACACGGATTCCGAAAAGAAGAGCCTCTATCCTCTTGATGGGCAACAGCGACTTACTACTTTATATCTTATTCATTGGTACGTTGCCGCGCGCGAATCTCATTTGGACGATGTTGTATATCCTGAAATTAATCCGCAGGTTACGGCAAAAGAGCTATTGAGTAAATTTTCGTATGAAACACGCCATAGTTCACGCGTATTCTGTGCGAAATTGTCTGGCTTCAAGCCGAACACGTTTGAGGAGAATTTTGCTGAATATCTCGAACAAGAGCATTGGTTTATTCCGTCGTGGAGAAGTGATGCAACAATTCATTCGATGCTCGTAGTGTTACAGGCTATTCACGAAAAGTATTCTGCTTATGCGCTGACTAATGCTTGGGAGAAACTCGTATCAAAAGAGCATCCTGTTATCGTCTTCCATTTACTACCGATGCAAGATTTCGGGCTATCAGATGAACTATATATCAAGATGAATTCGCGAGGGAAAGAACTTACCGATTTCGAGAATTTCAAAGCGACTTTTGCAAACAGCTTGAACTTAGCGGACAAATCCGAATTTGAGAAAAGAGTTGACGGGGAATGGACTGATTTATTTTGGTCATTATTCAAAGGCGGGAGTGGAGACATTTCTTCTCGATTAGATAGCGGGTTTATGAATTTTTATAAATACTCATTTTCAATTCTTGATAAGTCCGAGTATAAGAGGTGGTTCGCTTGGCTTGATATCCTTGCAAAGCAATCCACAAGCGATTTTGCCGCATTTAAAGATGTTCTATATATTAGCGACAATTATGAAGATGGCAAGGTAAAGCTATTTTTCAACAACTCATCTGTAAATTTGTTCCGTAAATGTTGCACCGATTATAATTCAGAGCGGACAACGAATCCGTTTTCTTTGGGCGAGCAGCTAATGCTCTACGCCTTTTTAATTCACTTAGAAAGAAATACCTCCGATTTCGATGTTCGGGTTCGACAACTAAGGAATTTGTTATCAAATTCTGACGATACTCTGCGTGAAGAATATCGAACGGCATTGCTTGAAGCTACCGAAATGCTAATAATAAATGGGATAAGCGATATTAAGAATATCTCTGGGCGACACTTTAGTGTCACTCAAATAGAGAATGAACTTTCAAAGTCACTCCTCTATTCTGATAATGATGCTCGCAAACTTCTCCATCGTCTTGAAGACAATCCACTATTGAGAGGCTGTACTTCAAGTATCAAATATCAAGATTTGTCGGAATTTCGACAGAAAGCTTCCTTATTCATTTCAGTCTTTGCCGACAAATGTGACCTTGACCTTGTTGGTCGTGCGCTTCTGTCGATAGGAGATTATTCACAGAAGCAGTCGTCGAACTATCGTTTTGGAATTGATAAAGATTCGATATGGCGTGAATTGTTAACCCCAAGTACATCACGCAAGCACTTTGATCATTTGCAAAAAACTTTGTCTGCTTTGTTGACTAAATTAAATGTGGATTTGCCAATAACTGAACAACTTAATCAGATAATCAAAGAGTTCACAGATTCTTGCGAAGCCAAAAATGAGTTTGCTTGGCGTTATTATGCCGTTAAATACGAGTGGTTTAGAAATTCCGAAAGTGGTTGCTACCGTTGGGATGACAAAGTCGCTAAACAATACGAAACCATTATGCTGAATAAAACACAGCTTAATGGTTATCATTGGGATCCATACCTATATGTCATTTCCGAAATGATTTCCCAAAGTTCACTTGAGCCGTCGATGGATTATGATAATCGACCACTAATCTTTGGCGACAAGATCAATGCTGAAAACAAAAATGCGAGTTTTGTTTTCAGAGGGGGTGACCAAAGACTTGTCGCTTATGCACGAGCAGGAAATCTCGTACAAATGGAAGATGCTTACGAGTTTCCAATTCAACAGGTCAATGGTATAGATAGCGAGGACAGAATAAAAAAATGTGTTAAAGCTATAAGGGATATTCTGGCGCAGCCCGAATCTTAATCACCGTACACCAAATGATATGATTAGATGGAGAGGACGCTCCCACCCTCTTCACCCACCACTATCGTCGCCCCAAACCACGTTTTCTCGTCGTTGGTTCAACGCCCATACCAAAAATAGACTTTTTGCGAAATTAATAATGGTATGATAAAGTGAGTGTAAGAAATACGAAAATTTAAAAACTTACCCGGACACAAAATTCCGTAGGATTTGTGGGGTAAAGCGCTCAACCTTCAACAAGATGGTGGAAATATTTCAAAAAGCATATGCGGAAAAGCCCAAACGGCGCAGAGGGAAGTCGAAAGTGTTTATCGTAGCGTTGTCAGACAGTATTTTGGCTGAGTTTGGCGGTATATCGCTGATTGACCATTATGATGTGTACGAAGCGCTGATGAATTATTGGGATGAAGCTATGCAGGATGATGTATGCCATCAGTTTTGATGGGTACGAAGCTGCCCACGATACTATCATCGAATCTGTCCCAAAAGACAAAGCCCAGCATCCGAAAGAATATGTTTCGTTCTGCGTTGAGCGAAGATGTGTTACTTGGCGACCTCGCCATATCGGTGTAACAGAATTGTCACAATCCTTGAAATCTCCGTGGTCAAGGGCCGCGTTTGACTTGTATCGCAGTGATTATTTTGGTATAATATTTATAGTCCAACACATGGAGCGAAGCGGGCGTCCCGTTTCTATCCACGACGCCCTATCTTGATTAGGATAGTAACGATTGTGAAATTTTTATCATTCAATAATATCCCGCGCGTATCGGTGATTCAAACGCGGGAATGCTCGGGAAGGAGAAAAAAAGATGTGCGAAAACCGCGGCCGTCGGCAAAGCGCCGCGCGGGACTTTGCTGAACTGGCGCCTGTCCTTGACAAATATGGACATGTTCCGGGCAGTTTGATCACCATATTGCAGAAGACACAGGATATCTACGGATACCTTTCGATGGAAGCCATTGAGCATATTGCCGTGAAAACGGGGATTGCGGCCGCGAAGATCTACGGAGTCGCCACGTTTTACACTCAGTTCAGGATGAAGCCCATCGGGAAAAATCTTATCATGCTTTGCCAGGGAACCGCCTGCCATGTAAACGGCTCCGCGGCGCTCGGAGAGGCGATCGGCGAATTTCTCGGCGTCCGTGACGGAGAAACCACGGAAGACGGTCTGTTCACGGTTAACAACGTGGCCTGTCTCGGCTGCTGTTCACTCGCGCCCGTCATGATGATCAAAAGCGCCGGCGGTGAGGAGACCTTCGGGAACCTGACCAAAGAAAAAGCGACGGAGATCCTGAAAGAAATCAGAGAGAAAGAGCGGGAGGTGAGAGCGTGAAGGTAGTAGTGGGGCAGGGGAGCTGCGGCGTTGCGACAGGCGCCGGAAAAACGTCGGCGGAGTTTGAAAGGCTCATAAAAGAATATCGCTTGGATGTGGAAGTCGGCAAAACCGGGTGCGTCGGCAACTGCTATCTTGAACCCGTCGTGGATGTTTACGGCGACGCGGGTGTATTGGCGGCCAGATATGTGAAGGTTCAGCCGGAAAAAGTTCACGAAATTGTCGAAAAACATCTGAAAAATGAAAAAATTGCCACGGATATGACAATTTCGGATGAGGACAGGCAATTCCTGGAAAAGCAGCGGCGGATTGTGCTGAGAAATACCGGCCTCATAAATCCTGAAAATATCGACGAATATATCGCAAAAGGCGGGTACAAAGCCGTCGAAAAAGCGTTGAAGGAAATGGGTCCAGACGGCGTCATCGAAGAAATCAAAATCTCGGGATTGCGCGGCCGCGGCGGCGCCGGCTTCCCAACTTGGTTCAAATGGAACGCCGCGAAGGGGAATAAAGGCAAAAACAAGTACATGGTATGCAACGCGGACGAAGGGGATCCCGGCGCGTTCATGGATCGTTCGGTGTTGGAGGGAGATCCGCATTCGCTCATCGAAGGCATGACTGTCGGGGGTTATGCTATGGGCGCGACGGAAGGCGTTATTTATGTGCGCGCGGAATACCCACTGGCCATCCACAGGCTTGAGATCGCGATGAAACAAGCCCGTGAGAGAGGTTTTCTCGGTGAAAATCTGTTTGAGACGGGCTACAGCTTCGACTTGCGCATAAAGGCCGGAGCGGGCGCGTTCGTGTGCGGTGAGGAAACGGCTCTCATCGCGTCGCTGGAAGGCGAGCGCGGCATGCCCAGGCTAAAGCCGCCGTTCCCCGCGGAAAAGGGTTTCTGGCAGCAGCCGACCAACATCAACAATGTGGAAACTTTCGCTAACGTTCCTTGGATCATAGTCAACGGAGGCGCGGCTTTCAGCGCGATGGGCGCGGACAGGAGCAGGGGCACCAAGGTGTTCGCCCTTGCCGGAAAGATCAAAAAAGGCGGCCTCGTCGAAGTCCCCATGGGTCTTACTCTGCGGGAAATCATTTACGGCATAGGCGACGGCATAAGAGACGGCAAGGCGTTTAAGGCCGTGCAGATGGGCGGGCCGTCCGGCGGTTGCATTCCCGCTTCTCTCATTGATACTCCCGTGGATTACGAAAACGTTACGAAAACCGGCGCGATCATGGGTTCAGGCGGTATGATCGTCATGGACGAAACCACGTGTATGGTTGACATGGCCAGATATTTTTTGGACTTTACCCGCAGGGAATCATGCGGAAAATGCAATTACTGCCGCATAGGGACCAAGAGAATGTTGGAAATTTTGGAACGAATTACCAAGGGCGAGGGCGAGGACGGCGATATCGAAAAGTTGGAAGATTTGGCTGTCAGGATCAAGGACGGTTCTATGTGCGGGCTGGGGCAAACAGCGCCCAACCCCGTGCTCACCACTATACGCTATTTCAGAAACGAGTATGAAGATCATATATACAGGAAGAAGTGTACTGCGCATTCCTGCAGAGCGCTGCTCACATTTACCATTACCGACGATTGCAGGAGCTGTACTCTGTGCGCGAGACGCTGCCCTGTGAACGCGATCGCGGGTGAGCGCGGGTCGAAATATGTGATCAGTCAGGATAGGTGCATCAAATGCGGCAAGTGCGAAGAAAGCTGCAATTTCGGCGCGATTGTACGCGATTGAGGTAGATAGCGATGAATAAATACAGATTGAATATCGACGGCAAAGAAGTATCCGGATTTCCCGGGCAGACGATTTTGGAGGTCGCCGGAGAGAACGGCGTGACTATCCCGACTCTCTGTTTTGACGAAAGAACTGAAATTTACGGCGCCTGCGGCGTCTGCGCCGTGGAGGTGGAAGGCAGCCCAAGGATGGTCAAGGCCTGCGCCACGGTTATCGCGCCCGAGATGGTAGTCAGGACCGATACGGAAAGAGTGTATGAATCCAGAAAGGCAAACCTTGAGCTGCTGCTCACCGATCACACAGGCGACTGCAGGCCGCCCTGCGTATTGGCCTGCCCGGCCAATACGGACTGTCAGGGCTATGTGGGCCTGATTGCCAACGGCAGGTTCGCTGAGGCCGTCAAACTGATCAAGGAAGCGATTCCTCTGCCCGGCGCGATAGGCAGGGTTTGTCCGCATCCGTGCGAGGACAAATGCAGGAGAGGGCTGGTCGAAGAACCCATTTCTATCGCGTGGCTCAAGAGATTCGCGGCCGATGCGGATATGCTCGGGGAAGATCCGTTCATGCCCGAAATCGCGCCGGAAACCGGCAAGTCTGTCGCCGTCGTAGGCGGCGGCCCGTACGGGCTTTCGCTCGCGTACTTTCTGCGCGCGCACGGTCACGGAGTCACCGTCTTCGAGGCGATGCCAAGGTTCGGCGGAATGCTGCGCTACGGCATCCCCGAATACAGACTTCCTAAGGACGCGCTTGACGAGGAAATCGCTCTCATTGAGAAGATGGGCGTTGAAATGATAGCCGATACGAAAATAGGCGCGGATATAGATTTTGAAACCATCAGAAATGATTTTGACGCGGTGGCTGTCGGCATAGGCGCCTGGCTCTCCACCGGCGTGGGCTGCGAGGGTGAAGACGCGGACGGTGTGATCGGCGGAATCAATCTGCTGCGCGGAGTGGTACATAACGGCGATATCAGTCTGGGTGAAAACGTCGCCGTCGTCGGCGGAGGGAACACGGCCATGGACGCGTGCAGAACCGCCGTGCGGCTCGGAGCGAAAAAAGTATACAACGTATACAGGCGTACAAAAGATGAGATGCCCGCGGATCTCATCGAAATCAAGGAAGCGGAAGAGGAGGGCGTCATCTTTAAAAATCTGGCAAACCCGGCGGAGATAATCAAAGACGAAAATGGCCGCGTGAAGCAGATAAAACTGCAGATTATGGAGCTGGGAGAGCCGGACGCCTCCGGGAGAAGGTCTCCCCGTCCCGTGGAAGGCAAGACAGAAACCCTTGATGTGGATTCTGTCGTTCTGGCCGTGGGGCAGGCTGTGGATCCCGGTGGCTTCACCGGTTTCGACATGACCAGAAAGCGCGCGTTCATCTACGATAAGAATACGTTCATGACCAGCGTTCCGGGGGTGTTCGCCGGCGGCGACTGCGGAAACGACAAGATATCCATCGCGGTGGAGGCTATCGCCGACGCGAAAAAAGCTTCGAAGGTCATCAGCGCGTACCTGTCCGGCGAGAATATAAGGTATGAAAAACCCTATCTGGTCGAACGGGACGATATCACGGAAAAGACCTTCGAGGATCGCGAGCGTGAATGCAGGCCGAAGATGAGACAGCTTTCGTCCGAGGAAAGAAAGGATAATTTCGCTGAAACGGTAGCGGGTTACGACGCCGGACAGGCCGTGCGCGAGGCGTCCCGCTGTCTGGAATGCGGCTGCGGCGATTATTTTGAATGCAGGCTCATAAGCTTGGCGGGCGAATACGGCGTGAAACCCGGACGCTTCGCGGGGGAGAAGAGCCTCGTTGAATACGAGGATGAGCATCCTTTCATCGTGAGGGATCCCAATAAATGCATACTCTGCGGCCTTTGCGCGCGATTCTGCGACGAGGTCATGGGTATCGGCGCGCTTGGCTTCGTGAACAGGGGTTTTGACACGGTTGTGAAGCCCGCGCTGGAAAAAACGCTTTCGGAATCAGGGTGCGTTTCCTGCGGGCTGTGTGTAAGCGTCTGTCCTACGGGAGCCCTTCAGGAAAGGCCCGCTGCCGCCAAGCCCGTACCGCTTGATACCGACAGCGTGTACACGACGTGCGCTCATTGTTCGGTAGGGTGCGGCCTGCGCATTGAAAGCTACGGCAGCCTGCTGGTAAAAGCCGAACCTGATAAGGCGGGCGCGGTCAACAAAGGGTTGCTGTGCGGCAGGGGCAAGTTTGGTTTTGAGGCCGGAGAAGCGGCTGACAGACTGCTTGAGCCTATGATCAAAAAGAACGGCGTTTTTGAACGGGCTGATTACTATGACGCCGTGATGAGGACGGCTAAAAAGGCGCAGGCCGTTGCAACGAGGCAGAGCAGGGAAGCCGTTGCTGTGGCTGTTTCCGACAGATATACCAACGAAGAAGCTTACGCGGTGAAAATGTTGGCCGAAGCCATGGGTGCGAAGATTTTTTCGTTCAACAACAGGAAAAGCGGCATAGCTCCGGTGCTGGGTTTCGACGCGTCTCCCAACAGCATCGACGAGCTGCTCTCCGCGGAAGTGATTCTGGCTGTCGGTTTCGACACTGTGCAGAATCCCGTTGTTCGCCTGAAGATTAAGCAGGCCGCGGAGCGGGGCGCCAAGGTGGTGCTCATCAACCCGGAGGAGCTTGACGACCGGTATTTTCCCTTCGCGGAAAAGGCCGTTTATACCGGAAACGACGTGAGTTTCCTGCGGGAGATCGCGAAGGCTGTCCTGAACAGCGGCAAGGCCGTGAGAGCGGATGGTTTCAAGAATTTCGCGGCCGATCTGGACAGCGTCACGCCGGGCGGGGATGCGGAAGAAATAGCGGCTTTATACGTAAACGCGAAGAAAGCTATGATCGTGTTCCAACAGAACAATATTACCGTGGAAGCGGCGACGCTGATCGCGGATATCGCGGTTCTGTCGGGCCATATAGGCTCTCCGCGGGACGGCATATTGCAGGTTAAGGCGAAGAACAACAGTCAGGGTCTCATAAACCTCGGCATACGGGCCGGAGCGGAAGCTATGGAAGGCGTTAAAGCTCTGCTGGTATTCGGGGAAGATCCAGGCGCGGATCTTTCAGGGCTGGAATTCCTCATGGTGTGCGACACTCACGTCACAAAGACCGCGGAAAAGGCTGACGTACTCATTCCCGGAACGGGCTTCGCGTCGGCGGCGGGGACTTTTACCAACACGGAAAGAAGGCTGCAGTCGGTGCGAAAAGCGGTGGAAAAGGATGTGGAATTTTCTAATCTGGAAGTCGCGGCGGAGATAGCTCGCGTCTTGGAAGCGGATTTCCTCTGGGAAGATACGGCCGGCGTTTCGCTGGAGATGTCGGGCAAACTGCCCGAGTACAGACGCGCCGAACTGGGCGAAATTTACGGCGGCGTGTTGAAGCCGGAAAAACCGGCGCTTGTGGCTGTGAACAGGGGCGGCTTTGTGGACAGGCTTCTCTGTTCGGACAATCTCATGAACGATATTGACGCCAGATTGTCGGACGCGGTTAAACGGACTTCGATTTGATTATGGCAGGCTTCGCTGTCTATCAGCGTTTCCTGCCTCCCCAATTTATTTTCCCGGGTTCGGCTTCCATGAAGAAGATGCTGAAAATCAGAAGCGCCGCGCCGAAATACGCCCGCGTCGAAAGCCTTTCCCCGGCGAAAACAAAGGCGACTATCCCGGAAAAAACCGGTTCCAGTGCGAAAATCACGCCTACATGCGCCGCGTCGGTATATTTTTGAGCCACTGTCTGTACGACGCAGGGGACGCCTGTGCAGAAAATCGCGAGAAACAGCATGGACGTCCATGTGACTCCCTGCTGCGGCAGATGAGGAGTCTCAAGCGCGGCCGTCAGCGCGAACATGAACAGACCGGTGAAACCGAGCTGAAAAACGCCGAGTTGAAGCGCGTCTACCCGCTCCAGTCTCACCGCGCGTTCCGTGATGAGCAGATCGGCGGAATAGGAAACAGCGCAGATGAGGCAGAGCAAATCGCCGGGCGCAAAGCTGAAATCGTCCCCCAGAGTCAGCAGCGCCATGCCGGCGCAGGCAACGGCGATTACGAAAAGCATTTTTCTTCCGAGCTCCTTTTTGAAGAAAAAGCGGCCTAATATAGGCGTAAACACTACGCTGAGAGCGCATAAAAAACCCGCGTTTGACAGCTTGGTATAAAGCAGGCCGTAGTTCGCGCTCAAAAAGACGAAGACGAGTACGATCCCCAGAATCGCGCTGTATTTCAGAGTTTCCCTGTTTACATTTTTCAGCCTCGGAAAGGTCGCCGCCAGCGCGACGAAAAAAGCGGTCAAAAACCGCCAGGCGTTTAGTTCTATAGGTCCCATTTCCTTCATGCTGGTTGCTGAAAGATAATAGGACGCGCCCCAGGCCATGGTTATAAGCAGCAGCATGAAGTCCGCTTTTAGTCTCATGTTCATAAAGCTCTGTTTCATATATAATACGCCCGCTTCACGCTTCCCGCACAGCGGCGATAAACATTTCCAGCGCCATTGAGTCCCGCAACAAGCCGGTTTTGATGTTCCTGTCGATTTCACAGGCTTTTCGCAGGATATCTGAAAGCTGTTCGGCTGAAAATCGCCTGGCGAATTCCGCCGCCTTTATTATGCGGAATTCGTGAACCTGCAATATGCCCTTGATCTGAACAGGGGTTTTACGCGCGTCCTGAAGCTCTCTCACCGACAGGATCAGCTCAAACTGAGAAAAAAGCAGCGCCAGAATCTTGTACGCGCTTTCGCCTGTGGCGAGGATGCTGTAAAGCAATTCCAGCGCCTCCGCTTTCCTGCCTCGGCTCACCGCGTCCACCAACGCGAAGATGTCCGTGTCTAAGCTTGCCGCCATTACCTGCGCCACGTCAGTCAGTCGGATCACATCGTCAGAACTGTAGGCGATGATTTTCCTGATATCGTTTTCCAGGTGCAGCAGCGTATATTCCGAGTCTCTTCCAAAATAGCCTGAAGCCTCAATGATCTGCCGCGCCGCGTTCGGATCCGCTCGCTTTCCGGCGAGCTTGAAGCGCTTTTCTATGAACGCCCTGAGCTGAGACCGGTCGAGGCTTGTGAAATCGTAAACAATCCCTTTCCTGTTCAGAGCCTTGAATAGTTTTTTTCGCTTATCCACGTTTTCCGCCGTAAAAATCAACAGGCAGCTCTCCGGCAATTCTTCCAGATACCTGAGCAGGGTTTCTTCTCCGTTTTCTCCGAAGCTTTTCGGCTTTGCGCCGGAGAGGGCTGGAAAGCCGTCCACCGCCACAATCCGTTTCTCCGAAGCGGCCGGCAGCGTTTCACAGCTGGATATGATGTCTTCCGGACGCGCCGCCGCGCCGTCTATCCGCACGAAATCAACCGGCCGAAAACTAAGGGGAACATAACGGTCCATAAGCTTTTCCTGCGCCCAGTCCACGAGGAAGCGCTCCCTGCCGTACAGCAGAACCGCGGAGCCGATCCTGCCTTCCAGAATATCCCTGCTTATCCGTTTATAGGCGTGTTCTTCTGTTCTTCTGTCATTCATAAAAAATCCCATATTGTTTATATAATTTAAGCAGCACGGCGCCTTTCAAATCATAGTTTTTACCCTTATCCGTCCGCCGCCCGTCACGTCGATCATCACTGCGCCCTGCGAATCGTTTCTGTATATCATTATATTCCGTTTTTCGCATTTTTCAAGAACGGTTGGATGAGGATGGCCGAAATTATTCTTTCCCACCTGAAATACGCAGAGTTTTGGCGAAACCGTTTCAAGAAATTCGTCCGATGTGGAATAGCGGCTGCCATGATGTCCCGCCTTTAAAATATCGGATCTCAGCATCTCCACGCCGCCCGGTTTTTCGTCCAGTTCGCGCATTATCCGCGCCTCGGCGTCCGCGCTCAGATCTCCCGTCATCAGCACTTTTACATCCCCGTAGGAAAGACGCATCAACAGGCTGCTTTTGTTTTCGTCTTCTTCTGTGATTATCATGCGTTCATATTCCTCCTCGCTTTCGGATTGCGGAAACAGGATATCAATATAGACGCTTTTCCCCACGCTGAGGCGCTGTCCGCTGTGAACGTAGAGGATTTCTTCATCCGAAATTTTCGCGGCCTCCTCAATTTCCTGCCGCCGCAGCCGGTTCCCTTCGTAAACAGCCAGTCTGCCGATTTTTATTTCCTGAGAAAGCTCCGCGATTCCCTGGAAATGATCTGTGTGCAGATGCGTGACCAGCGCGAGATCGATTTTTGAAACACCGTTTTTTAAAAGATAGGGCAGCAGCGTCTTTTTCCCTACATTGTAGCGGATGCTTCCGCCGCCGTCGATGAGGATGTTCTTCCCGTCAGGAGTTCGAATGTGCAGGCAATCGCCTTGGCCGACATCCACGAAGACCAGCGCGCTGGAATTTTGAGCATACACTGGCGAGGCGCCGGCCAGCGCCGCACAGCACACGATTGCAAGCGCCCGGCCCGTCACGCGCCTGAATTGCCGCCTCTGCCAAACGATCCGCGCGCTTTCCGAACACAGAAAAAACAAAAGGCCGTAATAAATGAACAGCGTCCAGGCTGGTGGGCTGGGTACCCAAAACGAGCTGCCTTCCACATCTGCGGCCAGATCTGAAAGCCGGGTCATGCCCTTTATCAGCAGTTCCGAAGCGGCCGCCGCGACACCGAACACCGGTTTCCCCGCGACGGTCCCGCCGATGGCGGAAAGCGGCATAAGAGCCAGCCCGAGGGGAAGAATGAGGCCCGATAAAAAAATCACGGGCGGGTTGAGCGCCAGCGACGACAGGGAAAAGTAGTTGAAAAAGTACGCGGTGACGGGCGTCATGCCCGCCTGAATCACGAAGATCGGAACCAAGGCCGAGACGACCCTGCTTCGCGCGCAGACACCGCCCTGTTTTTTGTTCGCCGGCTCCAGCAGCCGGTCCACGAAGGGTGTCAGGAAAGCCAAGGAGAATACCGCGAGAAATGAGAGCTGAAACCCGACCTGAAACAATTGAAGAGGCTGGACGGCAAGCATGATCAGCGCCGCCGCCGCCGTCCCGGTCATCAGGTCGTAACGTCTTCGCAGCAGCCCGGCGAAAATGTGCATGGCTATCATCAACGAAGCTCTCACGACGGAAGGCGAAAACTGAGAAAGCGCCGCGTAAAAAAACAGGAGAATGAGGGCGGCCGTCCCGCTGAGCGGATCCCTGCGCCCTCCGAATGCGCGCAGGATCATCATATATACTATGGCCACATGTATGCCGCTCACGCTGAGGATATGAGCGACGCCGTTCTGCTGAAAGCTTTCGTAGAGCTCGTCGTCCATCATGGATGTGTCGCCGAACAGCATTCCGGCCATGACGCCGACGCTCTGTTCGTCCATCACATCCGAAAGTCTTGCGAAAAACGCGCTCTTCAGCGCCGCGAGCCTGTTCAGCAAGATCCTTTCTGGCGAATTCAACCGGCCTTCAAAAATCTCTAAGCCGCTGCTGTCGCAGGAAAGTATTATGCGGATATTCTGCGTTTTCAGATACATCCGGTAATCGAAGCATCCCGGGTTCCGGCGCTGTTCGGGAAGGCTCACTTTCCCCGTCGCCCTTATCGTCCTTCCCGTAAGTTCGATTTCGGCGGGTATGCTTCCCGTTACGCGCACCAAAGCCTTCCCGCCTCGGATTCCCAAACCGCCGCTTTCCGTCCGCACCGCCATCCGGTAATAGTCTCCGTCCGCGGCTTCCACAGACAGCACCATGCCGCTGATCTCCGAGGTTTCGCCCGCGCGGCTTTCCAAAGGGTCTTTTTTTTCAAGTTCCAGCGCGCAGGAAAGGCTGCCCGCAAAAAACACCGCAAGCAACGCGAACAGCATGGGGAAGGGCTTTCTTCCGCGCCCGCTTTTCGCGCCGCCTGAGATAATTCCGCCTTTCGCGCAAAGAAAGAGCGCAGGCGCCGCAAGGCAGATCCCCGAAAAATAAACGGCGGCACGGAAACTCAAGCCGTCATAAACGGGAGAAAACAAATACCAGCTCCATATTCCCGCCGCGAAAGCGAAAAAAAAGCCGCATAACGGCCTCCGGCACACCTCAAGTCCCTCATCACTTCGCTGATAAGCCGTGAAACAGCTGTTGCTCCGCTGACTGTCGGACCGGGCGCCGGGGCTTCGCGGGCCGCGCGCTGGCGCATAATACTGATTCGCATTTAAAACCGTACCATAAAGCGAAGCAGTATAACGATTGGTATAACAAACAGCGTATGGATTATTATACCAATATTTCAAATATTTGTCAATATAGAATTCGCAGTTGAAAATATGTCATGGAGGCTTATTGTTACATTCAAACATTAGCAGAAGCCGCTGTCGTTCCCTTTCGGCCGGCTTTACTCTTCCGGCAGGGACCGGTGTCCGAGCCCGATGACCACTTCATTCAAATGCAGCAGCCCGATGCTCATGAAAATGCAGACGCTCAGATGTTCCCCACACCTGCATACCGCGATTTTACCGCCGCCGTTAAGCCCTATGGCCTTTGCCGTGATCTGATTGAGAGCCTCCCGCGTCGCCCCGGCGATAGCGCCGTCCTGAACATGGCATTCCCTGGTGACGCCGTTTTTTCTGGAAGCGATGATCGCCCGTTCGATGATCACGTGTATTGAATTCACCACATCGCCGCCTACGTCCATGGCCGCGCCCTGAATATTTTTCCCTCTTAATTCTTTCAGAAATAGCTCTTCCGAAGCCCTGTCGCCTGTAACGGCGAGTTTTATCGCGGCGCGCGCCACATCTAAGCTGTCATACATGTTGTTCAAACCTCCCCGCGCCGAAACGCGCCGAAATTTACCGTTCATTCGCAACTATCCAAACGAAGATATAGAAGATATAATGTATAATGCTCCGATAAGCAACAACTATAACAAGGCGGCTGTTCAAAGTTATGTTCCGCTATGGCAGAAGCACCCGGCTAAAAGAATTCGCGCCGCTTTGATCCAATATTTAATTTCCGGAGCGATGAAACTTAGTTATGCGTTTAATAGTATCTTATCGCCGACAAGATTACAAGTTAAAATCCGCTGTTCGCGGTGCGCTCGAACGAGAAGCGGCAATGACGAAGTATTTTCACGGCAAGGGCCTGTCGGCAGAGGTTATCGCCTATATTTCCGAGGGACGTGACTATACGCTTACGGCGAAAATCCACGGCGGCGACTGTACGTCCGCAATGTATATTGAGCAGCCGGAACGTCTCGCACAAACGCTCGCGGAGTGGCTTTGCCTGCTCCACAATACTGATTTTGCCAAACCACACAGAGCAATATTTGGCAAAAGCTAAGCGCAATTATCGTGATGCGCGCGAGCGAAATTCTTGTCTGCAGCAACGCTACGAACATTACGGACGGTGAGCTGACTTCGGGACGTGGGAGCAGATTTTCTACGGCGAATTCGACGGCATGCGCGACAAACGCGTACTCGTAAAGATTATTGGGGGATAACATTATGCTAAATTTCTTTTCAGTAGGGATAGGCGCGGCCGTAGGGGCTTGTTTGCGTTATGCGATTTCGCGGGCTTTGCCGACGGAATTTCCATATGGAACGCTTATTTCAAATGTTGCCGCCGCGTTTTTAATCGGATTTGTTATCGGCGCGGAGCGAAATACAGGTGCTTTGCCGGAACGCGTTAAACTTCTGATTACAACAGGCTTACTCGGTGGATTAAGCACATTTTCAACATTCAGTATGGAAACCATAGCTATGCTTGAAACCCGTAATTATGCCGGGGCGGGAGCAAATGTGCTGCTTAATGTCGGGATTTGCCTGTTCTGCGTTGCTGCAGGACTTGCAATAGCAAGGCTTGTTTCTTGATACGGTTCACGCGGATTTTGAGGGGGTTCGCTGCCGCAGATAAGTTCAATGAAGT
>JAITPU010000039.1 GCA_031289235.1 Eubacteriales Family XIII. Incertae Sedis bacterium
AAGGATTCGGGGATGCCGGGTTCCGGGACGTTTTCCCCCTTTACTATGGATTCATAGGTCTTCACACGCCCCAAAACATCGTCGGACTTCACAGTCAGGATCTCCTGCAGCGTATAGGAGGCACCATAGGCTTCCAGTGCCCACACTTCCATTTCCCCGAACCGCTGCCCGCCGAACTGGGCCTGTCCGCCCAAGGGCTGTTGTGTCACCAGCGAATAAGGCCCTGTGCTCCTCGCGTGGATCTTATCGTCTACCAGATGATGCAGCTTCATCATATACATGTAGCCCACGGTAACCGGGTTATCGAAAGCCTCTCCGGTCCTGCCGTCGCGCAGTACGAGCTTTCCGCTCTTCGGGAAGCCGTTTTTATCCAAAAGCTCGACGATATCCTTCTCATCGGCGCCGTCAAACACCGGCGTCGCGATATACCAACCCTTGTGGGCGGCGACCAGCCCTAAATGCACTTCCAGAACCTGTCCCACGTTCATGCGGGAAGGCACTCCCAGCGGGTTCAACATGACTTCCAGAGCTTCCCCGTTTTCCGTGAACGGCATGTCTTCCTCGGGCAATATCCTTGAAATAACGCCTTTGTTTCCATGGCGCCCCGCCATTTTATCGCCTATGCTGATCTTGCGCTTGGTGGCTATGTAACATCGCACCAGCTTGTTCACGCCGGGGGCCAGCTCGTCGCCGTTCTCCCGGCTGAAGATTTTCACGTCAACCACGATTCCCGTCTCGCCGTGGGGCACTCTGAGAGAGGTATCTCTCACTTCTCTCGCTTTCTCGCCGAAGATCGCGCGCAGCAACCGTTCTTCGGCTGTCAGTTCCGTTTCGCCCTTCGGCGTCACCTTTCCCACCAGAACGTCATATGAACTGACTTCCGCCCCAATGCGGATTATGCCGTTCTCGTCCAGATCTTTAAGGGAATCTTCACCCACGTTTGGGATATCTCCGGTGATCTCCTCGGGGCCCAGCTTTGTATCTCTGGCTTCCGACTCATATTCCTCGATATGCAGCGAAGTAAGGGTATCGTTCATTATAAGCTTTTCGTTCAGGATGATCGCGTCTTCGTAGTTATAACCTTCCCACGTCATAAAGCCCACGAGAAGATTCTTTCCCAACGCCACCTCTCCCTGGTCGGTAGAAGGGCCGTCGGCGATAACTTCGCCTTCCTCCACGCGTTCGTTCCTATTCACGATGGGCCGCTGATTGACGCAGGTTCCCTGGTTTGAGCGCTTGAATTTCAGCATGGTATATTCGTCCAGACCGCCTGTATCGTCCCTCCTTATTTTGATCATCGTCGCGTCTACGTACTCGACTGTACCGGCGTGTTTCGCCAGAATGACAATGCCTGAATCTCTGGCGGCTATATATTCCATGCCCGTGCCGATAATCGGCGCGTCGGTCACTAAAAGAGGCACCGCCTGACGCTGCATGTTGGATCCCATAAGCGCGCGGTTCGCGTCGTCGTTTTCCAAGAACGGGATCATCGCCGTGGCCACAGACACGACCTGTTTAGGCGATACGTCCATATAATCGACGCGTTCCCGGGGAACCAGATCAATTTCCCCGCCCGCGCCTCTCGACGCGATCCTGTGGTTCAGGAAATGGCCCTGATCGTCAAGCGGCTCGTTTGCCTGAGCTATGATCAGCATTTCCTCCTCGTCCGCCGTAAGGTAGTCTATCTCCTCGGTGACGATTCCACGCTTCTTATCCACCTTCCGGTAGGGCGTCTCTATGAAACCGTATTGATTGATTTTTCCGTAAGTCGTAAGTGAACCGATAAGGCCGATGTTGGGGCCTTCGGGCGTCTCTATGGGGCACATGCGGCCATAGTGGGAATGATGTACGTCGCGAACCTCAAATCCCGCGCGCTCTCTGGAAAGCCCGCCCGGACCTAAGGCGGAAAGCCTCCGTTTGTGGGTCAGTTCGGCCAGCGGATTGTTTTGATCCATAAACTGGGAAAGTTGGGAACTTCCGAAAAATTCTTTTATCGCCGCGGTTACGGGCCGGATATTCATGAGCGCCTGCGGCGTCGTCACTTCAATATCCTGAATGGTCATTCTTTCTTTCACGACGCGTTCCATGCGGGCGAGGCCGATGCGGAACTGATTTTGCAGCAGTTCCCCAACCGTGCGCACTCTTCTGTTTCCGAGATGGTCGATGTCGTCCGTATTACCGACGCCGTGAGCCAGATTTAAAATGTAGCTTACGGACGCGATTATGTCGTCCAAGATTATATGTCTGGGGGAAAGCTCGTTTTTAGCTGCCAGCAACGCTTCGCGCAAGGCGGCTTTGCCCTTGCTTTCTTTCAGGATTTTTCTCAGAGCCGGATAATATACCTTGTCGGGAAGTTTTAAGTCGCTGACGTCGAAATTCACATATTTTCCGATCGGCACAAAACTGTTTCCGATAACTTTTATGACGGCCCCGTCATCCACTCTGCTTCTGGCGTAGATAAACTGCACGCCGGCGTTTTCGATATCAACGGCGGCCTGATGATCTATTTCCCGCCCCTCTTCCGCGAGAATCTCGCCTGTGTCCGGATCCACGACATCCCGCGCCGCCGTAAGCCCGACGATGCGGTTGAAAAGCCCCAGTTTTTTATTGTACTTATAGCGTCCGACCTTCGCCAGATCGTAGCGTTTCGCGTCAAAAAACAGCGATTCCAGCAGGGATCGCGCGTTTTCCACAATAGGCGGCTCGCCCGGCCTCAGTTTTTTGTAGATTTCCTTCAGCCCATCTTCGCAGGTTTTCGTCTGATCTTTTTCAAGGGTTTTTCTCAGCCTCGCGTCTTCCCCGAAAAGCTCCATGATTTCCTGGTCGGAAACGAAACCGAGCGCGCGTAAAAAGGTCGTAAGCGGCTGTTTCCTGGTGCGGTCCACCCTGACATATATGATTTCGCTGGAGTCTGTCTCATATTCCAGCCACGCCCCCCGGTTCGGGATCACCGTCGTTGAAAACAGCCTGTTATTCGACTTATCCACGGTCGCGCTGTAGTACGGACCCGGAGAGCGCACCAACTGAGTGACCACGACGCGTTCGGCGCCGTTGTAAATGAAAGTGCCTTTTTCCGTCATCAGGGGGAAATCCCCCATAAAAACTTCCTGTACTTTTACTTCGCCCGTTTCTTTGTTAACAAGCCTGACTTTTACTTTCAGCGGAGCGGCGTATGTGACGTCGCGTTCCTTGCATTCTTCTTCTCCGTATTTGGGCGGATCGTTCGGGGTGTTCAGCGAATAGTCCATGAATTCCAGCACTAAATTCCCCGCATAATCCTTTATGGGGGATATGTCTTCGAACACCTCCCTGAGGCCCTCTTCCAAAAACCATTTATACGACTGGGTCTGTATCTGAATCAGATTGGGCATTTCAGCCACTTCGCGGATCTTCGAATAGCTCACGCGCGTCTTTTTCCCTACTTTGACGGGTTCCGGCATATGTATCACTCCTCGCTTAGAAAACCAGCTACTTTATAATGGCGGCCTATTATGATATCACAGCAAAAGCGACAAGTCAACAAAGGAAAAATTCAAAATTTTCAATTGATTCTAAAATCGTAACTGTTCAAAGATTCGTTCATAAGAAGAATTGGAGTACGGAAAGCAAAGGATAAGAGTTCTTGCCGGAATTTTTCAAGCGTACAAAAGTAAAGAAGACCTCTTTCATGATAAGATGTAATCGACAAACAACATTGCCGCAGCGCGATCCTGGGCAAGCTTGAAATCATGTACGAGGACCGCTTCCCCATATAGAATCGCTGTGAAAATTCTATCGGTAAGACTCACGCTTTATTTCACTATGTCTTGACCATCCCATGCGAGGGAATTATTGTGGTAAAAACGCGGCCGGAGTCTTTGACAGCCCTGATAAAGTGAGATCATTCTTGTCAATTGCCAACCACGAACTTCAGAACTGAAAATAAATAAAAGGATTATAGCCAACATGAGCCAAACCTAAAATCATGCCGATGACGAAGAAAAAAATGGTTAATGAGCTTACTTTTGACAAATCCAT
>JAITPU010000078.1 GCA_031289235.1 Eubacteriales Family XIII. Incertae Sedis bacterium
TCCGGGTTAGTCCCTTTGGAATCGTTTACAAAATGAACGCCGTTCACCGTCCCGACGCGTTCCAGTCTGTGGGGCACGCCGGTAAAGCCACGCAGCGCATCAGATATCGCGCCGGGAAAAACTCCCGCGAAATACGCTACCGCCGCCGCCGCGAGTGCGTTTTCAAGATTATGCAAACCGGGTATTTTCAGTTCGCCCGCTTCGCAAAGGCGGGTTACGCGCCCCGTTTCGTCCCGGATTACCAGACTCCCGTCCTTCATACAGGCGCCGAATTCCAATTCCGCAAGCCGGCTGAAAGGCGCTATTTTCGCCCGGCATCCGGAAGCGAGAGCCCAAGCCTTCGGATCGTCCCTGTTTACGACGAAATAATCGCCTGACCGCTGATTTTCGAATATGCGCGCTTTAATATTTCCATAATTTTCCATCGTGCCATGGCGGTCCATATGATCCGGCGTCAGATTTAACAACGCGGAAACCTCGGGCCGAAAGCTCTTGACCGTTTCAAGCTGAAAACTGGACACCTCCGTCACCAACCACGTGTCTTCCGCCGCAAACGGGCTGCGCGCCGATGCGGGAAGCCCGATATTCCCGACGACCTCCGCGGGCATTCCCGCGCGTCTGAACATCTCGCCCGTCAGCGCGGTCGTGGTGGTCTTGCCGTTAGTCCCCGTTATGGCGGCGTAGCGGCCCTTGCCCGCGCGAAACGCGAATTCCAGTTCGCCGATGATTTCCGCGCCTTCCCGCTCGAGCCCCGCGAAGACAGGAAGGCCGGGCGGCAAGCCGGGACTCAGGACGGCTACGTGAAATTCCCCTTTCGGCTCATCTCCCCCAAGATACAGCTCTACACCCGCCGTCTCCAGTTCCCTGAGCAAAACAGGATCAAGCTCCTCGCGCCTTTTCCGGTCCCACGCGGACGCGCGCGCGCCAAGCGCCAGCGCCGTCCTGACGACGGCTTCTCCGGATTTCCCAAGGCCGGCCGCGATCACTTTTTCCCCTGTCAAATCATACATATTACGCTCCGGATTCCAGCCGTCTGACACAGCTTTCCGCGCGTCAGAAACTTATCGCCCTGTACAATGCTTACTATAAATTAAAAATCTGCGTAAAGGCCTGTCAGGGCAGGACCGGACGCGGCGTGTCCTGCCCTAGCGGCAGCCGCGTTTTGGACGGCGACGCCCAAAGCTTACAGCAGAAAAAACGACAGCGCGCACAAGGCCGCGGCGACGCAGCAGAACACCCCTGTAACCTTCCGTTCCGGCCAACCGCGGCACTCGAAATGATGATGCAGCGGCGCCATGAGAAACACCCGTTTGCCGCCGCGAAGCTTGTAACTGGCCACCTGAACGATCACCGAAAACGCTTCCGCCGCATATATCCCCCCCGCGACCGGCATAATCAATTCCATATTCATGACGACGGCGGCCGCCGCGAGGCCGCCGCCCAGCGCGAGGGAACCCGTGTCGCCCATAAATATCTTCGCCGGATTTCTGTTGAACGGCAAAAATCCCAAGCAGCCTCCCGCAAGCGCCGCGCAGAACGCCGCGCCTGCGCCTGCGCCGGTCGCCGCGAAAAAAAACGAGACGATAACCGTGACCCCGGACGCCAGCCCGTCAAGGCCGTCCGTCAGGTTCACGCTGTTCACGACGGCTACAATGAAAATGGTAATGAACGGTATGTAGAACATATGGAAATCTACCGGTTCGGTTATAAAAGGAATTTTTACCCTTGTTCCGTATTCCGAAACGCCCGACTGATACCAGGCCAAGCCCGCCGCCAGCAAAACCTGCGACGCGATTTTCCACCGCGCCGTCAGTCCCAGATTCCTTTTGTTTTTCACCTTCACATAATCGTCGCAAAAACCCAGCGCTCCGAACGCGACGAAAGCCGTCAGCACCACAGCCGCCTCTTCGGATATGTAATTGAACGCGGCGTACGCGAAGACGACTCCGAGGATTATCGCAGCGCCTCCCATAGTGGGCGTCCCGCTTTTCTTAATGTGAGACGCGGGGCCTTCTTCTCTGGCCGTCTGGCGAACATTAAAACCGCTGAGGAAAGGGATCAGCATCCATGTCAGGATCAAGGAAACGATGAAAGCCGTCGCTAAAATGGACAGGATGCTTATCGCGTCCTCAAGGCTCATATCAAAACGCGTCATTCCAAAATCCTTTTTACGATCTCCTCCATCGCCATGGCGCGAGAACCTTTCACCAGAACCACGTCCCCGGGAGTCAGCAATTCCGTTATCCGGGGCATAGCGGCCTTCTTCGACGCATAATGAAAGATCCGGGCGCCGGGCATATTTCCCTTCGCGCCTTTGGCTATATCTCCGGCCCTGTCCCCGACGGCGATGAGAATATCTGTTCTTTTATCCGCGGCATAAGCGCCTATCTGCCTGTGATAACCGGGAGATCCCGCGCCAAGCTCAAGCATGTCGCCCAGGATCGCTATCCTGCGAACTCCATGCACCGAAGCTAAAATATCCAACGCCGCTATCATGGAATCCGGACTCGCGTTATAGGTATCGTCTATGATCTTCATGCCGTCCTTTCCTTTGATGCGCAGGCGTCCGTCAGAAAGAACAGGCTTTGACAGAGCCTTCGCCGCTACGGATATCGGCACGCCGAGACAGGAAGCCGCCGCCGCCGCGAACGCGGCGTTGAACACATTGTGCCTTCCCGGCATCGGCAAGGAAAATTTTTCCATATCCGCCCCGTGCTCCAGAAAAAAACTGCTTCCTTTATCCCCTCTTTCTTCGATTCCGGAAATGACAAAATCGTCCCGCCCTCCGGAGCCGACCCTCACAAGCCTGTATTTGCCGCCGGTTTTTCCCTCGGACAGCATATCGTTGTCCGAGTATACGACGAGCGCGTCCTCAGCGCTGAAATAGTTCGTGATCTCCATTTTCGCTTTCAGAATCCCCTCCCTGTTCGCGAAATTTTCGATATGAGAAACGCCCACATTGGTGATCACGCCGATTTGCGGACGGACGATTTCCGCAAGAAAATTAATTTCCCCCGCCTTATCCATTCCCATCTCGAATATCGCGACCTCCGTGTCTCTCTCTATGCTGAACGCGGAAAGGGGCAGTCCGATGTGATTGTTCAGGTTTCCTTCGCTCTTTACCGTTTTGAATTTTTCGCGGCAGATGCGGAAAAGCATGTCCTTAGTCGTGGTCTTTCCCGTACTTCCGGTCACCCCGATCTTTCGAACGTCGAACATCCTGATATAGGCGCGGGCGAGGGCCTGCAGGGCCTCGCAGGTATCCTCCACGCGTATCACCCCCAGCCCCGCGCGGTTCGGAACTGTCTCAGGCCGTGAAATCACAAAATTTCTGCATCCTGACGCCGCGGCGTCCTCAAGAAACATATGGGCGTCGTATCTTTCGCCTTTGAGCGCGAAAAAGAGCGCCGCTTCGCCGGCCTGCCGGGAATCCTTGGAAATCTCGCCTATTTCCGTTTCCGGATCCCCCGCTGTCAGGACGCCGCCCGTCGCCTCGGCGACCTGTCTCAATCGAAGTTTTTCCATCACTGACGCTCCGCCTTTATCCGCTATTCCCTGTACAAGTATACGAGGCCGCCGGGATCAAGCCGTTCGCCGGGCTTGGGATACTGATCCGCGACCATGAAATCCTCGCTCTCACCGATTGCGGGCGAGTCTGTGTAACGCAGCCTTTTTCCCAGCAGTAAGCCGGCGGCGTCGCTGTAGTTCATTCCCCGCAGGTCAGGAACGCTCACCTGCTTCGCCTCGACCGCGGCGCGCTCGGCGTCCGTCAGCTGCGCGGGCCGTATGTTAAGATACCGTAAAACCTCTGAAAGGATATCGCGGACGCCGGGACCCGCCGTCGTGCTTCCGAATTTTATTCCCTGCGGTTCGTCAACGACTATGAGCACGCTTATCTGAGGATCGTCCATAGGCGCCATCGCCACCATGGACGCGGTGACCTTTCCGCTTTTATAGCTTCCGTTGAACAGCTTTTCCGCCGTACCTGTCTTCCCGCCTATGCGGTATCCCGGGATTCCCGCCACTTTTCCGCCGCTTTCGTCCACGACGAACTCCATGATCTTCTTCATCTCATCGGCGGTTTTTTCCGATATCACCTGGCGGGTGACCTTGGTGTCAAAACTTTCGACTATATTCCCATTCTGGTCCGTAAGCGCCTTCACTAGGCGCGGCTGCATGAGCTTCCCCTCGTTGCCTATGGCGGAAACCGCCGTGATAAGCTGGATCGGCGTAATGGACAGCCCCTGCCCGAAAGACATGGTCGCGAGTCCCACAGGGCCGGCGGCTTCTTTATCCTGCAACAGCGCGCGCCCTTCGGACGGATAATCTATACCGGTTTTTTCCGTAAAGCCGAATTTTTCGAGGTACTGATAGAACTTGTCCCATCCCATGCGCTGCGACAGCTGTATCATCACCGGGTTGCACGAGTTTCCCACGGCTTCTACAAGGGTTTCGTCGCCGTGCGGGTTGTAATACCGCCAGCAGCGCAACGTGGTTCCCCCCACGTTATAATACCCGCTGCAGTTGAAATAATCTTCCGGACGGACCACGCCTTCTTCCAGCGCCGCTGAAACCGTGAAAAGCTTGAACGTGGATCCGGGATCATAAACATCTGAAATCATGGGATTTCTCCACATGCTATTCCAGTAATTGAGCTGTTCCTCCGGCGTCAGGCCGGCCACCCGCGCCGCTTCCGCCGGATCCAACGGCACGCGCGGCTCGTTAGGGTCATAGTCCGGCGTCATCCCCATGGCGAGTATATCCCCTGTTTTCGGATCCATCACTAAGCCCATGACCCGCTGCGCCCCGCTGGACTCCCGCACTTTCTCAATAGCCCGCTCCACGTAAAGCTGTATCACCTCGTCTATGGTCAGCACTAAGTTTACGCCGTCCTGCTCTCCGTGATAACTTTCCACACCGTAGGACAGGCTGTCGCCCATCCTGTCCGCGTTCTTCACCCATCGCCCCATGACTCCGGAAAGATAACTGTTATATTGGAGTTCAACGCCGCCAAGCCCGTAATTTTCATCGTTCACTCCGCCGAGCGCGTGAGCGGCGAAAGCGCCCAAGGGATAGTACCTTTTTACGTCATCTTCAATTTCGACGCCTCCCAGACCTTCTTCATATATGATCGCCCGTATTTCTTCCGCGGTTTCCCGGCTGACGTCCTTCGCGACGCGCACGCGGGTCTTATCCTGCGTAACCATCTCCTTGACCTCTTCCAAGGAGATGGAGAGCTTTTCCGAAAGCAGCGCCGCGGTCTTTTCGAGGCGCGCCGCCTTCTCCGCGTCGTTCTTTCCCGCGGGAACTTCCGACGGCCTGACGAATATTCGGTAAGAAACAGCGCTCAGGGCCATCTCTTTCATATTTCTGTCGTAGATCGTGCCGCGTTTCGCCGGTATGATTTCGTCTCTCGTCTGCCGTTCCGCCGCCATCTTCGCGTATGTATCGCTTGCGACGACAGCGACCCAGCCTATGCGGAACGTAAGGGCGGCAAAGAGCGCGGCGATCATCACGAACGTTAAGATCATGCGCTTCTGCGTCCTTATCACCGAGTTTGTTTTTTCTTTTTTCCCCGCCGCCATGCGCAAGCTCCCTTTGCCGCCCGTTTTCATAACACGCGAATCCTGTAAACCCGCGCCGCGCGATTCCGTGCTCAAAACGCGCGCCCCGGCTTGTGGATGCGCCGCGACACTACCATATCCGATAGGCGTTTTCTTTTATATACTGCGCGAATTCCCGTACAGGGGGTTCAGCTTCCCGCAGATATACAAGCTGCCCGTCCGAGGGATATACCATCCCCAGTTCGTAAAGCGCCCGCTGTTCCACGATTTCCACGCTGGCGTCGCGCTTAAGCCTGATATTCAGCTCCGCGATTTCGTCCCTGATATCCGCGGTTCTTTCCGCCGCCATATTGATCCCATGCTGTATGCTCGCGGCGTAAGCCGTCACAAGGATTACGCCGACGCAAACCGCACCGGCCAAGGCGATAAAGAAAACCATTATCGCCTTCTCCCCCGCGGAAAGCCCCGGACGCTTTTGACGCTCCGGCTTCAGCCCGCCTTTGTTTACCAGCCTCGTCTCAGTGTCAAAGCGCCTGTAAGCGCTGTAATATTCAGCTCGTTTTACCGCCGATCTCATTTAAAAAATATCTTTCTTTTCAAACACGCGCAATTTCGCGCTGCGCGCCCTCGGATTTCTCCGGGACTCCTCCGAGGAAGGCAGGACCGGTTTCTTCGTGACCCTTTTCCCGTCAGATGTCTTGCCGCACACGCATACGGGGAAGCCCCCCGGACAAGTACACGGGAATTCGCGCCTGAAAAACGTATTTTTTACTATCCTGTCCTCCAGCGAATGAAAAGTTATGACGCACAGCCGCCCTCCCGGACTTAAAAGATCAATAAAATCATCCGCCGCCGCTTCAAGCTCCGCGAGCTCGTCGTTGACCGCGATGCGTATAGCCTGAAAGCAGCGTTTCGCGGGATGGCGGCCGTCTTTTACGGCTGCGGCCGGTACCGCCGCCTTTATCGTTTCGGAAAGATCCCCGGTAGTCGTGAAGAGTTTCGCCGCGCGTCTTTTTACGATAAACGCGCTGATCCTGACCGCCCACCGCTCTTCTCCGTAACGCCTGAATATCCGCGTCAGTTCCTCTCCGCTCCATGTGTTCACCACATCCGCGGCCGTCAGCGCCGATTCCGCGTCCATGCGCATATCCAAAGGTCCGTCGCGCATGTACGAAAACCCTCTTTTCGCGTTGTCGAGCTGAAATGACGAAACGCCTAAATCCAGCAGCGCGCCGTCAGCGCGCCCTATTCCGCGGGCCTTCAGTTCCTCTTTCGCGTCCGCGTAATTACCCTGTATGAAAATCTTCTCACACGGAAACCCCGCCAGTCGGGCTTCCGCCGCGCGCATCGCGTCTCTGTCCAAGTCTATGCCCGCAAACACGCCGCCGCGCCCGAGCCTTCCGCAGATCTCGGCGGCGTGACCGCCGCCTCCAAGCGTACCGTCGATATAGATTCCGTCTTCTCTCGGCGCGAGAAAAGCCAGCGTCTCCTCAAGCATGACCGGCGTATGATTATATTCCATATTTTTCTAAATTTTCTCATATATGGCAATATGCGCCGCGAGCGCCTTGGCGTCCATGCTCTTAGGCTCTTTTTCCGCGTTGAACACCTCTTTGCCCCATATTTCCGCTTTTTCCGCGAAGCCTATGGTCACCAGTTCTTTTTCGATCTGGGCAAACTCTCTGGCCTGCGGCGGTATCGTGATCCTACCCTGTTTGTCTATATCGCACTCTACCGCGTTGGCGAAAAAATACCGGGAAAAGAGCCTTACATTCTCATCGGCCTGAGGCAGGGTCGTCAGCTTCTCCACAAACGACTCCCATTTCTGTGTGGGATAAAGATAAAGACAGCCGTCAAGACCATAGGTGAGCACGCATTTGCAGTCCAGATCGTTTCTGAACTTCGCCGGGATGATCATCCGGCCCTTGGCGTCTATTGAATTGTCGAAGCGCCCGATCAGCATACACTACCTCTTTCGGCCTTTTCAATCTGTGTCTCCACTATACTCCACTACACTCCAATTCGCAACAATCAAAAACAAAAAAAGGCCGCCAAACCTTTTTTTTGCGCGAATTCCTTTTGGCACAAATTCAAAAAAACGAAGCTTTACAATATCTTGTGCAAGAATATATGTTCACACGCCAAATATATTACATAAATACGGCGACGGGCGCGGGGGTTCAAAGTGGAGGATCTTTTCACGCGCGTGTCTGAAGTAAGAGCGAAGTGATAGCAATGCCTTCGGGCATATTTTTTTGTCAAGTTTTTGGCCACGACAAACGCATGAAGGGCAAGGAGAAACAGAGGGATGAAAGAATTAAAATATTAAAGGGATACAAATTATTAAATCCCCATAATTTTATCAAGATATTTCACAACGTTCAGGCTGATCATATAGCGTTTTCCCT
>JAITPU010000002.1 GCA_031289235.1 Eubacteriales Family XIII. Incertae Sedis bacterium
AACGATCATCGTTCCGCCGGATAAATATTGTACAAAACAGCGAAGATTTTTTCACTAAGCGCCCGCTAACGCGGTGCGGCGAAAAAGACTGTCACAACTTCAATATTTAGCCGGTGAAGCAATAAGTACAGCATAACCGCGTCTGTACCGCCTCTACATTATATTCACTATACAAAAAGATATCAAGCAAAATTTAATAAATTTCTTCTTGACAGGAACAAAAATTGCATTATAATAAATTTATAAGGATTACAAATTTATAGGGAATACAATAAATGTCTGCTTTTAACAGCGCGTCAAATGAACAATTGGTCCAAAAGCTACGCGAAGCGGGTGTTCGGCCTTCCAGCGCGAGGATATACGTTATGCGGTATCTGGAAGAAATGCGCGATCATCCTACGGTGGACCAAATTTATAAAGTGCTTCGCCGCAGACTTCCGAGCCTGTCGCGTACATCTGTATACAACGCGCTGTCGACGCTGAGAGAAGCCGGGCTGGTCCGGCCGTTCAGCATGGACGGAAATGAAACTCTCTACGACGCGAATATCCTTGATCACGGGCACTTCCGCTGTACGCATTGCGGGCGCATTTACGATTTTGACGTGAAACTGCCGGAAGCGGAACAGATAGAACTGAAGGGCTTTAAAACATACAGGCGCGATGTGCTTTTATGGGGCTTATGTCCCATTTGCGCGGAAAAACCGGAGTGTGAAAATATAAAAAGCATAAACTGATAAAAGTTTTTATATTTTGATAATTTTAGTCACTGTTCAAAGGCAGCCGCCGATAAGAGCGGCGGAGATTTTCGTCTATCGCCTTCGCGAAGAGATAAGAGGACGCGTCTTGGCGTCTAACATCAACGAGCAAAGCGAAGCGGAGGCCTCTATAGTCACCCTGCCCCGACGAAACATGTCTTTGGATAATTGCTAATTTTATAAGCTGGCTAAACATTAGAATAAAATGCGGAAAAAGACCATCGCGGCTTCTGATGTTTAGTTGGCGGAACAATAAGATCAGATTTTAAAAAAAGGAGGAAGTAATTATGTCAAAATTTGTATGCATCATTTGCGGCTATGTCCACGAAGGAGACGCCCCCCCGGAGAAATGCCCTATATGCGGCGTGCCCGCGTCGAAGTTCACGAAACAGCAGGAGGGAGCTTTAATTTGGGCGGACGAACACCGCATCGGCGTTGCGAAGGACGTAGATCCGGAAATCGTTGAAGGGCTGCGCGCGAATTTCACCGGCGAATGTATGGAAGTCGGCATGTATCTGGCGATGAGCCGTCAGGCGGACAGGGAAGGCTTTCCCGAAGTCGCGGAAGCGTATAAGAGATTCGCTTTCGAGGAAGCGGAACACGCGGCCAAGTTCGCGGAACTTTTGGGTGAAGTCGTTTTAGCCGATACCAAAAAAAACCTTCAGCTGCGCGTGGATGCGGAACACGGAGCTACGGCGGGCAAAAAGAAAATCGCGACCCGCGCCAAGGAATTGAACTTAGACGCGATACACGATACCGTCCACGAAATGTGCAAAGACGAAGCGCGGCACGGCTGCGCCTTTGCCGGCCTGCTCAAACGCTATTTTTAAACTTTAATGACAGGAACTGTTCCAAAGGGGCCGGCTCAAAACATAGCCGGCCCCTTTTATTTTTTTACGCTCATCGGCCTATCACGATGATCCTGATCTGGCCTCCGTTTTTCGGCTCGGCGTCGTAATAACAGCTGACATTCGAGTCTGCTTTAAAAGCCGCTATGGCGTCGGCCATCGTAGCCTGAACATACTGGTTCGACGACGATATCGCGTATACGCCTATTTTGCTTGAAACAGGCCATTTTTCGACCGTTCCGTCGCATACCGCCTCCGTTTCGCTGACGCTTCTGATTTTGTTTGTTATCTTGGACAGGTTGCTCATGGACTCAACACTTTCGCCGGAGAGTTTTATCAAGGCGGGCCCGGCGCTGATTTTGAAAGAGCTGTCCTGCGTCGCCAGCGAATGCAACACGCCATTGAGCAAATATGTATATCCTCCGCTAATGCCCTCTTCTCTTGTCGTCGACGTTGTCGCGTTTACTATGATTCCGTAGTTTCCGCAATCGCCCGTCACATCGTCCAGAATCATGGACGTAACCTTACCGTTCGAAACTTCTTGATACAAGACATCCGCCGCCGATATCCGCACGCCGCCGAGACGCTGGATGGAAACAGTCGTATACGCGCCTCTGTCGGTGTCGATGATCCTGACATCCTCCGCGAGCTGCGTCCCCCCGATCTTATAAAGCGACGCGTCCCCTTCTCCGGAAATCGTCATGGCGGGCGATATTTTCTCAATCTTGTTCTCCCCGCCGGAAAAATCGACCTTGACTATATCCCCGATTTTAGGCCAGATCTGCGTGGTCGGGGATTCAATTTCATCTCCGGCAGCCGAGACTCCCCGTATAAACTTCGAAAGATATTCCTGATCGTTCGTGTTCAAATATGTTTTGCTGCCGAGCTCCGTTATATACATGGCGGTCGCCGTATTCACGGTAGTGCCGGACACCGCGTCGGCGACGCCTCCATTCCTGCCGATCAATAAAGTGATCGTGTTTCCGACGCGGAGCGTTCCGGACGACGAAAGAGCGGAAAAAGCGTTTGAAGACTCGAGAGTGTATTCTTTGCCGGACACTGTCACCGCGGTTACGTCGTTCTGGCTCGGCGACGCCTTTTCATAGACGCCTGTTACTTTTTTGTCATACACCCAGATCACTGTCTTCGACTGGTTGTAGTAAATGACGTCATAGAGTTTCACATCGGACGGCTCCGCAGCCTTTCCGTTTTTATACACAGCGAAAGAAAGTTCCTCAAGACCGAGTTCCGAATCCCACGAAGAATTTTTCACGGTAAAGGGACCGTTCATGTTTTTGCTTAAAGCTACCGCGTAATCCACCTCGCCGTTCGCGTTCATGCTGTATCCGATGGTTTCCGCGTATTTCTTAGATCCGTCCTTTATGTTCGAATTCAGCATGTTATAAATAATATTTACCGCGTCCATTCTCGTGACGACCGCTCCGACGACGCCTGACACGCCGACGGAAAGGCTGCTGTTCTTAAACATGTTCATCTGCGCGTCCGGAAAAGCGCCTCTGAAATCGCTTTCCGCATAACCGAGCAGCTTCAAAACGCTGTTTGCCGCCTGTTCCAGCGTGACGGTACTGTCTGGTCTGAAGAGACCGTCGCTGTAGCCGGACAAAAGTCCGTTAGTTACCGCCAGCCTGATATATGGCGCGGCCCAGTGCGAGGTCGACATGTCCTTGAACACAGAGTATGGCGCCGTCGAAACGCTGTCCTTATAGGGCGACGCCATGATGAGCATTTTAGTGAATTCCGCGCGTGTGGCGAATCTGTCAAGATTGTAGCTTCCGCCGCTGTCAGGCGTTATCACGCCCATCGCGGACAACAGGCCTACCGCGCTGGCGTTTTCCGAAGCCCCATATACCTGCGCCCCGGCGCCGCAAAAGACAAGCGCCGCAGCAAGCAGCCCGCATACTGTTTTTTTCATGCTAACCTCCATTAATTCAATATAATTCAATTTTACTGCTCCGGCAGCGGTCCCTGCCTGCTTACGGACAAAACTTTGAACTGTAACACTTCAGCTCGTATGCTTATTGTGACGCTTATTCATATCTCAGCGCGTCGATCGGATTCAACTTCGCGGCCTTGCCCGCGGGGAAATATCCGAAAACCATACCGATTGCGACCGAAACGCCGAACGCAAGCAAGACAGAATTAGGAGACTGCACGGTCGTCATCTTCATGGCGGATGACGCAAGGAGCGACAGTGCAATCCCGACGATGATTCCGGTCACGCCGCCGGTCGCGCTTGTTACCGCGGCTTCGATGATGAACTGGCTCATGATATCTCTGCGCTTTGCTCCGAGAGCCTTGCGGATCCCTATTTCCCGCGTTCTTTCGGTGACTGAAACCAGCATAATATTCATGATCCCGATCCCGCCTACCAAAAGAGAAATCCCCGCTATTCCAACCAGCACAAGAGAAATGGAACCCGTGACCTCCTCCATCATTTTTATCATCTGAGACATGCTGAATACGCGATAAGCGTCCTCATCATTGAAAACTGTATACAATTTACTGTTGATCGCGGTCATAGCTTTTTCAATCTTATCAACACTCGCGGCCTCCAGGGTCCATGTGCCTATAAACGCGTTGCCCGCAAGCCTCGTCGCCGTCGTATAGGGAATATAAACAATATCGTCGGTCGAACTCGCGGTTGAATCGCTGATTTCTTTCAAAACACCGATGACAGTATAACTCGAACCGTTGATAATGAGCGCCGAATCGGCGTAAACGTTGCCGCCGAACAACTTATCCGCTATGTACGACCCTATAACGCACACCTTTTGCAGGCGCGCAACGTCCACATACTGGATAAACCGTCCCGCGGAGAGTTCGGTTTTCTGTATTTCGTCATAATTCTCATTTACGCCCGTTGCTGACGTGTCCACAGAATCCGTGCCGTTTTTAGCGGTGATCTGAACGCCGACCGACGGGCTGAAAGATTTGAACAAATCCGGCGTTTCAGCGACAAATTTCTCCATATCCGAAACGCCGAAAGTCCGGGTGCTGCCCCTCGCGGGTATATTGACCGTGATAGTATTTGTTCCGGCGCTCTGAAGGCTGGACGTGATATCTTTGGACAGCCCGTTCATGAGGCTGGTCAAAACGATCACGGAAGCAACGCCGATGATAATCCCGAGCATGGTCAGGAAAGAACGCATTTTATTGGCTTGCAGACTTTTCATCGTCATCCGGAAGGATTGCATTATATCCATTGCGTCACCTCTTTGTCACCGATAATCTTTCCGTCTGACAAACTGACTATCCGTTTCGCTTTTTCCGCCACGCCCATATCGTGCGTGATCAGCACCACCATTTTCCCTTCCGCGTTCAACTGCTGTAAAAAATCCAGCACCTCTCTGCCGGTCCTGCTGTCAAGGGCCCCGGTCGGCTCATCGGCTAAGATTATGGACGGATCCCCCGCCAAAGCCCTCGCGATGGATACCCGCTGCTGCTGTCCTCCCGACAGCTGAGACGGAAGATTTTGGGCTTTCTCCGCTATCCCCACCTTCTCCAAGACCCGCATCGCGATCGCGCGCCGTTCTCTTTCACGCAGGCCGCGGTATACAAGCGGCAATTCCACATTTTCAAGAGCTGTCAGTTTTGTGATCAGGTTATAATGCTGGAATATGAATCCAAGCGTTTTATTGCGTATGTAAGCCTGTTCATCGTCCGTCATCTCGCTTACATCCTGGCCGTCCAAGAGATAGCTCCCGCTGGTAGGGACATCCATGCAGCCGATGATATTCATAAACGTCGATTTTCCGGAACCGGACTGGCCTATGATAGCGACAAATTCCTTCTCATTTATTTCAAGGCTGACGCCGTCCAACGCGTGCACAGCGTCGTCGCCCATGGGATATATTTTATATATGTCTTTTAGTTGGATCATATCGCCCATCCGTTCGAACAGTCTCAGTTAAATCTCTGAACAGTTATTGCCAAGCCGCGTCCTGATCAATCACCGGGACCACCGGCGCTTTGAGAGGCGCCGGCGCCGCTTCGTGGCGCGCCGCCTTCACGCCGCGCGCCGACGCCCGGACCACCAATCATCATCGTGTTCTGCGGCAGTTCAACATCCGCCGCCACAGGAACGAATACTATATCTCCGTTTTTAAGCCCGGTTTTTACCTCAATAAAGCTGTTGTCGTTCAATCCCAGTTCTACCTGTACATACCGGCTGCCAGACGGCAAGGAGGTCTGTTTAAGACCGCCTTCAGTTCCGGAATCTTCGGGGCCGGCGGCGGCGAACGCGTCCTTCATCAGCACGGTATTCCCGCGATTTACGGCGCTTACGGGTATTACAAGAACATCTTGCACCGAATCGACGAGAATATTCGCCGTCGCGTTCATCCCCGGCCACAGGCCTTCCGTCTGATCAAACACGACTTTCACGGGAAAAGTCGTGACCCCGTTGCTCGAAGCCCCGAGGATGCCCACGCTCTGCACCGTTCCTTGAAATATCTGCTCAGGAAGGGCGTCAACCGTTATGCTCGCTTTTTGTCCCTGCTTCATCTTCGCGATATCCAGTTCGTCAACATTGACGGTAAAGCTCATCACGGACATATCCGCGATCACCGCCATCACCGTTTTTGTTCCCGATTCCAGTGAATCGCCCGCTTTTATCGTTTTGGATATAATCGAACCTGAAATCGGCGCGGTAATGTTATAGTCATCAAGTTGTTTTTCAGCGCTTTCATATGACAATTCAGCTTCACGCAACGATATCTGGCTGTCCTTCACGCTGTCGTCAAGAGAGTCGTTCGACAATACGGCCACCGTCGCGCCGCTGCTGACGCTTTCGCCCGTCACAACGGGGATTTTATCAATCAGTCCGCTTGACTGCGCCGTTATAAACTCTTCGCTCCCGCCTTTCAAAGTTCCGCCTCCATAGCTGCTCATTCCGCCCGCGCCGACTGTGACATAGACCCCTGATGAAAGCGCGCCGGGATTTTCAACGGTGACATCCACGTCGGTCACGGTGACAAAACCGTCCAGCACGCGGTTTGTGTCATAAATCTTTGTGATCTTACCCTCTAACACTTCGAAAGTGTTCTCTATCGTGACGTCCGCCTGTTGACCCTCGTACAGAGAAGTCGCATCGTTGGCGCTGAAAGGAACTCTGACAGTCAGATAAAAATCATCCACGACTTTTGCGATCCTTCCACCCGAATTCACATTATCTCCTTCCTCCACGTAAATCTCTGAAATTCTCCCGTCGATCGGGGATGTGACATTCAGCCCGGCGTATGAATCCGCCGTCCGTTCATTGCTTATCCTTGATTTTTCAAGCGATAAATTCGCTCTTTCCAGACTGTCTTCCACAGACGACGAATCCATCCTATACAGAAGAGCGCCCTTTTCCACATGGTCGCCCTCGCTGAACGTATCGCCGATGACATCCCCGCCGGCCAGGAAAACCACCTCGTACTGCGCGTTTGGCTGCACAGTCCCGGAACCGCTCAGCGAAACCGTTATATTTCCGTTCATAACTTCATATTCCGTATACTGCGGACCCTCGACTTTCGGAGAGGAGAAAGTCCTGAAAGTGAAATAAACCGCAACGACGAGTACAAGGCATATTGCCGCGATCACGATGTTGCGTTTCCGCTTGCCCGCACGGCGGCGCTTGCCCGTAAAAGGGATTTTCGCAACATCCTGTTCTTGATTGTCATTCGTTAATATTTTTTCCAATTTATATACTCCATACCCCATCACGCAAGCGTGACGCTTAAAACTGTCGCTTATTATCGGGATATTATCGCATAAATGTGATATAGTTGTGAAGAGTAAAAGAAGAATTTTTCGCATATACACAATTTCTACAAACCTCTTTAATATAATTTATGTATATAATTATAATCGTTACAAAATTTAATCAAGATTGTACACAGAACGAGGTGATCCGGAGATGGAGAGTCAAATATTGAGCATACGGGGCATGACCTGCGCGGCCTGCGCCCAGCGAATCGAAAGAACAGTCCGAAAATTGCCGGGCGTGAAGCGGGCCTCGGTAAATCTGGCGAGCGAGAAACTGTTCGTGGAATACGAAGCGGACAGTCTTCAGATTTCCGTTGTCAGGGAATCCATAGCGAAAATCGGCTATCAGGCGGTGGAAAAGTCAGATACCAAAAATGTCATAATACCGATAGGCGATATGACCTGTGCAGCTTGCGCGCGGAGGATCGAAAAGGTTGTAGGGAAGCTGGAGGGCGTGACCGGCGCATCGGTCAATTTTGCCACTGAGAAAGCTTCTATCTCCTATGATCCGAAAAAAGTTCGTTTATCCATTATAAGGAAAGCGATCGAAAAGGCCGGATACAAGGCGCTGGAGCTTTCAAGGCCCGACGCGGTCGATGACGATATGGCGCGCAGGCGGAAAGATATCCGCGTACTATGGGCGAAGTTCATCGTTTCAGCCGCGTTCTCGCTGCCGCTTTTGTACATCGCGATGGCGCCGATGATCACGGTGATCCGCCTGCCCTTCCCATCCGGACTCGACCCGATGAAATACCCGCTGCTTTACGCGCTTGTCGAGCTTATCCTCGTCGCTCCCGTCATCGGCGTGGGATATAAATTTTATACCGTCGGCTTCAGGGCGCTTTTTCAGCGCAGCCCGAACATGGATTCGCTGATCGCGATCGGCACAACGGCGGCTGTCCTGTACAGCGCCTATAACGTAGGCCGGATAGCGGCCGGCGGGTTTGGCGCGGTGGAATCGCTGTATTTTGAAACGGCAGGCGTTATTATCACCCTGATCCTGCTCGGCAAATCGCTGGAAGCCGTTTCAAAAGGCAGAACGGGCGAGGCCATAAAGAAGATGATGGGGCTTGCGCCCAAAACGGCGACCGTAATACAAGACGGCGCGGAAAAAGAAATCCCGATTGAAGAAGTGGAAATCGGCGACATCGTCGCAGTGAAGCCCGGCGCGAAAATTCCCGTTGACGGAACGATAATAGAGGGCCGCACAGCCATAGACGAATCCATGCTGACCGGCGAGAGTATGCCGGTGGACAAAAAAGCCGGCGACGCGGTTTACGCCGCCTCGCTGAACGCCAACGGCGCGATCCGCTTCCGCGCCGACAAGATCGGCTCGGACACGGCGCTGGCGCAGATCATCAGGCTGGTGGAAGAGGCCCAGGGTTCCAAGGCGCCAATCGCGCAGACAGCCGACATCGTATCGGGCTACTTCGTGCCGATCGTATGCGCTATCGCGGCGCTTGCCGGTGTCGCCTGGTTCTTAGGCTCGCGGGATTTGGAATTCTCGCTGACCATATTTATCTCCGTGCTTGTCATCGCCTGCCCTTGCGCCTTAGGGCTGGCCACGCCGACCGCCATCATGGTCGGAACCGGAAAAGGAGCCGAGAACGGCATTCTCATAAAGAGCGGGGAGGCGCTGGAAACCGCCCATAAAATCGATACGGTCGTGTTTGATAAAACAGGCACCATCACTGAAGGCAAGCCGGCCGTTACGGACGTTATCACCGCGCGGGGAACAAAGCGGAAGCAACTGCTGCAAATAGCGGCGTCGGCCGAAAAAGGCTCGGAACACCCGCTTGGACAGGCAATCGTACATGAGGCGGAAGACAAAGGCTTAGATTTTTTGAAGACAGATACTTTCGAGGCAATTACAGGACGCGGCATTGAAGCCAAGATAAACGGCGCGGCGGTTCTCGCCGGTAACCGCAAACTGATGAAAGAACGGAAAATTTCTCTTTCGGCTCTGGAAAAGGCCTCCGACAAGCTGGCCGGGGAAGGGAAAACACCTATGTACGTGGCGATAGACGGAAGTCTCGCCGGAATCATAGCCGTGGCCGACGTCGTGAAGCAATCCAGCCGCGCCGCCATCGAAAGCCTGCACAAAATGAATATTCAGGTGGCGATGATTACCGGCGACAACAAAAAGACCGCCGCCGCCATCGCGAAGCAGGTGGGCATAGACAGGGTGCTTTCGGAGGTGCTGCCTCAAGATAAATCCGACGAAGTCAAAAAGCTGCAGGGCGAGGGCCGCGTTGTAGCGATGGTTGGCGACGGCATCAACGACGCGCCCGCGCTGACGCAGGCCGATATAGGCGTCGCCATCGGCTCGGGAACCGATGTTGCGATGGACTCCGCGGACATCGTGCTCATGCGCTCCGACCTGATGGACGTGCCGACCGCCGTCAACCTGAGCAAAAAGACCATACGAAATATCAAGCAGAACCTGTTTTGGGCGTTCGGGTACAATACTGTGGGTATTCCCATAGCGGCAGGCGTGTTGCACCTCTTTGGCGGGCCGCTCTTAAATCCTATCTTCGCCGCCGCCGCCATGAGCCTGAGTTCGGTGTCAGTGCTGACAAACGCGCTGCGGCTGAAACGATTTAAGGCCGCGCATTGAGGGCGGGAAGCGCATAAACTTTGAAAATTGAAAATTCTTTGAATTTATTTGAATTGAAATGAAGGGAACACTAAAATGGAAAAAACTGTCTTAAACGTGGAAGGTATGTCCTGTGAGCATTGCGTGAAGGCGATTACAAACGCGGTCGGCGCGCTGCCCGGCGTGACCGGCGTTTCGGTGGATCTGTCCGGGAAAACAGTGGAGTTCGAATATGATCCGGCCAAAAGCGCGCTGGACAAAATCAAATTCGAGATCGAGGAGCAGGGCTACGAAGTAATCGCATAGCGCGAGCCTGTACAGATCAGGGCGTCTATTATATCGGGACATCTGATACAGGTGTGTCTACAGGCACGTCTTTTGCCTTTGTGGAACCAAGCTGTTTCCACACGCGGAGCAGGACGACGGCGGTAATGATTACCGCAACAATATCCGCCGCGGGAGCCGCCCAGAAAATACCTGTTACTCCGATGTATTGCGAGAAAATCACTGAAAAGCCAATCAGAAAAACGACGTCCCGAACCATCGACAGAGGTATAGCCGCGGCTGCTTTCCCGATTGACTGAAGGAAAATCGCGCACGCTTTTTGGATGCAGGTCAGGATGATCAATGACAGATAAATGCGTAAGCACTTGACCGCAAAGGTTGTGTAGAGTTCCCCGTCAGAGCCAAAAAGCCGGATAAACGCGTGCGGTATTACTTCGAACAAAACCGTAGCAATCGCGCTTGTGATAAATACCCATAAAATGACGTATTTGAAAGTCTGCTTCACACGGTCGTATCGTTTCGCTCCGTAGTTGAAGCCGATGATCGGCTGCGCCCCTGCCGCGATACCGATGGCGATGTTCAGGAGAATCTGGAACAGTTTCATAATGACGACAAAAGCCGCCAGAGGAATATCCGGGCCATACGCCGACATCGCGCCGTATGATACAAGCAATTTATTGTTTACAACGGTAATAATCACGATGGAAATTTGTGTGAGAAAGCTGGAGCCGCCCAAAGGAATGACGGGCTTGATTGCTTTCCAGCTCGGTTTAAAATCCGATAAGCGAATACGGAATGTTTTGCTCCGGCGAAGATACAGCGCACATAAAATAAAGCTGACAAGCTGACCGAAAATCGTCGCGTAAGCCGCGCCCTGAATCCCCCAATGCCATACGAAAATGGTAATCGGGTCAAAAATAATGTTTAAGACGGCTCCCACGAGCATCGTCATCATAGCGTAACGGGGGCTGCCGTCAGCCCGGATAATAGCTGCCAGAGTATTTTGCGCCAAAGCAATCGGAATCATGATAAAGATAATATATCCGTAATCACGGGCTAATCCGATTGTGGCTTCCGTCGCTCCGAGCGCGTAAAGAATACTGTTCCCCAAAAGATAGCAGACCGCTATAATCGCAGCGCCGGACATAAAGGAAAACAGGATACTGTTGGCGATGGTTTTGCCAACGTTTTTCGTATCTCCGCGCCCCTGCGACAGGCTTAGATACGCCGCCGCCCCATCTCCGAACAAAAGGGAAGCTCCCCACCCGACGACGGTAATGGGGAAGATGATTCCGGTTGCCGCGTTTCCGAGATACCCAATGCCGTTTCCGACAAAAATCTGGTCAACGATATTGTAAAGGCAGGAGATGATCAGAGATACGACGCACGGAATGGCAAACTTGGGCAAGAGCTTGCGTATGGGTTCCGTGATAAGATAGTTGTTGCTTTGTTGTGATTTGTCCACAGTTTTTACCTCGCTCTTTCAGAATGTTTGGGAGTCTTTATCTGAGAAAAGCTACCTGAAAACTGCGTCATGACAAACAAAAAGCGCATAGAATTCGTCCGGAATTCTACGCGCTTCGGCTGTCCAACTCTTATTTATACCACAATCACATCACTTTGTCAAACACTTTTTTGAAAGGCGGACGCCGCGGTAAGTAGTAAAAAGAAATGCCCAAAAGAATAAAAAAGAGACCCATCAAGGGCCAAAGCAGTTACAATGTAGTTGTAAGCCAACGAGGTAACTGGAGGGACGAAGATGGGTCAGGAAAAGGATATCACGAAAAAGGGGAAATGGAAACAGATTTCAGAAAAAGAGAGGTACGC
>JAITPU010000014.1 GCA_031289235.1 Eubacteriales Family XIII. Incertae Sedis bacterium
GGATTCGTCCGGCGTCAATCCGTTTGCGTCGATTTCGTCAATATCCATATCAAGAAAGCCGCTGTTGCCGCCGCTTCCTGCGCCAAGCGCAAGCGCCGCGCTGACCGCAGCGACAATCAGTACAGCCGACACTGCAATCACGGCGCGAGTGCGTTTATTGTTTTTCATAATCGCTCCAAGCCTTTCGTCGAATCCACATAGCGCGTATGGCGTTGATGCTTGCAATCACTACGACGCCGAGATCGCTTAATATATCATTATTTTGTGCGATAAACCGTATCGCTCAAACATTTCGAGCAACCCGAACAATCGCAGTCGCAGCCGATAGGTTTCCCTTTCCGCTTGTCGCGAACTATCCTGACGAGAATGGACGCGACAATAGCGAGAAGAATTATGCTGACTGCGATTGTTCCGAGATTGTCCGCTATAAATGTGAGCATATTCCATTCCTCCCTGTATTAGGCGTCCATAGCGAGATTGTTTGATTTCAACGAATTGTCTTTTGGATACGGTCTGAGCAGCAACCACAGAAACAAACCGAGCAAAACGAATGCGACAACCGTTCCGCCGCCAAAGTAACCGCTTGAGAACAGCATTCCAAATTGATAAATGCACAGCGACACGATATAGGCGAAGCCGCATTCATAACCTACAGCAATCCAAAACCATTTCACATTGTTCATTTCGCGCTTGATTGCCCCCATAGCGGCAAAGCAAGGTGCGCACAGCAGGTTGAACACGAGGAAAGAGAAAGCGGTCAGCGTGGTAAAACTTGTCGCGAACCTCCCCCAAATTTCCGTACCGTTTTCGCTGACCTCGGCGAACCCGAACAAAATTCCGAATGTACCGACAACGTTTTCTTTCGCGATCAGCCCGGTGATTGCTGCGACAGCGGATTTCCAGTTGCCCCAACCAAGCGGAGCGAATATCCACGCGATGGCGGACCCCAGATTGGCGAGGATACTGTCGGACATATCCACCATGCCAAAAGACCCGTCTTTCAGGCCAAAACTCGATGTGAACCATACAAAGATTGTAGCCAAAAGTATAATCGTACCCGCTTTTTTGATAAATGACCAGCCGCGTTCCCACATGCTGCGCAGTATACTGCCGACAGTCGGCCAATGATAGGTGGGAAGTTCCATAACGAACGGCGCGACATCACCCGAAAACAATTTTGTTTTTTTCAGGATAATACCGGAGCAGATGATTGCGGTAATGCCAATAAAATAGGCGCTTCCTCCGACCCACCACGCTCCGCCGAACAATGCGCCCGCGATCAAAGCGATAATAGGCAGTTTGGCGCTGCATGGGATAAATGTTGTGGTTATAACTGTCATTCGCCTGTCACGTTCGCTTTCAATGGTTCGTGAAGACATGATTCCGGGAACTCCGCAACCCGTACCGATTAAAATCGGTATAAACGACTTGCCGGACAGCCCGAAGCGCCGAAAGATTCTGTCCATGATAAAAGCGATACGCGCCATATAGCCGCAGCCTTCCAAGAAAGCGAGAAACATAAAAAGTATAAGCATCTGCGGTACAAAGCCGAGCACCGCTCCGACACCCGCTATAATTCCATCAAGAATCAAAGCTTGAAGCCAATCAGCGCAGTTGATTGCTTCGAGGGCGCTGCCGAGCAGCACGGGGATACCGGGTATCCATATGCCGTAATCGGCGGGGTCGGGTTCTTCTATCGTTAAGGCTGTTTCAAAATTGGCGGGGGAAACCGGCAAAGTTTCTATAACATTGCCTTCTTCGTCCTCTGTTTCAACATAGGCGGTAATTTCCGAGGCGGAAGCCTCATCAATGAAATTCTTTATAAGCGCTTCATCCGTTTCGTCGGTTTCCAGGACTTCGCTCATCGCGGCGGTGTCAATACCCGATTCCTCAGCGGCGGCGAGAAAAGCGTCTATTTTAGCTTGCTCCGACTCATAATCGCCCGCGGCTTCCCCGTAAGCGGACGAGCCGATTCCCGCCAAGTGCCAGCCGTCGCCGAATACACCGTCATTAGCCCAATCGGTGGCGATCGTACCGACAGAAGTAATGGAAACAAAATATATGAGAAACATCACTGCCGCAAAAATCGGGAGTGCGAGAAAGCGATTAGTTACCACTTTGTCGATTTTGTCGCTTGCCGACAGTTTGCCCTTGTTCTTGATTTTACGGCAGTCCTTGATGATACTGTCAATGTAGGTGTATCGTTCGGCGGTGATTATGCTTTCACTGTCATCGCCAAACTCGGTCTCACAGGTTTTAATGTCGCTCTCGATGTGCGCGACCTGTTCTTGTAAAAGCTCCAATTTTTCAATGATTTTTGGATCGCGTTCGAACAGCTTTATGGAATACCACCGCTGACGTTCTTCGGGAAGATTATGCAAAACCGCTTCTTCGATATGTGCCAGCGTGTGTTCCACGCCTCCGGAAAAGCTGTGCTGCGGCAAGGTCGCCGCCAGCTTAGACGCGTTTATCGCCAGTTCTGCCGATTGCATAACGCTCTCGCCCTTGAGTGCGGAAATCTCAATGACTTGACAACCCAGTTCCTTCGACAACCGCGCCGTATCAAGCTTGTCGCCGTTTTTGCGCACCACGTCCATCATATTGACAGCAACCACTACCGGAATGCCAAGCTCGGTAAACTGTGTGGTTAGATATAGATTGCGTTCAAGATTCGTGCCGTCGATGATATTGAGTATTGCGTCCGGCCGTTCATCAATGAGATAGTTCCGCGCCACGACTTCTTCTAAGGTGTAGGGTGAAAGCGAATAAATACCCGGAAGGTCTATAATCACAACGTCCTTGTGATTCTTCAGATTGCCTTCTTTTTTCTCAACAGTCACGCCCGGCCAGTTGCCGACAAACTGATTTGAGCCTGTCAACGCGTTGAAAAGTGTAGTCTTGCCGCTGTTCGGATTGCCGGCGAGAGCGATTTTGATAGACATATATTTGCCTCCTGTTAGCTTGTCTTTTTTCCGTCATGCTGCGTTGGCAGAACCCGCTGATACCAACAGTATCAGCGGAACCTACCGTCTTGCCTGACGAAAAAAATCCCGCGCCAAATCTGCAAAGTTTATTTTCAAGCATTTCCTTAGCAGCTTATTAAATGCGAAGAATTTTTATATCTCCGCTTGCGAAATGCGCTTATTCAACTTCGATGATTTCCGCGTCGGCTTTTCTCAGCGACAGTTCGTAGCCGCGCACCGTAACTTCGACGGGGTCGCCGAGCGGCGCGACCTTACGGACGAAAAGCTCCACGCCCTTGGTAATGCCCATTTCCATAATCCTGTGCTTCGTGGCGCCGCCGCCTGTGATTTTCGCGACGCGCACGGTGTTGCCGCATTGAACGTTCTTCAGTGTTTGCACAATGAATCTCCTTTCAAACCATAATTTTTCTTGCCATTTCGTGGCTTATCGCCACGCGCGATTCTTTGATATTGACGATTACATTGCCGCTGATTTTCGTGATAATTGTAACGTAACTGCCCGGCACGAAGCCGAGATTTTCAAGAAACTGCCGAGTTTCCGCCTTGCCGCCGACTTTTTTGATTAAATTTTGTTCGCCGGCCTTAGCCATTGTTAAAGGCATCGTACCCGTCCTTCCTCTTTTCCAATTATCCCGCATCCCGGATTATGTGGAGCATCCCCTGGCGAAAGACGTTCTCCACATGCTCGTCGTCAAGAGCATAGTACACGATCTTGCCGTCTCTCCGGTATTTGACGAGCTGAGTTTGACGGAGCACTTTTAAGTGGTGCGATATTGCGGGTTGCGTCATATCTAAAAGCGCGGCAATGTCACAAACGCACATTTCAGACAAAATCAACGCATTGATGATCTTAAGCCTGCTGGGGTCGTTCAGAACTTTGAACAACTCGGCTATTTTTTGCAACTCGGAATCTGTACTCAGACCGCCTCTGACAACGTCAATTACATCTTCATGAATAACAGTATTTGTATACAGGGCATAGGTTTCTTTTGTCGTGACCACTGATCTTCACCTCCAACAATACATAAACATATGTTTATGTATTGGCGCAACATTTTCCTTAAATTCCGTCAAGAACAAAACACAATATTGCAATAAAATAGGGATTATAATATTTCCCGGAGGATTTTCATTTCTATAAACCTTGCATATTTATATATATAAGCATACGTTTATATATTCTGTTTTAACATATCCCGCAAGCTTTGTCAATGCGGAATTTGAAATTTCCCGATTATGGTTTACAGAAGCGCTATAGCTTCGCGAACGCTGTTTACGCCGGCGAGCCGTATTGCGTCCGCGCCGCCGCGCAGTTTTTCAACGTTCTTCTTCGGCAGGATCACGCGGGAAAAGCCTAAGCGGGCGGCTTCGTTTACGATCTTATCCGCGTGCCGCACCGAACGCAGGTCGCCGGTCAGGCTGATTTCGCCGATTGCCAGCGTTTTCGCGCCGGCGGGAATTCCCCGGAAGCTGGAATAAATGGCGAGAGCGACGGCAAGATCTAAGGAAGTGCCTTCGGGTTTCACGCCTCCCACCACGTTTACATAAACATCCTGATTCGTCAGGGAAATTCCCGCTCTCCGTTCCAGTACCGCGAGGATCATGTTGAGCCGGGGCGCTTCTACTCCAAGGGCGGAGCGCCGGGCGAAACCGACGTTGGCAGGCGCGGTAAGCGCCTGAAGTTCCAAAAGCAGCGGTCTGGTTCCCTCGTAGATCGCGGTGGCGACAGCGCCTTCCGCGTCGGCGTCCATGCCGTCGAGGAAGCTTTTCGACAGGTTTTCGATCGGGATCAGACCGCTTTCACCCATCTCAAAAGCGCCTATCTCGCTGGTGGTTCCGAAACGGTTTTTGTTTGAACGCAGGATGCGGAGATCCTGATCGCGTTCGCCTGTGAACAGCAGCACGCAGTCCACAAGGTGTTCTACGATTTTCGGGCCGGCCAGATCTCCGCTTTTTGTCACGTGAGCTACGATGAACACGGGAATGCCGTCGTTTTTGCCGAATCTCATCAGCTCGCCGGTGCATGTTCTGACCTGGGATACGCTGCCGGGCGCCGATTCCAAATATCCGGAATACATGGTCTGGATGGAATCGACGATGAGGAAAGAGGGTTTCGTGCGGGAAATTACATCAAAAATCCGCTCCATATTTGTTTCCGCAAGGAGGTAGAGCCGGCGCGGCAGGTTAGGGCATACGCGATCCGCGCGCATCCGTATCTGTTCTTCGGATTCTTCGCCGGATACGTAAAGAACCGGCCCGTATTTCTCCGCTATATGAGCGGCGGCTTCCAGAATGACGGTGGATTTGCCTATGCCGGGTTCCCCGGCGACCAGCGTGAGGGAACCTTTTACGAGTCCGCCGCCCAGCACTCGGTTAAGTTCCGAAATCCCGGTATCCATGCGTTCGTATTCTCCGGATTTCACTTCGAACAGGCTGACCGCGCCGGCTTGTCTTTCGGATCCGGCGGAATGTCCGCCGATGCCCGGCTGTCGGTTCGCGCCTGTCGCGCCGGCCGGCGATATCCGTTCTTCCACGAAGCTGTTCCACGCGCCACAGATACATTGACCGGCCCACTTGGGGCTTTCATAGCCGCATTCCTGACACACGAAGACGGTTTCTTTTTTCGACATAAACGCCCTTTCCGCTTATCTGTTAAGCTCAAACCAAAAGGTGCTGCCTCTTCCCAATTCGCTGCTCACGCCGAACTTCGCGTCGTGCAGCGTAAGTATTTCTCTGACTATGGAAAGTCCAAGCCCGGCGCCCTGAGCATTCCGTTGGCGGTTGCCGCTCGCGCGAAAGTAGCGTTCCCAGATGCCGGCGAGTTCGTTTTGCGGAATGCCGGGGCCGTGGTCGGTGACGGAACAACGCACGTGAGCGTCGGATTCCGCCATATCTATTTCGATGATTTTATCTTCGCCGCTGAACTGGACAGCGTTGTTGATAAGGTTTGAAAGGACCTGTTTTATTTTATTTTCATCGCCGAGTACGCGTCCATCCCCGTTTGCGTGGAAAACCAAGCTGTAACCGTCCCTTTCGGAGAGAATCCCGTAAGAGCTGAGGATATTCTCAACGGTGTTTTTCAGCGAGAACGTGGAAAGCGAAAGAGAATCGCGGCCCGACTGTATTTTGGAAAGCGCCAGAATGTCGCTTACCAGCACGTTAAGGCGGTCCGCCTCATCAATTATCACCTGAAGATGAGCGACGCGCTTTTCCGGATCGCCGCCTGAAAGGTCACGGATCATTTCCGCGTAGGATTTTACCATGGTAAGAGGCGTGCGTAAATCGTGAGAAATGTTGGCAAGCAAATCTTTTTGCATGTTATCGGCCTTCGCCAGTTTGGCGGAGGTGTAGGTCAGTGTATCGGCAAGTTTGGTGATTTCGGAATAGCGGCCGCCTTCAAATTCGACGCCGTAGTGCCCTTCTGCCAACTGCGCCGCGGAATTCGTGATGCGTACTAAAGGCCGCGTCACCATTTTTGAAATATAAAAGGATAACAGGAACGCGAGGAGCAGGGAAATGACAGTGACATAGCTTAGCTGGCTTGCCAGAATATCCACGGTTGATTCGACGGGATACAAAGGCGAAAAAATGTAGAGATAGACTTCATTTTCTTCTGTCTCGTTGAGATAAGCGCAGTAGGCGAGTATGTTGGTGTTGCTGGAAGAATTGTTTATGATGGCTGACACGTTATTGACGTTGTCGCGCAGCAATTTCGCCTTGAGCTGGGACATTTCCCGGTGAAGGACGGCTGAAGGGTTGATATCGGGAAATATGGAGGACGACTGAGATCCGCCAAAACTGTAGGGAGAGAACAGGATCGTGCCGTTTCGGGCTTCAATTTGCACATACAGGTCGTTTTTTTGTGTGATGGCGACGATCTGCGAAAACAGGTCATCCTGTCCGTATTTGTCGGCTATGGACGCGGCAATGCGCCGGGTTTCGTCTATTTTCATTTCCTGATAATAAATGTTAAGGAAAAAAATCTGCAAAAACCGTAAAATCAGCATCAAAATCAAGGCAAACAGCACGAAATACAACCATAAGCGAAATTTTAAGCTGTTAAAATCAATTCTAAGCTTCAAATCTGTAGCCTATTCCTCTGAGCGTCACGATGCGGTCCCTGTAGGGACCCAAATTATTTCTTAAATTCTTTATATGCGTATCAATGGTCCGGTCGTCTCCGAAAAAATCATAGCCCCAAATATCAGAAAGCAGTTTGTCGCGGGAAAGGGCGATGTTCTTGTTTCGCGCCAGATAAAGAAGGAGTTCATATTCCTTCGGCGTGAGCCTGGCTTTAACGCCGTCCACCGAGACTATCCGCGCCGAGGTGTTGATTTCAAGGCCGTCGAAAGTCAGCAGGACCGGCAATTCGTCAACGCCGTTCTGACTTCTGGTCAAAACAGCGTTGACGCGGGCCATCAACTCTTTGGGGCTGAAGGGTTTGACGACATAGTCGTCGACCCCGAGTTCGAAACCGAACAACTTGTCATATTCCTCGCCTCTGGCGGAAAGAATGATGATCGGAATATCCTTGAGTTTTTTAATTTCTTTGCACGTGGAAAAGCCGTCCAACCTCGGCATCATGATATCCATGACCACGATGTCGAAATCCTCTTTCTCGCAAAGTTTTAAGGCCGTCATGCCGTCTTCCGCGTCCGTTACCTCGTAGCCTTCGAATTCGGCGTATTCCCGGATAACCTCGCGGATTTTCTGTTCATCGTCTACTACCAATATTCTATATTGCGCGGTCATTATTCAGTATAAACCTTTCTTACATCTAATTTACTTAAATATAGCAAGCCACGATGGTCTTTTGTATGTCACACTGCGCGGCGAAAGCTGCCGCGCCGGTATCAGCCGAATTTGGCATATTTCCGGTATAAGTTCGCGGATTTTCTGTTTTTATCGTCTATTGACAATATTCTATAAAGCACAGTTATTTCTGCGTGTATCTTCCTTAGTTCTATCGTTTCGGCGATTAAATATAGCAAGCCGCGAAGATTCTTTTTATGTCACACCGCGCGGCGGAAGCTGTCGCGCCGGTATCAACTGAATTTGGCATATTTCCGGTATAAGTTCGCGGATTTCCTGTTTTATCGTCTATTGTCAATATTCTATAAATCGCGATTATTACGTATATCTTCCTTAGTTCTATCGCTTCAGCGATCGAACAGCAAACCGGCGCTTTTTTATGTCAAAACCGGCGGTAAACAGGCGAAGCCGTTCTTGAGTGTTTTTTATATTATACTATTATTATACGCTGTATCGGCGCGTCGCCGCAACAGGAAATGTTCATCGCTAATATTCATCGCCGCTTGCCGTTTAAGAACTTGAGAGGCGGATATGGGTTCCCCGCGGAGGCTTATCAGTCCATCAACGCCTACCTTTAATATAGTAAATGGCCGCCCTTCAAGGATCCGTCCGAAAATTTCGCTTGTATCTTGTATATCGAAGGAATATCATTTATAATAAAACGGGTTTAGGTGTAACCGTCTGTGTCTGAAAATTCTTAATAGTCAGTGAATTCTTATTTGCTCAGCCGATTGGATATTACACGTCTAAGTATATCACACGTCTCACACGTCGCGACGGTCTTTTTCCGCTGTTCTGTATTGGCGGAATCCATTGACGCCGCCGGTATCAGGCATGTTTTATTCGTAATCCATTAAGATAAGATGAATTTGAAATTAAAAAAGAAAAGGAGATTAAAACGATGAAGGTGAATTTTAAGAGAAGAATGCTGTGTCTTGTGACAAGTCTCGCGTGTGCGCTTTCATTAGCCGCATGTGGCGCGGGTAATGGCGCAGGCGGTGACACGGAACTCGGGCTGCTGAACAGCGGCGTGCTCAAAGTCGGCGTGGAAGTAGGCTATCCGCCTTTTGAGACCTTTGACGACGACGGCGTTACTCTCACAGGTTTGGATATTGAACTGGCTACCGAAATCGCGAATATCCTCGGCGTTGAGGTAGAATTTGAAGATACCGCTTGGGACGGCATTTTCAGCGGACTCAGCATAAATAAATACGACTGCGTCATTTCCGCCGTTACCGTAAACCCCGAACGCGCTAAAACAATGGACTTTAGCACGCCGTATATCGAAAACTGGCAGTCCATCGTCATCAGGAAAGGAACCCCCGCCGTCGCGTCAATGGGAGAGCTTGACGGACTTGACGTCGGATATCAGGACGCCACGTCTTCCGACGAATACCTCGACGAATTGCAGCAAACCGGTGTGCTGTCCTGCACGGTTCACGAATACGATAAGATCCTCAACGCTTTTGACGATTTAAAACTGGAGCGGGTAAACGCTATTCTTTGTGACAGCACTGTAGCCGAAGCGTACGTCGAGAGAGAACCCGACGTCTTTGAGATCTCATGGATACAATCTTCGGAACCCGGCGTTGAACCCGAAAAATTTGCCGTTGCTTTAAATAAGGGGAATATCAAACTTCTGGAAGCGGTCAACAGCGCGCTGCAAACCTTGGAAGAAAATGGGAAACTCGACGAGATACGCGACAATTGGCTGTAAGCAGACGCGCTGCCGCCACGGCTATCAGCAACTGAACGGACGAATATCATGAACATTCGTGACGGAACATCAATTAATATTCCGCGAAAACGACTTTTAGTCAATTGTGTCGTGTTGGTCGCGGCGCTGGCGGCCTGTGTCGCGCTGGCATTCTTAAAACCGCCGGCGTCGGCGCTGACTGAGCGAATTTCACCGTCGTTTATTGAGGAAGCCGGCGACAAGTATAATGAAACTGTCTACGATTACGCTGTCTTCAACATAGCTCGCGGAAAAGACCTGCGCATCGCCGCCGCCGAAACCTATATCGGTATAGCGGGGCAGGTATTTTCCGTGGACACCGGCTTTATGCGTCCTGTCGCCGACGTGTTGCTCTGGCTTCCGGCTCTGCTTGAAGGAGCGAAGATAACGGTGTCGCTTTCTATCATCGCGGTGTTCGTCGGCGTTTTTATGAGCGTATTTTTAGCTCTTGGCAAGATGTCGAAGTTCAAGCCTCTGAGCAAGGCGTGCGGCGCCTATATTTTCTTTTTCCGCGGCACGCCGCTCCTCATGCAGCTTTTTTTCGTATATTACGGTTTGCCCCAGATAAGCTCCGCTTTGACCATAAACAACAAATTTCTGGCCGCTTTTATCGCGTTTACCCTGAATTCCGCCGCATATTGCGCCGAAATCATACGCGCGGCCATACAGTCTATCGACAAGGGCCAATTCGAAGCTTCACGCACGCTGGGCCTGACATACGCGCAAACCATGCGGCTCATCATCATACCGCAGTCGATCCGCCGTCTCATTCCGCCTATCGCCAACGAATTTATAATGGTGCTCAAGGACGTGTCGCTCGTATCGATTATCGCTCTTTCGGACCTGACGCATATGACGCGTTCCATATCAAGTTCCAGCAATTCGGTGCTCGTATATATTCCGGCAATGATTATATACTTGATAATCACGGCGTTTTTTTCCTTTGTGTTCGACAGGCTCGAAAAGCGGTACTCCGTTTATCAGTAAAATCAGAGAGGCATGGATTATGGCGCTCATCAGAACTGAAAACCTCTATAAAAGCTTTGGCGAATTGGATGTGCTGAAGGATGTAAATTTGGTCGTGGAACAGGGCGAGGTGGTATGTATCATCGGGCCTTCTGGCGCGGGGAAATCGACGCTTCTGCGTTCACTCAACCAATTGGAAAAAATTACCAGTGGAAAAATATTTATTGATGAAGAATTATTTTTGCACAGGGAAAAGAACTCTACCGTATTTCGGACAGCTTCAGATATATACAAACGTCTGCTGCTTGAAATGGGCATGGTATTCCAGTCCTTCAATCTCTTTCCCCATAAAACCGCCTTTGAAAACGTCACGCTGGCGCCTATACATGTGAAAAAAATGAAAAAATCGGAAGCGGAGGAGATAGCGAGAGAGCTTCTTGGGAAAGTCGGCCTCGCGGAAAAGGCGGATGAATATCCTTCCAGGCTGTCGGGAGGGCAGCAGCAGCGTCTGGCCATCGCCCGGGCCCTCGCCATGCAGCCGAAGATCATGCTTTTTGACGAACCTACAAGCGCTCTTGATCCGGAGCTTGTGGGCGAGGTGCTGGGAGTTATGAAAGATCTGGCGGAAAGCGGCATGACTATGCTTGTGGTTACTCATGAAATGGGCTTTGCCCGCGACGCGGCGAGCCGCGTCATCTTCATGTGCGACGGCATGATGACGGAGGAAGGGATTCCCGAAAAGATTTTCATGGAACCTGAAAATCTCCGGACCAAGCAATTCATAAACAGCATTTTATAATGATAAAAGCCACGCGCGTTGACGGACTGTCGCCGGGCGGGACGGATGACGCCGTTCTGCGAAATTTATAAATAGTCACCTGATTTTCTTCAGGCGCGGGGCCGGAGCAAAAAATCAATTGACTTCGCCTTGTTTTCGTGTTAGGATAATTTCCCGCAGGGTTTAAAATCTGAGATGAACGCCGGGATTTTTTTTCGCCTCGGCGAAGCGGCGGGCGGGTTCCAGTCGAAATCGGGTTTCGGTCGAAATGTTGTTATTATCGCGGACGACGGCGCGATTGCCGTGTTAACGCGTTTAATCTGTTAATATTACCGCGTTTATTTTGATAATGAAACGGAGGCGGCGGAGATGAGAGTGAAAGTCACGATTGCGTGTACGGCGTGCAAGCAGAGAAATTACAGTACGACTAAGAACAAGCAAAACGATCCCGACCGTCTGGAGGTCAGCAAATATTGTAAATTTTGCGGGAAGCACACGGTTCATAAAGAGACCAAATGAGGGGCGGCGCTATGGATAATGGAAAAAACGTGACCGTAAAGAAAAAGACTATACTTTCCGCGGCGGCGGCGAGAGCTGCGGCGAACAGCGACAAGAAAAAAAAAGGCGGCGGCGCCAGAGAATATTTTAAGGGAGTCAGGGTCGAAATAAAGAAAGTCGTATGGCCGACCAAGAAAGAGCTGGTTTCTTATACCGCCGTAGTGCTTGTCGCCTGCGCTATTTTCGGCGTTGGCATATGGGCGATTGACTCCGGATTCTTATTGGCCCTTAAGACTGTTTTGCGTATTACGTTCTAAAACTCAGAACCGTAAAAATATTGCTTATTCGGAACCGGTCCGCGGGAAGGTTCGCCCCCGGAATGTCCTGAATCAGATCTCTGAACGCTTGGAAATATGGAGAAAGTTCAGTTTTGCCAATATATTGAGCAGTTCTGAAATGGTGTATATAAAAGATTATGGAACAAACGCAAATAATTGATGAAGGTGAACATGAAATCTCCGCTGAGGAAGAAACGAACGCGGATCTTTCTTTCGACGAAGACGGCCTGAAAGAGACAGACCGGGCGCACTGGTATGTCGTGCATACTTATTCCGGCCATGAAAACAAGGTAAAGGCCAACATCGAAAAGATCGTTGAAAACAGAGGTATGCAGGAGCTGGTGCTTAATATCGTCGTGCCTACCGAAGACCATGTGGAAGTCAAAAATGGGCAGCGCAAGGTTAAGACGAGGAAGGTTTTCCCCGGTTATGTGCTGATTAAGATGATCGTGACAAACGAGTCTTGGTATTTGGTGCGAAACACCCAGGGCGTGACGGGTTTTGTCGGACATGGTTCTGAACCCGTTCCCCTTACTTTTGACGAAGTGCGGCGCATGGGCATTGAAAAAATTTACGTCGATCTCGGTATCGAAACGGGCGACAGCGTCAAGGTCATCAACGGGCCTTTTGAGAACTTCATGGGCGTCGTCGAAGAAGTCAACGTTGAAAAACAGACGCTGAAGGCGAAGATTTCAATGTTCGGGCGCGATACTCCGGTGGAACTGGAGTTCGGTCAGGTTGATAAGATGTAGATATTTTCTGAGATTATCGCGCCTTTGTTATGGTGTTTTAGTTGGCGGCGCGATAAAAGCGTTATTCTTTGATAAAAAATTAACAATTCGGAAAGGATATGATTGGGATGGCGAAAAAAATAGAGGGGCTTGTCAAACTGCAGATCCCGGCGGGAAACGCCAACCCCGCGCCGCCGGTGGGCCCGGCTTTGGGACAGAAGAGCGTAAATATCATGGAGTTCTGCAAACAGTTCAACGCGAGAACCGCCGATCAGGCCGGTATGATAATTCCGGTGGTTATCACGGTTTATTCCGACAGATCCTTCAGCTTCATCACGAAAACTCCGCCCGCGGCGGAACTGCTGAAAAAGGCCGCGAATTTGCAGGCGGCGTCGGGCGAGCCTAACAAGAAGAAAGTGGCCACGCTGCCGATGGAACGTGTGCGGGAAATCGCGAAGACGAAATTGCCTGATCTTAACGCCGCGGATTTAGACAGCGCCACTGAGATGATCAGGGGCACGGCGAAGAGCATGGGCATTGTCGTTCAGGAATAACTTTCTGTCTTCTTTCTGTTTCGCGCGATGGGCGCGATGATGGAAATGGAAACAGAAAGTTTATTCCGCGGATCAGTATTGAGGATTGTTGAATGTGGGAGGCCGCGGCCGCTTGGACCACAGGGAGGTAAAAATGCCGAAGAGAGGCAAACAATATCAGGAGCTTGCGAAACAGGTCGACAGAGGGATGCTTTACGATCTGAGCGACGCCGTTGAGCTGGTGGTCAAAACCGCCAAAGCGAAATTCGATGAAACCGTTGAGGTTCACGTAAAACTGGGCGTTGACGGGAGACACGCGGATCAGCAGGTCAGGGGCGCCATAGTGTTGCCGCACGGGACGGGAAAAACCGTGAGGGTGCTGGTGTTCGCGAAAGGCCTCAAGGCTGCGGAAGCGGAAACGGCCGGCGCCGATTACGTTGGCGCGGAAGAGATTGCTCAGAAAATCCAGAGCGAGGACTGGTATGATTTTGATGTAGTGGTGGCGACGCCGGATATGATGGGCGTCGTCGGCAAGCTGGGCAGGCTGCTAGGTCCCAAAGGCCTAATGCCGAACCCGAAGTCGGGGACGGTCACCATGGATGTGGAAAGAGCGTTGCGGGACATCAAAGCGGGCAAGGTCGAATATCGCTTAGACAAAACGAATATCATTCACACGCCGATTGGAAAAGCTTCGTTTGGCCCTGAGAAGCTCGCCGATAATTTCAACGCGTTGCTGGAAGCCATCGTTAAAGCGAAACCGTCCGCGTCCAAAGGACAGTATTTGAAGAGCGTCACTGTCGCCGCGACCATGGGACCGGGGATCAGAGTGAATCCCGTCAAACTCGTGTTCTGATATCCGCGCCGCCGTTCGTTCAATGCGAATCCGGCGTGTAAAAATTGAACAGCGACCACAGACAGCAGGGGCGTCCGCTTAATAATCCTGCCGAGGTGCATGAATGTTTAACCGGGTCTTTTGTCTGTGGATAAAAGGCCTTTTTATCGTTTTGTTTTATTGCTTCGTCTATTGCGCCGACAATTAAACGTCAGGCAGAGCGGCGGGGCCGGAAGGGGAAGAATATGTCAGAAGAACACCTGAAAGAAAAACAGGCTATTGTTGATGAAATCAGGGAAAAGCTGGAAAAAGCGCAGTCCGCTGTGGTCATCGATTACCTTGGGATAAGTGTCGCCGAAGCTGACGCTATGCGCAGAAAACTGCGTGAAGCAAGCGTCGACTACAAGGTATATAAAAATACACTGGTTGCGCGCGCTATTGAGGGCACGGCTTACGAATCGCTGAAAAAAGTTCTGTCAGGGCCCAGCGCTTTCGCCGTCAGCTATGAGGACGCGATAGCTCCGGCTAAAATTTTAAACGCTGTCATGAAGGAATACAATAAGATGGAATTCAAGGCTGGCATCGTGGAAGGCAGCTATTTCGACGCCGAGGGTCTCAGGGATATTGCCGTCATTCCTTCTAAGAACGAACTTATCGGCAGATTTATGGGTAGCGTTCAGTCGCCGCTCAGCAAGCTGGTGCGCACATTCCGCGCGATAACAGATAACCGACTTGAAGTCGAAAGTGAAATATAGATGTTAATCGTTCAAAAATATGGGTTTTGATTAAGCCTTTGGATTGTTGATAAAAGATAACAGATGGAAAGGGAGAGAAAAAATGACTAAAGAACAAATTACTAAAGAACAGATAATAGAAGCTATAAAAGGCATGACGGTTTTAGAGATCAACGAGCTGGTGAAAGCCTGCGAAGAAGAATTCGGCGTATCGGCGGCGGCGCCTGTCGCGGCAGTGGGCGCGGCGCTTCCCGGAGCCGCGGTGGAAGAAGAGCAGACAGAATTCACCGTAGTTCTTACCGCGCCCGGCGCGGAAAAGATTAAAGTCATCAAAGTGGTCAGGGAGATCACAGGGCTTGGTCTTAAAGAGGCGAAAGACTTGGTTGACAAAGCCCCGTCCAACCTGAAGGAAAACATTGAGAAAGCCGAAGCCGAACAGATTAAAGTGAAGTTGGAAGAGGCGGGCGCTTCTGTGGAACTGAAATAACGCAGATAAACGTATATAAATAATGATGGCTAAAACGAACGGTCCGCACTGATGAAAATCATGCGGGCCGTTCGTTTTTCCCAATCCGGCGTTATAATATTTTTTACGCGAAAGGGTTTTCCATGGGATAAAGAACGGATTTCGGCCTGTTGTACGCGATATCAGGAACCCCGAGGTAATCGAATACGGTGAACAGAGCCTTGCCGACATGGGCAAAAGCTACCGCGCCGTGATGCGGATAACGTTTGGCGATGAGCACGTGGCGGTAGAAGCGGCCCATCTCCGGAATGGCAAAAATGCCGATGCTGCCGAAAGATCGGGTGGGCGTCGGCAAAACTTCGCCCTGCGCGATGTATGCCTGAAGTCCGCCGTCAGAGTTGCCGTGAAGCCGGAAGAAGGTTATGTCGCCGGGCCGGATATCGCCCTCCAGCGTGCCGCGTGTAAAGTCCGGTTTCCCGCCGTTTTCCAGCAGCCGGTTTTGAATGAGCTGAAATTTGATGCTGCCTTCGGACAGCTTGCACAGGGGCGTATTGCCGCAGTGGAAACCCATGAAGACGTCTTTCAGCGTGTAGTTGTATTTGCTTCGAATATCGGACTCGAAGAGGTCGCGCGGCACGGAATTGTTGATATCCAGCAGAGTCACGGCGTCTTCGGTAAGGCAGGCGCCGATATATTCGCTGATCGCGCCGTAGATATCCACTTCGCAGGCTACGGGAATACCTCTGGAAGCGAGGCGGCTGTTCACATAGCAGGGTTCAAAGCCGAACTCCTTTGGGAAGGCCGGCCAGCACTTATTCGCGAAAACCACATAATCGCGCTCGCCTTTGTTTTTTTCCGCCCAGTCCAGCAGCGTAAGTTCAAATTGGGCTATGCGCGGGAGAATTTCCGGATAAGAGTTGCCTTTCGCGCCGAGTTCCGCCGCCATATCAGCCGCGATTTCATTTATGCGGGGATCTCCGGCGTGGCTTTTGTAAGCCACTAAAAGATCCAGCTCGCTGTTTTCCTGAACTTCGACGCCCAAATCATAGACACCCTTGATGGGCGCGTTGCAGGCGAAGAAATCCTGCGGGCGAGGCCCGAAAGTTATGACTTTGAGTCGGGAAAGCCCTAATAAAGTCCTGCTGACCGGAATAAACCCGGCGATCATGTCGGCTAATTCCTCGGCTGAACCGACGGGATATTCAGGGATGACGGCCCGCAGCTTGCGCAGGCCTAAATTATAAGAGCAATTCAGCATACCGCAGTAAGCATCGCCGCGGCCACCGATCAGATCGTCGCCGCTTTCTTCCGCGGCCGCCACATACATGACCGGGCCGGAAAAGCGTTTGGCGACCAAAGTTTCCGGAGTTTCCGGGCCGAAATTGCCGAGCAGGACTACCAACGCGTTGCAGCCCGCGCCTTGTATCTCGCGTATCGCCGCCAGCATGTCCGTTTCATTTTCGATGGTTTTAGATATCTCGTGGATTTCAACGCCGCGATTCTTGCAGGCCGCGGCCACCGCGGCGCGGCGTTTTTCGGAAAGCGAGATTACGAAACAGTCGCGGGATACGGCGACTAAGCCTAATTTTACTGTAGGAATGTTCTTCATCTGATATTCGGGCAGGGTTTCCCGTCTTTGCTGCATTTAATCGCCGAAGGGATACCTGCCGCCTCCTTTCTTTAAAGACGCTGATTTTGCGCGACCGGATTACCGCGTCCGACCGGTGGTTTATTTATAAAAATTTAAATTTCACGAAACATCATAAGGCCGCCAGTTTTCGGAACTGGCGGGTCAACTGAGGATAGATTTCGCGATACAGGCGATAGTAAGGCTCGTAAGCTTCAGTGTTTGCGGCGACAGGCCGCCGCAAATCCCCAACTTTGATAATATTTTCACAAGCCGAACTGAGATTCGCGTAAAGCCCCGTACCCACGCCGGCTAATATAGCCGCGCCGAGGGCGGAGCCTTCGCTGTTTTCAACTGTGGCGACCGGGCATTCGAAAAGATCGGCCAGCATTTGCCGCCACAGAGGGCTTCTCGCGCCGCCTCCGGTGGCCAATATTTCTCCGGTCAGCACGCCCATGCTCCGCAGTACGTCTATGCATTGGCGCTGAGAATAAGAAACGCCCTCCATGACGGCGCGCAGCATGTGCTGGCGGGTGTGCATCGCGGAAAGTCCGAAAAACACGCCGCGCGCGTCCGCGTCCAGCAGGGGGCTGCGTTCACCCATAAGGTATGGGAGAAACAGAAGCCTGTCCGCGCCGATGGGGATCCGTTCCGCCTGACCGTTAGTCAGTTCATAGGGATCTTTGCCGAGACCGGCCGCGGTCTCGATTTCCGCCGCGCAGAAGTTGTTGCGGAACCATTGAAGGCTGCCGCCCGCGGAAAGAGTGCAGCTCATTACCGTCCACGCGCCCGGAACCGCAGAGCAGAAAGTGTGTACGCGGCCTGACGGATCAATAGTCACCCTGTCAGAATGAGCGAAGATGACGCCGGACGTACCTATGGTGACAAAGGCTTTGCCGCTTTTGACTACTCCTGTGCCGATAGCCGCCGCCGCGTTGTCCCCGGCGCCGCCTACCACGGGCGTACCCGCGGCGAGGCCGGTGAGAGCTGCGGATTCAGCGGTAATATGCCCGGCGATCTCATAGGATTCCCTGACGGGCGGAAGCAAGGCAGGATCAATATCCAGCTTCTCAAGCACCTCGCCGCTCCAACGGCGGTTAGGCACGTCGAGGAGGTTCATGCCGGAGGCGTCGCTCATTTCGGCGGCGAACTCCCCGGTCAGTTTATATCGCAGATAATCCTTGGGCAAGAGAATGTGCCGGCATCTCTCGTACAGCTCAGGTTCGTTCTTGCGCACCCATAAAATTTTGCCGGCGGTGAAACCTGTGAGAGCGGGGTTGGCGGTGATTTCGATAAGCCGCCTTGCCCCGATTTTTTCCGTGATTTCAGCGCATTCGGCGGTTGTGCGCCCGTCGCACCAGATTATGCTGTTGCGCAGCGTCTCGCCGTTTTCGTCCAACATGACGAGGCCGTGCATTTGGCCCGAAAGGCCGATGCCCGCGATGTCGGCGGTTGAAACGCCACTTTGCGCTATGACCCGGCGAAGCGTGGATACGCAGGCGTTCCACCAATCAAGGGGATCCTGTTCCGCCCATCCGTTTCGCGGCTGATGCAGGGGATAGGCTATCGAGGCGCTCGCTATCGAAGTACCGTTTTCATCAAAGAGCACGGTTTTGGTGGCGGAAGTGCCCAAGTCCGTTCCGATCAGATATTTCAACTCTCGTACTCCTGTTTTTCTTTCACACGGCGGCGGCATAAACCGCCGATCCGGCTGTCATAACTCAAACACGCTCCCGCGTCTCCGCTTTGCTGTTTTAAGAAGAGCGGCTCCGTTTCTGGGAGATAACGTCAGCGATAACAGCGCCTAACAGGACGATGCCCTTGACGGCGCGCTGCCAGTTGGCGTCAATGCCCAGAATGGACATGCCGTTGTTCAGCACGCCCATGAAAATCGCGCCGATAACCGCGCCGCTTATCGTCCCGACGCCGCCGTAAGCCGACGCGCCTCCGATGAAGCAGGCCGCGATGGCGTCCAATTCGTAGCTATTGCCGGCGGAAGGCGCCGCGGAATTGAAGCGGGCTACGCAGACCAAAGCCGCGACCGCCGAGAGGAAACCCATGTTGGTATAGGCGAAAAACATGACTTTATTTGTGTCGATTCCGGAAAACTTAGCCGCTTTTTCGTTGCCGCCCATGGCGTAAAGATGCCGGCCGGATACCGTCCTTGACGTGTAATATTGATAAACCGCGACGATGACGCCCAAAGTTATCAGGATGACCGGGATGCCCTTGTCATGTCCCAGCAGCCAGCAGGCCGCCATGATGACAAAACATATTATAACGATTTTCACCAGCGTGAAGACGAAAGGCTCCACCGCGTAATGCTTGCGCTCCTTTTTAACGCGGGAAATCACCTGAACCGCGATGAGAACGCAGCAGGCGATGGCCCCGATTGTAAGGGAAAAGGCGACAGGAATCCCAGATCCGGAATTGACATTAAAATAGCTGTTGAAATATTGTACATATTCTTTGGGGAAGGGTGATATGGTGAGACCGTTGAGCAGTATCAGCGCTAATCCGCGGAAAGTAAGCATGCCGGCCAGCGTTACGATGAACGCGGGGATGCGCATATAGGCTATCCAGAATCCCTGCCAGGCGCCGATGGCGATGCCGAGAATCAGGCAAATCAATATGGAGAGATAGATATTTACATTTAAATTTACGATGAGAGTACCCGCCATCGCGCCAACCAGCGCGACTATGCTGCCTACCGAAAGGTCGATGTTACCGCCGGTGAGGATGCACAGCAACATGCCGGTCGCCAGAATGACGACGTAGCTGTTCTGCGCGATGAGGTTAGTGATATTAGTCGGGGCAAAAAATGAGCCTCTGCCCTGCGAAACGATTAAAATCTGGAAAAGAAGCATCGCGAGTACCAAAGCGATGAGCATGGTATTCTGTTTCAGAAATCCTTTTCCCGCCGCCTGCGATTCGATTGACGCTGATTCGCTTGCTCCGTCGCGGGATAATTTCTTTTTTAAGTTTGGCATTATACTCACTCCTTTTATGAGGCGCTTGAGTTCAGGATGCTGGACATGATCTTTTCCTGACTGGCCTCGCCGCGATTCAGTTCGGCCACGATGCGGCCTTCGTTCATTACGTAAATTCTGTCGCACATGCCTAAGATTTCCGGCATCTCGCTGGAAATCATCAGCACGGATTTGTTCTGAGCCGCCAGTTCGTTTATGAAAGTATATATTTCATACTTCGCGCCCACGTCGATGCCTCTCGTGGGTTCGTCCAGAATCAGAATGTCAGGTTCAGCGAACATCCATTTGCTGAGAAGCACTTTTTGCTGATTCCCGCCGGAAAGGCTTCCCACGAGCTGCTCAATGCTGGAGCATTTTACCTTCAGCATATCCTTATATTGACCTGCCATTCGGATTTCCAGATCCTTGTCTATGGTGCCCATGCGGCTGACCTTATTAAGGTTCGCCAGCGTCACATTTACGCGCACAGGGTTGGAGAGCACCAAGCCGCTGCTTTTGCGGTCTTCGGTCACATAGGCCAGTTTATGGTCAATGGCGTCCCGTACTTTGGTCAGCTTAACTTCTTTTCCGTTCAAAAACACAGCGCCGCTGATGTCGCGCCCGTAAATCCTGCCGAAAACGCTCATGGCAAGTTCGCTGCGCCCCGCGCCCATAAGGCCGCTGATGCCGACGACTTCGCCGCGGCGCACATTGATGTTGACGTTGTCGCAAATTTTTCGGTTGTAAA